>NZ_JAUBVZ010000005.1:0-327658 GCF_036702805.1 Microcoleus sp. A006_D1
TCAATCGCCTGAAAATAGGCATAATGATTTAGCTCCAAACTGTTGGTACAAAACGTTTGGGGAAGTCGTGGTTAGTGGGGCTTTGATAGAGCCTCGCTACCGCGCAACATCTTCCTTGATTTAAAGATTGCAGGTTCCGGCGGTTCTGTCAATGGTTCAGAATTTCTTATGTCGCGGTTCCCGATAGCTTCATTGTCTGGGAGTGCGATCGGGAATTCTGCGGGGATAAGGTGCGCTTATTCTTTTAAAATTCTCGCTACATCTTCGGTCGCAAGAAATTTATTTCTTTTGGTAATGAGTGCGTTAAGTTTTTTCGTGAGTTCGATCGGGTTGAGCGGTTCTGGATTTTTAGAATTTTGTTTCGGTCGGCTGGCAAGCTCAAATTCTAGCCGCTCAATTTGTTCGGCCGCCTCTGCGATTATTTCATCTTTGCCAGCGAGTCGGGAATTTAGCGCTGCGATTTCTTGATTCCTGCTGCGGATAATTGCATCACTTGCCTCAAGTTGCTGCTGCAAGGTTTCCTCTGCCTCTCGGCCGCTGGCAATGATAAAAGCTTGAGTGCTGATATCCGCCTGTGCGCTTGCCAGTTCCTCTTTAAGAGATTCGTTTTCTAGTTCTAGTCGTAAGTCCTGTAATCCAGTTTCGGCTGACCTGAGTGTTTCCGATATCGGTTGTTCACTCAGGTCCTCAATTTTCCCAGCCGTTCCTCAATGGTGGCAAACCTTGCCTCGATGTCGATCGTGTTCTCTGTCTTACTATGTCTTACGGTCTTATCAGACACTGGTAAGACAACAAATCCATCTGATAAAGCCTCAATGCCAGCCCGCACAATGTCGAGCAAAGTCTTGGTTCTGTCGCAGCCGTGTTTGGCGGTTTCAGAGGGGTAGCGTTCTTGTCCTAGCGCGTCGATCGCATCCAGCAATTCAGCAGGGCATCGAAAATTAAGCATTGTTTTTTCTGTCATTGTCTTACACTCTGTTTATCGTCTTACACCTATAGTAAGACACTATTGACAAAATGTAAGACATATAAAAACAAATCATCTTACAACACAGTCTTACGTTGTCTTACTTATTTGTCTTACGCTATTGAGACTCTTCTGATATGGGGTTATTTTTAGCTAGCGCTTCTAAATAATCATTCCGACTCATTCCCGCTTTCTCAGCCACAACAGCTAACCAATGCCAAGTATCATCCGTAAGATTGACTGACCGCACTTTACGGGGAACATCTGATTTAACCGCAAACTTGCCATCGGTGTTTCTAACTTTAGTCATTGCCGTTTCCATAAATAACGGTGATAAACAAAACTATCACCCTGTCACGGCGGAAGTACAGCGGTGTTAATTACGCGGTTTCAGCCGTCGCGGTATCTCAGATGGTACACAGAGTCTTGAAATCGGTCATAAAGCCTGACACTGCCTGCATTCCCTGCCTACCTATACAGCAGGATAGCTGCCAGATAGCTGCCAGATTGACCAATTTTGTGATCGGCGGCTAACTTAGAACGCTGCGTCATCCCATCGGATTTTCTTGGGCCATGCCAGCGCTTCTCTAAAGTTCCCGACTTCCTCTATCAGCATCCGGTATTGAGTGCCGTCTGTAACTGCTAGGAAGCTTGCCCGCACCCATTTACCCCAACGCGGTATCCATCCCATCTTACCTATGGGTATCGGCTGTAGTTCCGTCGGTTCCGTCGCGGGTTCTATGGGAGTTTCTATGGTAGAGGTTGTTGTCACACTAGGTGTTTTTACTATATCTATAGTCTGAGGTGTGACAAACTCGATTTTTGGAGCTAAATCGGGTGTTTTTTCGAGAGAAACCATATACTGTGCGGTTTTGAGGTGTACTGTGACATCAGCCTCAACCATTGCGACACCTTGCTGCTGGAATTCAAATAAAGCTAGCTCATCTCGTTTTTGCCAAGCTTCAAAAATCTCCGATCGCAATCCTTCGGGTTCTGCAATTTTGTTGCCAGCGCTATTGTAGATGCTCGCAGTTGCGACGCGGCCAAACTTATAAAATCTCACTCGCTCCTCACCGACACGTCGCTGTTCGCCACTCGCTGCTCTGCCAAGTTGAGAAACAAAAGCGCTGACAATCCCGATCGGATTCTCTAATGCTTTTTTGGGTGTAACTGTTATGCCAGTCAGAACTTTGATGTCGTCTTTGTATCTCAAGGCCTTAGCCGCGAACTCAAGAACCTCTGGCGACTTGTTGCTCCATTCTTTGTCAGGGTCGCAGAATTGCAAGGTGTTTAAAATCTCGTGAGCTTTGACCTTGCCAGAGAGTAAACGAATATCTTGCTGACAGATTTTTCCGTCCCCACGCTTGATGTGTCCGTCAATGTGTTTGCGGTCACGCATCATCAAGAAATCTTTATTATGAGTAAGCAGATATTCAAGATAAATTTTCCCGTGCCACCGATCCTGATCTAGCTGTCGCAGTTCTGGCGTAACTTCCGTTTTGTAAATTTCCTTCAGTCTGAATTTTTCTTCTTGATGCCGCTCGGTGTCGGTTTTTGTGCGCTGGTTTTCTAAAGCCTCAAATTCTTTGCGATCGATATCCTCAGCACTAGCTACTGCGACGGCTTCCTCAACTTGATTGAGAATTCTTAGCGCGCTAAGTTCCCCGGTAGTGCCAGCGTCATCATCACCGCAATCTTTGATGATGTGCCCTTCAGCCTCAAGCCCCTCGCGCACCGTTTCCCTAAAATCCCATATCGCCGCGTTAATCCGTGCTGCATATTTTGCCCAAAATCTCAGGACAACCGGATCGGACGCTGCATCAATATCAAAATCAAAATCTTTGAGTAGCCGTAAATTGTAGCGGACATCTTTCTCTGTCGAGTTCGCGACGGCTTTGTAGTTTGATTCACCATTGCCAACTTTTCCGACTGCAATTTGGCGGCACCAGATAAATCTCGGTACCGGTTCCCGTACCCTTGCCAGAGATTGACGAACCTCATTATCAGAGATTGCACCTTGGAAAATCCCGAAAACTGCGGTAAAGTGACCGCGTATCTCGACGCTAACTCCTGTTGCCAGCGACGGCGAACAAATCACAATATCGTAGTCCCCTAGTATTTTGTCGATTATTTCAGCGCACTGGAAAGCATCATGATCGGGATTGCTTACCGTCTCAGCATCAATTCTCAAGATTTTCTTACCAGGACAGCGCGATCGGAAATATTTCTCTAAATTCTTACTGCCATATTTGCTCTTAGCTTTTTGGGAGTCGGTGCTTACCCAGATTTTGCCGCCAATAGTCAACGTTGCGACTGCATCTTTGAGAAGGCCTGAAGGATTATCTTGAGTCTGAGCCTTGACGTATTGGGTGTCATAAAATTTGATTCTCCAAGGCTCAGACGGCTTGTAATGATTCACTGCAACCCACGGCTTGACATCGACACCGGAAAGTTCGCGAAAAAAATCAATGCTGTAATCACTTAGATCGGCATCTTGTAAAATCACCGTACCGCCCGTAGTCAAGACGGATTTTAATAAAATTTTCAGGGTGCTAAGGATTTGTTGACGATTCTCGCGACAAGTTGCAGAGTTTAGCCCGTGCCATACGATCTGTTCAGCCTCATCAAAAATAACTAGCGCGCCTTCCCATGCCAGAGGATCGAAGGCTGCTTGAGATGTTGGGTGCAAACTGTCGAGGCACAACCCAAAACCCATAGCTTTTCCTTCGAGTTTTCGATCGCCGTCGCTGTTCATTTCTTCAATCCACGGTATTTCGACCGCTTCACAAATTGCGCGCCCAAGTACGATCCGGTGAGTAAGTAACAAAACTTTTCGCCCGTCTGCGTGAGTTTTAGTGATCAGCTTTTTGAGCGCGTAGGTTTTTCCTGTGCCTTTTGGCGATTTGATGCAGATAAGGCCTGAGTCCGGGTACGGAATATCAAGATATCGCTGGTTGCACTCCCACGCGATCGGGTGAGTTAATGCCCAAGCTTTTTTCTTGTTTTCCTTGGCTAGCCACAAATAAAATTGCTTCTGAACTTCATCAATGATTCTAGCGGCACCAATAACCGCGTCAACATCACCGCCCGCGACGGCAAAATCATCAACGCCCTTATCGGGCCCCGGCAATAGTGCGATTTTGGCGATCGCTGTTTGCAAGCAATTTGCTGTAGCTCTGGCGGCTTTGAATTCTACAGACTGAAAATAATTGCCGGCGCGGTAGTCAAGAATAAAGGTGATGTCGCGTCCTGGCGTATCAAATTCTTGCAGGTCGTCATGTAGCTTATCGCCGATTCTTTTGCCGTCTGACTCGCGGTAAATTACCCGCCGGCCCATCCATATGCCATTTAGAGAAATCGCTGCATAACCGAGAAGCAGCAAACACCCTGCTTTTTTCTCACCCTCGGCATATTGAATAGGGATATTGTTGTCGCGTACCCATCCCCAAAATCCGATCGCGAGTTTGTATTGCCCAATTAAAACGGGATTCTCAGGGACGGCGACACCGTAGCGGTCGGCGATCGTCTGCCACATTTCCATTGTCGGCAATAGAAACGTCGGACGGCAAGCAATCTTGGTGTACCGTCCAGCCTTGTCGTAATACCCATTCGAGTTTAAATATTTACCCTTCTTGGCTAGCGGGCCACTGGTAGCTTTGACGCGACCGTGACACTCTAACGCCACGGACTCCATACAATCGTCAAGATTTGCGCGTACTTTCCCGGCTCTAACGCCCGTGCCACTTTGTGTCGCTGTGACTTTTGGGTTGAGAATCTCAAAAAGCACCTCACCCTTTACAGAGTGCCAGTTGCCCTTGAAGAAGGGGAGTTTAGTCTCAATGCTTATATGTGGCGGGCTAGAGGCAAGCAATTCTTGCAGGTGTTCGCTAATGAAAGCTTGATGCTCAGAAAAATTATTTGCCGTATCAAAGCTATTCATGATAGATTAAGACCAGATTATTCATGGTAGTGAGTAACTATCCGTCCTCTGGACGGGTTGTGGATTACAGAAAGCCGTTCTTTTAGGTCGCCAAACTTAAAAAGGGAACGGTTTTTTGCTGTCTGTACAGTTTTTCTGCACAGATTTAAATGTTTAAAGCCATTAAAGAATATAGGCGACAGGCTTCTGTCACCTAACCCCGGTCTGGATAAGGGTTGGCTAATACTTTAGGCAAACAGGGCTCCAAGACTCTCGACCACCTCTCTCCTGCTTTCCGTATGCACTCGCTCTACTTCCCTTTCTTTTGGCCGACAACTAAACAGGGGGTTTATTTTCAAACGAGTACGTGGTTCCATTCTAGAAGAAGTTGGGCAAAGTGGCGAGTCGGTAGCTTCCAAAAATAAATTACCAGAGGTGTTAGGTGCGATCTCGGAACACTTAAATGTTCCGCGACAACTTGTAACACCCGAAACACTTACCCAGAAACGCTTACAGGTGTACATGAGAGTTACCGATCATTTAAGTGGTCGATCACAACTTGTAACCCTCAAAATAGCCTCTAAAAACGACCAATAAAACTAATACGTTAACCCTCTCCGACTAAGCGTTTATACTCAGCCTCAGCAGCCTTGTATTTGTCTGAGCCACCCTTGGACACTCCCCAAATATCTAGGATAATTTTTGCCTTGCCGTACCCTTTGGCTTGCAGTTGCAGGATGCGCTCTCGGAGTTCGTCGTCTGCGTTCTCGACTAGCTGAACGTTCTCATTGTCGGCTTCTTCAGAATTCAGTGCTAGAGCGCGTTCTAGCAGTTCTCGGTTGCCATCGGATGCGATGAGTAGTTCTGCCTCGTTCCGTCGCTGCTGTTCGCTAACGTAAACCGATGTACTGATTTCGTCCACCAAGTCAGCGGCCACGGCGGCATCTTTCATAGCCTCGAATTCCTCAGCTTTGGCTAGTTTCAGGGCACAGCGTCGCGCTTCAAAACAGCAAGCGAAACCAGACACCAGGGCGATACCTTGCACAAAATTATGCAAAGGGATTTTTCGAGAAAAGATGAATGGCGGCGCTAACCAGAGGGTAAGCCCGGAGATAGACAGCACCGAAACCTTTAGGAGCGACATAGCATCACCCCCACACCAACTAAAGCCCCGATGGTGCTGGCAATCAGCCGGAAGCGCAACTGCAATAAGTTGATTTTGAGTATCGCCACAATGGCATCGTCTAGAATCCAAGCGCAGATGCTGATTATCAATTTGAGTGCAAATAATGCTTGCACAAATAGAAGTAGGGAAGAGTGAAGCGATGCCATCCAGCAAAGGAAACTGGAGGCAATCGCAGTCAGTAAAAAACTGTTACCTAGTGCGATCGCCTGGATCATTTGTCACCCCCGCCTAGCAGCTTGGACTTGATGGCTTCAATCCTTGCCGTAGCATTGCTTTCAGCCTTCTCAATCCCGAAACCTAGCCTGGCATAACCAGGGCGTAATCCGTGCAGGTGCTTAGCCAAACCCGCATCAGCACGTTTCTTTTTTAGCTCGAAATCGGCGACACCTTTCTCATATTTACGGTGTTCTTTATGGACTTTTGCGTCAGCCTCTTCAATCTTGACCATCGCGCCATAAGCTCGCTTGCTCTGCCGTGCACCATCTGTCTTTTCCTTCGCCAACTCCTTCATGGCGTCCGCTTCCTCAGATGTGAAGTAGCGTGGCGTGTCGCAGACTGGCATGGAACGGATGGAGTTGAACTTGCCGGGGTTTAGCGGCGTAATTACGCTGGCATCAGTTGGTGCAGAGAGTTTCTCATTTTTGCTGGTGATTGCTTCGGAAGCGCCGCCACCGAATAAGGTTGTCATTACTCCCATGATTATTTGGCTCCTATTTGAATGGTGATGCGGACGGGTCGGGGTATCAGATTGAGAGTTCTAGGCCACAAAGTCATCAGCAACACAAACAGTCCCACTGAAGCAAAAGTGAGTGTGACAAGTTGCCCAAAATCTACCCATTCAAAGAAGTCAATCTGATGAGGATTTTCCTGGGGAGCGGTCGCTACGATGTTGTCGGAGATTTCTGGTTTCGTTTCGTACTCTAGGTTGTGGGATTTTAAAAGTGATTCCCATGTAGAGGTTTTGGAGAGTTTTCCGAAGGTTCGAGCTTGGTCATTAGTGAGGTTGCAGGCATAGGCAAGCTCTTTCAAGCCCTCAATACGACGGCGACTGGCTAGGGGTTCACTCATGAATGAACCCCACAACCTTTAAGAATTGCGATCGACAAAGAAGTCAATCGCCTGAAAATAGGCATAATGATTTAGCTCCAAACTGTTGGTACAAAACGTTTGGGGAAGTCGTGGTTAGTGTGGTGTGCCAACACCGCTCTACCGCGCGTCGTCTTCCTTAGTTACTCACGATTGCAGGTTCACAGCCACTTGTCAATGGGTGCGACTGTAAAGTTTTGTTTCGGAAAAGTTGCCCGTAGAATCAACATACTAACAGCCTCACAGCGGACGCAGATGTTCCAAAATTTTGCCATCTAAATACTTAGAGTTAATCTCTTTCTCCGACGTATCACACCACCGCGCCACAACAGCGCACGGCACACCCTTAGCAACTTGTTCACTGATAAAAGTATCCCGACAAGAATACGGCGTAGTCCTTTTATAGTCCTGTTCTTGGTAGCGTATCCCGTCAGTAATCGGGTCAACCAACTTATCCCAAACTTGCTTACAGAAATTGTTGTAATTAATAGCACCCCCTTTAATAGGAGACGGAAACACCAGGCGACTGCTATCAGGCAAAGATTCAGGCTTGAGACTTGTCAGCAAACTGGTTAGCTCTTGATTGCAGAAAAACTTCCTTTGCTTATTGTTCTTGCTGCCCACAACCCTTGTCTCGACACCGCCCGGATGCTGAATGCTACCGTTGAACACAATGTGAGAAAAGTCTGAAGCAACATCACACCATCTCAACCCGATCGCCTCAGACGGGCGACACCCGGTTAAGAACCAAAAGTTAACTAACGGGTAGTAAAAACAAAGCTTTTGACCTGCGTATCCCCTACCATTCCAAGTTCCGCTATGACTCTTGAAAGCCTCTAATACTAGCTGTTTCTCTACCGCCGAAAAAGCATTAGGCTCTGGGTTTGTTTCCCAGTTGTGCTTAGGTAACTCAGTAGCCATCCCCTCAAACGGCGACATAGCAATGCCTTTGATAGCCTTAAACTTAATCCCCCATTTAACAGCAGCATTTAAATGGGTAATAATCCGTTTAGACATACTGCTAGTGGTGTTGTCTAGCAGCCACTGTCGCACCTGTAAAGCATTCTCTGCCGACACTGCCTGATAAGGGCAACGGTCAACGTAACTCTGAATACCCGTGACCAAGTAGTTAAAAGTTGTTTCCTTGACCGTGGGCTTTTTGTACTGCAAATATTTGACAAACAACTGGGAGAAAGTTATTTCCGGTTGGGGCTTGATGGTTTCGATGACAGTCAAGTGAGTTTGCGGTTTGTACTTGCTGAGTGTCGGGTCAAACCGCTCAAACTTGATATCGGATTCAATTAGCTGTGCTTTGGCCTCTGCCAGTTTCCAGTTTTCGGCAGTATCGGGCATCCCCAAAGATAAGTATTTTTGCTCTCCCCCATACAAATGTCTTGGCAGTTGCAGTCGCAGTCGGCCCTCGCGAGTCGCCACCACAACCGAACCGTGAGAAGCTTTGCCACCAGATTCAGGAATTTTAGCCATGTACTTTTACTCAAACTTGACCAACCAATTTTATCAGATTGACTACGGAATGACTACGGTAACACCAAAGCTAAAAGCGAATGTTTTTAGAATCTTTGCTGTGTAAAGCTTTGCCGTGATTCTGTTCGCAGCCTTCCAAGCTAACTATGCGGGTTCGATTCCCGCTGCCCGCTCTTTAAGTAAATTACCTCAAACCTACGATAAATCAACGGTTTGAGGTTTTTTATTGGCGGAAATACGGGAGTCAAGGGGTTGGATTGAGTATCAATTGAGTACAAATTGACTATCAAATGACCAAATTGACTAGAAATTGACAGAAATATTCAACCTCTAGTCATGTTGATCCCTTTTAGTTTCATTGATTGAATTAAAGAAACATCCTTAAATTAAGATTTGGACGTGGGATATGCCAGATCGCCTACCTTGCTGGTTCCTAGACCCAGACCCACTAATGCTTCCACAAATTTGACTGCTGCACTGACCCCATCAATAACTGGAATTCCTAATTCCTGACTCAATTGCATCGGTAAATCAGCCATACCACCACAGCCCAGCACGATCGCGCCACAATGGTCTTGTTCCAGCGCCAAACGGCATTCTTGCAAAATTGCAGTTTTCGCATGAGAGGTTTCTAAACTCAATACGCGTAAGTCGATCGCCCGAACCTTGCGACAAAACCGCGTCATCCCGTAATTATCAACCAGATGTTGAGCGATCGTCCTTGTCCGTCCCAGAGTTGTGACAACGGAAAATCCGGTTGAGACAAAACAGGCAGCGTGCATGGAGGCTTCGGCAATTCCCAACACAGGCCCTTTTGCCAACTCCCGTGCTGCCAGCAGTCCCGGATCGCCAAAGCAAGCAATCACATATCCATCCATGCCTTCTGCCTCTCCTTTGCGAATTTCATCCAGTACCCCAGCCACACTCAAGGCTTCCTCGTAATGTCCCTCGATCGCGGCAGGCCCAGACTTCGGATTGCAGGCAATAATCTCAGTTCTAGGACTGGCAACCGATCGGGCGACAGCACCGATTTTTTCAGTCATACTGGCTGTTGTGTTTGGGTTGATGACCTTGATTTTCATAGAACTAAAATTTCTTATACTGTTAATGGGCTTGAATTTTTACACCAGTTTTTGTATGTAAATATAGTAGACGATTTTTGTATACAACTCAAGATGATTGTACCATAAAAAAATTACCAGCCAGCTCTAAAAATCTGTCTCGTTACGGACGGGCTTGAACAGGCAGTCGCCTGGGATTTAATCAGCCAATGGCAGCCGTCTGATTTCAAAATAGGGTAGTCCTGCACAAGCGCAGGTTTTCCGCACGATTAATCCTTATACAGAAAGGGTTTCATCGAATTACACCATTAGTCTTGCAGGACTACCCAAAATAGATTTCACTTGATATGAAGCCCTTTGTTGAAGCAGGAAACAAACCGTTCTGAATTCTGGTTGAACGGTGAAACTTGAATAAGTTTAGCCAAGTTTTGTAGAGCAGAGTGAGGGAATTCTAGTGTTTAAGAGTTCGACCAGACTGTTTGGTTTTCTGAGTGACACGCGGGCATTTAAGGCTGCCTCAATTCCATCGAGATGGCGCATCGCAGCGGCAACGGCAGCTTCCTCATTACCCGATGCAATGTAGTCTAAAAGTTCACTGTGTTCATCTTTGGTGCAGATAGGCATACTTTTAACTTCATAAAAAAACGCCAATGAAGTTTGTGGCACTAACTCTTTCATAAACCGGGCGAGGAATTTATTCCGACACAGATCGGCAAGCTGCATATGGAACTGAGCCGATAACCGCGTTAACCGGGGAATATCTTGTGCTTCGCAAGCTTGCCGCTCTTCTGCAACCAGTTTTTTCAAAACGGCAATCTGTTTGCGGGTAATGGTCTTGGTGACATCCCGGACGATCTCTGCTTCTGTTAGCCGCCACGCTTGATAAATTTGTTTCGCCTCTTCCAATGACAGACTCGAAACAAATGCCCCCCGGTTGGGTTCCAACTTGACGAGGCGATCGTGCGCTAACCGTTGCAGCACCTGTCGCACGATCGTGCGACTCACACCATAGTGCTCTGCCAAAAGATTTTCGCCCAGTTTCGCTTCCGGTGGCAGCCGACGCTCCAGAATTGAATTGTAAAGCTCCGTGTAGATCAAGTCTTCGCTCGGTTTTGACTTGGATTGAGTGGGCGGCTGTGCAGCGGACATAGATAAATTGACCTTGGGCAGGAAATTTTTACAATCGCCGGATTAATTGGAGGGATACCTTTAGCCCCCCTAGATATATTAGACGCCAAAATTGACCACTTGTAATCTTCTCATTCTTATTCAACCGATACAAATCATTAAATATCTCCAATAACTCTTGTGGTGCAGGCATCCTGCCGACCCAAAACTTGCTTTTCTGAAAATATATGTTGAATTGTATCTGAATACACTTTTTTGAAATTGAATTTAGATTAGAAAAGTTGTATACAATTTTGGCAGACAATCTAAGATTTGTCTACTCTATCACAAATCCCAGTTCTAGGGGTTCTTTGAAGTGAATTCACCCTAACGAAAAACCGCCCAAAAGCATGGTGACAAGTACGTAGCAATTCTTAGTGAGGCACTTCACAGCAGAATCTACCAGTTTTCATGAAATCCATCCTTTTTCTATAGGAGCAACCATGACAATTGACACCGGAAGAAAAACGCTTGGAGTCAGCAGAACAGACTCATCTTCTGTCACCGATATTCAGCAGGCCTTGGCCGGGGCGGCTGCTGGGGTATCTCTGCGATCGATCTCCAAAAAATACGGTTCCGTGACAGCCGTTGAAAACATTACACTCGATATTCCCGCAGGCAAATACTGTTGTCTTTTGGGGCCGAGCGGTTGCGGTAAAACAACCGTTCTCAGAATGATCGCCGGACACGAAGACATTACCAGCGGCGATGTTCTGATCGGTGACCAGCGCGTCAATGATTTGCCAGCCGCTAAACGCAACACTTCCATGATGTTTCAGAGCTATGCTCTGTTTCCCCACAAAACCATTTGGGAAAATATTGAATTTGGTTTGAAAATGCGGAACGTGCCAGAGGCAGAACGTCGTGCCCGTGTGGGAGAACTCCTGGAAATTATCGGTCTGAGCCACACCGCCGATCGCAAACCAACCCAACTCAGCGGCGGACAGCAGCAGCGGATTGCCTTAGCGCGGGCGCTCGTCACCCGTCCCCAAGTGTTGATGCTAGACGAACCCCTCAGCGCATTGGATGAAAACCTGCGGGTGCGGATGCGAACGGAACTGCGCAAGATTCAAAAGCAGTTTGGCTTAACATTTATTCAAGTTACGCACCACGTAGAAGAAGCCTTTTCCCTTTCAGACATGGTGGTTGTCATGAGTCACGGTCGGCTGGATCAAGTTGCGACTCCCGATGAATTGTACGATCGTCCCGGCTCTCAGTTTGTTGCCAAGTTCATGGGCGACAACAACATCTTCAGCGGCAAAGTCAAAAATGTCATGAATGACGGTGAACTGGATGTGATTCAGCTAGAGATAGAGAATTTGGGAATCTTTTACTGCCGAGGCTATGCCAGCCCCGTTGGGACAGAAGCAGCTTGTTCAGTTCGTCCTGACTTGCTTCATGTAGAGCTTTACAACCCAGATATTCCAGTCAAATCAACGTTGGCAGGCAACCAGGTTGTCGCTCGAATCACTGCTGTAGAAATGACCGGATATGTGACACGAGTTTCGTTAATGGGTGAGGCAACTGGACAAGAACTGCTCTATAAAGCTCGCACAAATGACTGGAAGCGTAATTCCCTGAGCGAAGGGCAGTTGGTTGTCCTCAGTTGGTCAAAAGATGATTGCGTTTTTCTTCCTCATTAGAAATGCCTTCTGTAGATTCATTATTGCACCAGATAGTTAATCCTCTTCGCGGGTTGTTTTACAGACATTTTGTACATTTATTGTATTTTGTGAGCAGTAATCCCAATGTCAAAAATCGGTCGCCGTCAAGTAATTAGAACCGGACTCGCTGCTGGAGCAATGGTTGCAGCCGCAAGTTGCAGTCCCAAAAAAGAAGCCTCGACCGTCGCGGCACCCGGGGTCATTACCAATTCCTTTAAAGATGTCACCCTGCGGTTTATTGGCACTGGAGCAGCTCAAAGTAAAGAGATGAAAGCCCAAGCGGAAAAGGATTTGGGCTTCAAGATTCAACTGCGGGCATTGGGCACAGAAGAAAATAATCAGATCGCAATTACTCAGCCCAAACAGTACGACATTTTTGATGGGGAATATTTCAGTTTGCCCTTGGTGTTTCCATCAGGAAATCTGCAACCGATCGAGGTGAAGAAAATCAAAAACTGGGACAAAATCGTTCCCTACTTTACGACGGGTAAGTTCGCCGAAGGGGCAAAGGTGAACAGTTCCCAGGGGACGGCTCCCTTTAAGGTGATGTATGTCAAAGACAAAGATTCCAAGGAGTTTTCACCCACGCCTACGGATTGGGCGACTTTGATTCCGTTCCAATACAATGCTGATACCTTGGGCTACCGTCCCGATCTAACTGGCAAGAAAATTGAATCTTGGGCAGAATTGCTCGATCCGAAATATAAAGGCAAAACTGCACTGCTGGATATTCCGTCGATCGGGATTATGGATGCTGCGATGGTTTTAGAAGCAGCAGGCAGGATGAAATTTGGTGACAAGGGCAACATGACCAAAGAAGAACTCGACAAAGTAACCGAAATGCTGATCGATCTCAAGAAAAGCGGACAGTTTCGGGCATTTTGGAAAAACTTTGACGAGTCGGTCAACTTGATGTCATCGGGGGAAGTGGTGCTGCAATCGATGTGGTCGCCTGCGGTGACAGCGGTGAAATCGCGAGGGATTAAGTGCGTCTATGCTCCTCTCAAGGAAGGCTATCGCGGTTGGGGCGGTGGTATTGGGATTTCCAGAAATTTACAAGGTATTGCTCTCGATGCAGCCTACGAGTATCTCAACTGGATGCTGGATGGATGGATGGGCGGATTTTTAGGGCGTCAGGGCTATTACAGCGCGGCACCAGAAACTGCCCGCAAGTTTATGAAGCCGGAGGAGTGGGATTTCTGGTACGAAGGCAAACCAGCGGCGATCGACATTTTAGATCCCTTTGGCAAAAAGATTGAATCGAAGGGCGCACTCCGGGATGGCGGTTCTTTTCAGGAGCGTTTTGCCAACATTGCTTGCTGGAACTCGGTGATGCAGGAACAGACGTACTTGGTTCAGAAGTGGAACGAGTTTGTCGCGGCTTAAACCGCGAACAGTTGACAATTGACAATTGACAATTGACAGCGAAATAATGATAGTGAAAACTGTCGGTTGTCAACTTTCAACTATAAAAACTGTCCCAGCTCAGTTGACAATTGATAATTAGCAGGTGACATTTGACAGCGAAATAAAGATAGTGACAACTGTCGGCTGTCAACTGTAAGCTATAAAAAATGTCCCAGAGCAAGTGTCAATTGTCAACTATAAAAAACCTTTCTGCTTGGGCTAATTATGCCCGGTATTTGAGAATTATTTCACCATAGTTGAACGGCATGACAACCACTAAGAACCAGTCGGCTTCTTCACAACCAGTTCGCCCCAGTCGAGCTAAACCTTTCAACTGGAAAGCAATTGTGCCCTACCTGCTGGTATCGCCGCAAACCCTAGTTCTGCTCTTGTTTTTAGTATTGCCGATCGCAGCAATTATTATCGTCAGCTTTTGGAACTTCAACGGCTACTCAATGGTTCCCGGTTTTACACTGGCGAATTACATCACAGTCTTCACATCCAAAGTCACCCTCGCCACTTATCTCAATACCTTTAAGTTTGCAGCCGTTGTTTGGTTGATTTGTTTGCTGATCAGTTATCCGGTTGCCTATTTTCTGTCGTTTCACGTTAAAAGTTCCAAGTGGCAAACAATTCTGTTTCTGATTTGTACTGTGCCATTTCTGACATCGAATATTATTAGGATGATTTCGTGGATTCCATTCTTGGGAAGGGAAGGGTTGCTGAACCAAGCTTTGATGGGATTGCACCTCACAGATAAGCCGATTGAAATGTTTCTATTCTCCGACTTTTCGGTGATTTTGGCGATGGTGCATCTCTATAGCCTGTTTATGGTGGCACCGATTTTTAACAGCATGATGCGGATCGATCGCGCTCTGGTGTCTGCGGCTGAAGATGCCGGTGCTTCACCGTTTCAAATTCAGAAAGAAATTATTGTGCCGCTGTCGGCTTCGGGAATTGCGATCGGCACCATTTTTATCGTCACGCTAGTGATGGGAGAGTTTGCTACCGTGCGGCTGATGGGCGGCGGACAAGTCGCTTCAATGGGAAACTTGATTAAAAACCAGATTGGGAGTTTGCAATATCCCCTGGCTGCTGCAAATTCAGTGATTCTGCTGATTGTGACACTAATTATGGTGTTTGCTATTTTGCGCGTCGTCGATATTCGCAAGGAACTGTAGAGGAATCATGGAAAATAAAAAGCGCCCACTATCCTATTATCTCCTAGCCGGATTCTTTGGATTGTTTGTTTTGTTTCTGTACGGGCCAATGTCCGCAGTTTTTCTGCTGTCATTACAAGGCCCAGAAGGCAGTTTAACCTTTCCGATGAAAGGGTTTAGCTTGATGTGGATGCGATCGGTGTTTGAAGAACAACGAGTAGGCAATTTTACCGATGCCTTCTGGCGATCGCTCTCGTTAGGATTGATTGTCATGGTGTTGACAGTCATTTGCAGCATGATGGCAGGGATGGCATTTCGCCAGCGCTTCAAAGGATCGAATCTAATTTTTTACCTCACCATTTCTAGCTTGATCGTCCCCAGCATTTTGATTTCCCTAGGTATCGCAGTAGTATTTAACTTACTAGGCTGGGGAAACGCCTGGTATACTTCGGCATTAGGAGCACATCTAACTTGGACTATACCGTTTGCGTTCTTAATCATGCTGGGAATTTTTGGGCGGTTTAATCCAGCCTATGAGGAAGCCTCCCGCGATTTGGGCGCTAATGATGTCACGACATTCTGGCAGATTGTATTTCCCTTGATTGCTTCGAGTGTAGTTGGGGTGGCGTTGCTGAGTTTTACCTTATCCTACGATGAATTTACGCGCACTTCTCTGGCATCGGGCGACACCAATACCCTACCTCTAGAAATCTTTGGTATGACTACCAACGTCACATCCCCAGCGCTTTATGCTTTGGGTACGCTGACAACGATTTTCTCGTTTGCTTTGATTGCTTTGACTGTATTTGCAATTACTTACCTGTCAAATCGTCAGAACAAGCCAAAGCGGGAGTAGTTGTGCCATATTAGACCTGATTGCACTCATTCGCAAGCTATCTTGAAATTATCTGCGTTTATCTGTGTTTATCTGCCTGTTATCTGCGGTTGACGCCTCTACATCTGGGCTGGCGGTGGGCTGGGTGCAAGAATAATTGGTTAACATAGAGTGCCCTGATTTGGCAAGATTGGCGATCGCACTCAGCTTGAGTTATGACTGACTCGGAGTCGCATTACTCAAAAGGAGAACCCGTGAAATATTTTTCAGTAGTAATGTATTTGCTGCGAGAACGGCAACAGTTTCTCGAAGAAATTCGCGACGGTGTTAAGCTCAAATCTAAAATTTTTGGTTTGTTAATTTCTAGTACCATATTTTTTGGCATTTACGGAGCGATATTAGGTGCATCTAGTACGTGGTGGATGCAATGTCTGGTTTCAGCAATCAAGTTGCCAGCACTTTACTTGCTGACACTGATTATCTGCTTTCCCACACTGTACTTTTTTAATGTCATGTTTGGTTCAAAACGTACTTTTGAACAGTATTTGACATTGTTGATGACATCAATGGCGATGATTAGCGTTTTGCTGTTTGGATTTGCACCTGTCAGCCTATTTTTTCTGATCAGCAGTACCAATTACAATTTTTATTTGCTGTTGAATGTTGCAATCATGGCAATCACAGGATTTTTGGGGGTAAACTTCATTTATCAAGGAATGCACTTTCTGTCCGAACAAGATGCCGAAGGCAAAGACATCAGGCTCAATATTTTGCGCTTCTGGTTGGGACTGTATGCGTTTGTGGGCAGTCAGTTGGGATGGACGCTGAGACCGTTTTTTGGCGCACCGGGACAAGCTTTTCAACTGTTCCGAGGCCGAGACAGCAATTTTTATATGAGTCTGTGGGATTCAATTAGGTCTCTGGCAGGATTTTAATTCATGCCAATTTAAGGAGATTTGCAAGAGTGATACAAGCGGATTTGGATGAGTTGAGAATTCCTGAAAAGGAGTTGGAAGATTTGAGCGGAATAGCTTTGAGCGACGGTTTTTTAGGTAATTTTTATCGACCTGATACACTCCGGAACGGCAAAAAGCTTTTTGCTTTTTTGTTCCATGAGTTGCTAATATTTTGCGTGACGCTTGTTGTCTCGCTCCCTGTTGCTTTGCTGGTCAACAAACATGAAGTTAGTTCCGTTAGCGATGCTGAGATATTGCTTCGAGTTTTACAAATAACTTTAGGTTTATCGCTAGCGATTACTGTTGCTTGGAATGTCTATCAATGGGTGAAGGCAAAGCCTCTGGCAACGCTGGCGGGTCTGCTGGATGAAGTTGAGAAGTATCATGAGGTGATTCAGGCTTTAGATATTATCGATCGCCTAACGGCTGCTGGCAACTTACAAGCCAATTTAATTAATCGACAAGATGCAATTGCAGCATTGCAAATCACTAGAGAAAGTTTGGTTTGTGCTTTAAAAACAGAGAGGATTCTCCGGGAAAATCAGCAATTTATCGGCCGCCGTTACGAGTTATTTGCTAATATTGAAAGTAATTTGGCGGCTTTGATGGCGCTGGATGTGAGCGATCGGGCTAGTGAATACGGGCGGCTGCTAAATGAGGCTTTGGAGATTGGGATGAGCGTGCACAAAGAGGTAAGAAAGTTGCAAAATGGCAAATGATACGATTTTAGATTTTAGATGGGGAATGGCTGATGAATTAAAGGACGCACCGTGACCTCAGAAACCCGGTTTCTTCGTGTATTTCTCGTTCGCGTGCGAAAACTTTTCGTAGAAACCGGGTTTCTAGCCCCATCCGTAGACCTCAGAAACCCGGTTTCTTCGTGTATTTCTCGTTCGCGTGCGAAAACTTTTCGTAGAAACCGGGTTTCTAGCCCCATGCGTAAGTCCTGAATTTGACAATTTTAATCGTCAAAGATATCTAACTGTTGGCCCTCCGACTCTTGTTTACCCTCTTTTTTAACACCTTTCCGCAGCCCGATCGCAATTTTGCTATGTTTCTCAATCTGCTTCATCACCTGTCTCGCCCTGTCAATCACCGACGGCGGTAAACCAGCCAACCTCCCGGCTTCAATTCCGTAGGACTTGTCAGCACCTCCGGGGTGAACTTCGTGCAAAAATACAATTTGATCCGGCAATTCCTTCACCGTTACCTGATAGTTTGCCACATTATCCAAAATCGAAGCTAACTCATTCAACTCGTGATAGTGAGTCGCAAAAATCGTGCGCGCCCGAATCTCGCTGGCTAAATATTCTGCCACAGACCAAGCAATCGAAAGCCCGTCAAACGTCGCCGTTCCCCTACCAATTTCATCCAACAACACCAATGATTTCGGCGTGGCGTGATTGAGAATATTTGCAGTTTCGTTCATTTCCACCATAAACGTAGACTGACCGGTTGCTAAATCATCCACAGCGCCGACGCGGGTAAAAATGCGATCGCAAATTCCCAAAGTTGCAGCCTTCGCCGGGACAAAACTGCCCATCTGCGCCATTAACTGAATCAAACCCACCTGTCGCAAATAACAACTCTTCCCGCTAGCATTCGGCCCGGTTAAAATAATTAAATCTGGGCGACTTAGCGCTGCTTCCCGACCCAAAAAAGCCGAATTCGGGACAAAAAATCCCGGCGGTAAAGACTTTTCCACCACCGGATGACAACCTTCAATAATTTTAATTTCCCGGCTTTCAACCATAGTCGGGCGACAGTAATCTTGATAAACCGCTACTTCAGCCAAACCGCACAAAACATCCGCCGCAGCCACCGCGCGGGAAACGTTGCGAATAATTTCCGCGTGCTCTCCTACCTCCGATCGCAATTTCGCAAAAATATCGTACTCCAACTGATTCAAATCTTCGCGCGCCGTCAGAATTCGCACTTCCCTTTCTTTTAATTCTTCAGTGCTGTAGCGTTCTTCATTTGTAAGAGTTTGCTTGCGCGTGTAGTCGTTAGGCACTTGGTCAACTTTGGATTTGGTAATGCTGATGTAATAGCCGAAAGCTTTATTGTAGCCGACTTTTAAATTAGCAATTCCGGTGCGTTTCCGTTCGTTAGCTTCTAAATTTGCAATCCATTCTTGGTCTCCTGATGCAGTTTGGCGCATCTCATCAAGCATCGCATTGATGCCGGATCGAATCAAGCCTCCTTCTTTTAAATGAATCGGCGGTTCGTCAACTAAATAAGCGTGAATTTGAGTTGCTAATTCTTCTAAAATGGGCGGGACATTTTGCAGCGCTTTTAAATAGGGCGAAATCCCTTCACTGGCGATCGCCGCCAATTGAGGTAATTTTGACAGAGAATCGGCTAAAGCGACCAAATCTCGGGCGCTAGCGGTTCCAGAACCGGCGCGCCCTGTGAGTCTTTCGATGTCGTAAATTTGGCGCAGCAACTGCTGTAAATCTTGACGCAGCGGATTATTTTCTACTAATTCTTGAATCGTGTCGTGGCGGGCGCAAATGCCTTTAATGTTGAGCAAAGGTTGCAGCACCCAGCGGCGCAAAGCGCGGCCTCCCATGGCGGTGCTGGTTTTGTCTATCGCCCACAGCAGCGAACCGTGAAACACGCCATCTCTGACGGTTTGAGTAATTTCGAGATTGCGGCGGGTTTGGTAGTCGAGTGTCAGAAAATCGGTGAGAGTGTAAGTGTGCAATCTTTGCAAAGCAACTGATTTTTCTTTTTGAGTTTCTTCGAGATATTGCAGCAAACCGCCGGCGGCGCGCACTGCAAAGGAAAGGTGTCCGCATCCCATGCCTTCGAGCGATCGCACTTTGAATTTTTGCAGGATTCGCTGTTTTGCTTCGGACAAAGTAAACGGGATTTGCGATCGCAAAGAATAGCAAAACGAATTCGGCAAACAATCGGGTAAATGCTCAGATTTCTCTCCGGGCCTCAACATCGTCACCAAATCCGGCGCATTAGTCGGAATCAAGACTTCTGAAGGTTGCAATCGCAGCAATTCTAAGGTTAATTGTTCTAAACTTTCGGCTTGGGTAGTGACGAATTCTCCCGTCGAAATATCAGTATAAGCCAATCCCCAATGTTCCCCAGCGATTACGACTGCTGCTAAAAAGTTATTTTGTCGGGGCTTGAGCATTCCGTCATCTGTCAAGGTTCCGGGAGTGAGAATGCGGGTAATTTCGCGCTTGACTTGGCGGCCTTCGCGGGCGGCGATCGAGGCATCTTCAACTTGGTCGCAAACTACTACAGCATAGCCTTTTTCTACTAATTGAGAAGTATAGCGATCGAGGGCGTGGTGCGGCACTCCTGTCATCGGCACTCGACCGATTTCTTTGCCGCTTTCTTTGCTAGTGCAAACCAGTTCTAATTCCCGGGAAATAGTCACGGCATCTTGAAAAAAACACTCGAAAAAATCTCCGACTCGAAATAATAAAAGTGCGTGGGGATACTGTTCTTTCACTTCCACATACCGCTGCATCATCGGCGTCAGCTTGGTGAATTCTAGTAGGCGGTGGTCGGCATTGGGTATGTTGGCTTGACTGGGGTCTGTTGGGGTAGATGCAGTGTAAGGCATAAAAGGCGATCGATAAATTTTGATCTTTAACAACTTTAGCGCAAGCTCGGCTTTTAGCTATAACTAATGATACAATTTTTGACGATTAATCCTCCTCCAGCAGGGTGCGCGATTCTCAAGATGCGATCCCAGTTATATGGTTCGTAGTGCGGACTTCAGTCCGCAGTATAAGAGCGGACTGAAGTCCGCACTACGAGCCGCGCGTGCGGTTAATCGAGCTGACACGATATGACAGAGCAGCGACTGGCGATCGGCAAAAACAACCTCAGCCATCCCGCCGTTAGCTGTTAAGTGTTAAAAAAATAACGCGAAAGCTTCTGCAATTTAGTCTGACAATCTCTACTTCTTTGTAATTTAAAACAGCCGAAAGATAGATTTGTAAATTATACCTCGGATAGAGAGCTGCTAGATTTTTTATGCTTAAAATTAAAACATCCTGCCAATTGATTTAGCTGCGGAGTAAATTTAAGATTTAGAATCAAAAATCTGCTAGTAGTTAACTAGAGGAAAACGAAATAATGAAAGCTCTTTGCTGGCACGGAGCAAATGATGTGCGAGTTGATAATGTACCAGACCCAACAATTATCAATCCGCGCGATGCGATAGTGAAAATCACGTCTACAGCAATCTGCGGCTCAGATTTGCACCTCTACAACGGCTTCATCCCGACAATGCAATCGGGCGACATCATGGGCCACGAATTCATGGGGGAAGTAGTCGAACTCGGCAGCGAAGTCAAGAACTTAAAAAAAGGCGATCGCGTTGTCATTCCTTTTACTATTTCTTGCGGTAGTTGCTTTTTTTGCAATAAGGATTTGTGGTCTCTGTGCGATAACTCTAACCCGAATGCTGGGCTGGCTGAAAAAATGTTCGGTCATTCACCGGCGGGACTTTTTGGCTACTCGCATTTAACGGGCGGCTATGCAGGCGGTCAAGCCGAATACGTGCGGGTTCCGTTTGCAGATGTCGGCCCTTTGAAAATTCCTGACGGACTTTCTGACGAGCAAGTATTGTTCCTCACTGATATTTTTCCGACTGGTTATATGGCTGCCGAAAACTGCGACATTAAACCGGGGGATACTGTTGCTGTTTGGGGATGCGGGCCTGTCGGACAGTTTGCGATCAGAAGCGCGTTTATGTTGGGAGCCGATCGAGTAATTGCGATCGACAGGGTACCGGAACGCTTGCAAATGGCTGCCGCAGCTAAGGCTGAAATCATCAATTACGAAGAAATGGACGCCGGGGAAGCTGTCACCGAAATGACCGGCGGACGCGGGCCAGACGCCTGTATTGACGCGGTGGGAATGGAAGCCCACGGTACCGGTCTCGATGCTTTGTATGACAAAGCTAAGCAAGCTGTGCGCCTGGAGAGCGATCGGCCTACGGCCCTGCGACAAGTCATCCTCGCCTGTCGCAAAGGCGGTACGGTGTCAATTCCCGGCGTTTACGGCGGTTTTGTTGACAAAGTGCCTTTGGGTGCAGCTTTCAACAAAGGCTTGACCATGAAAATGGGACAGACGCACGTTCACCGCTATTTGCAGCCTTTGCTCGATCGCGTTCAAAAAGGCGAAATTGACCCATCATTCGTGATTACCCACCGCATGAAATTGGATGAAGCGCCCGAGGCTTACGAGATTTTCAAGAACAAAAAAGACAACTGCATCAAAGTTGTCCTCAAACCCTAACTCACGATTAATTCACAAGGAGAAACTATGCTTTTACAAGAAAAAGAATCCGGCGACTTGATAGAAATCATTGATATCGAGACTTTAGTCAGCCCAACAAAAACAGAGGTTGCGGGCAAAAGTCAAGCAGGTCAAGAGGAGCAAGAGCCGGCTACTTTTGAAAAGGATAAATTGGTGTTTCCGTCTGGGGAAGTTCTGCCCCGTTGCTGGACTGAGGAAAATTATAAAACTCAAGGTTCGTAGTAAGGACTTCAGTCCTTGATTGACTCATTCACTAATTCAGGACTGAAGTTTTTTCTACAAACTTAAGAACGGACTAAAGTCCTTACTACAAACCTCAGGTTCGTAGTGTGGACTTTAGTCCATGATTTTATAATTAATAAGTTAAGGACTGAAGTCCGAACGATCAAACCAAACTGAAAGACTAACGATTATATTTGCGGTAAAAATAAAAATGGCGATTAATTGTTAACTATTCGATCGACTTGATGCGCTTCTGTGATATCTGGAATATCTAGGCGATCGGCTAATTTGCGAATCACGGCTTCTGGTACGGGTGCGTTGCGGGAACTGTTGCGCCGCAATACTTCCTCCAAAGGAACTTCCAGGTAAACAATCCGAATTCGCGCTTGATAACCGGCAAAAAAATTAATTAATTGCTGGCGCATTTGTTTAGTAGTATTGGTAGCATTCCAGATAAAAGAACGCCCCACTCTCATATATTCCCGCGCTCTATTTTTGGCTTCCATTATTACATTGCCGGGAGTTTCATCGGGACGAACGTTCATCTCTTTTCGCAGCGCGTCCAGCGAAATTACCGGGCGATGGGGCAGATTTTCTTTAATCCAATAATCTTTACCGCTACCAGGCAATCCAGACATCAAAACTACTTCGCATCTAGTATCGTCAAATGCTTCGTAATCGGGATTTCCGTTATCTTTGCGGAAGTAGATAAATCGGCTGTGTGCTGAGGGGAATTGTCGCGGAGAATTCAAGCAGTTATTTTCTTGACAAAACTCCCGAAATAGTTGTATTTTATCCAGGATTTCTTGTCTGTCGCCGCACTCTCGCCCGCGCACGTCTGCTTCTGCTAACAGTGCGAGAAAATCGCAGCGCACAACTTGACTGGCTTTAATGACAGACTGCTGCGGGTTGGGTTTGTCCAGCAGCCAGATGGGTAAACTGCCGAATTGGACGATCGCCCCAACAGTCTCCCGAATGCTAAACTGCACAGGCGGCTCGAATTGAGACAAAATTTGTCTCACCATCCTCGCACCTTGACGGGCGTGACCTTTCGAGCTAATTCTGCCATTTTCTTCTATCTTGGTAAAAGCCGGTTTTGCGACATCGTGCAGCAAAGCCGCAGCAAAAAGCATCGAACGTTCTTGCACAGGAAGCTGTCGCCAATTCTGGGAAGAGATTAAGGCTTCGCAGACCATTTTGGTGTGAATTAACACATCTCCTTCAGCATGATAAATCGGGTCTTGCTGACATCCTTCTAAGTTTTGAATCCAATCGAAATGATTTTGAATGCTTTCCCAATCCAGGAACCAATCGGGCGGTTCGGGACAAAAGGGAAAAGTCCAAGTTGCGGATTGTGACAATAAAGTAGTCATGGTTTTACCTGTTTGTTAATAACGTATTTTCTTAGTCCGCGGAGGCGGACATCGTTTGTGTAGCAGCGGTTTCAACCGCCGAGTCTGATTTGTTAACATCCTCTATTCTTGAGTCCGCGGAGGCGGACATTGTTTGTATAGTCGCGGTTTCAACCGCCGACTCTCAACGGACTATTAGCAATTTTAACTAAAATTAAATAAATCAGCACCCGGACGCAAAACATTAGGTACAATCGGGCGATTCAGCCAATGTCCCTCCGCATTTTTAATAGCAGTTAAAAAGCTAGCGCGCACGTATTTGTAACGCGCCTTAACAATTCCATCTTCTTCGACTTTAATATACAAACCCTCCATAACATCGCTTTGATCGGTCTCTTTCAAACATCGCTCTTCATCTAATCCCACTTCCCGGCAGTACAAACGCAACCGATTCAAATGTCCGGGTTGAATAAAATTAGATTTATCCATCAACTGCATCATTTGTTTGGGCGATTTCAGCACTCCAGAAAACAGCACTTGAACTGACAATAACGGCAATCCTGAAAGCAGTTTTTTTCGAGATTCTGTACTCAAAAATTGACTTGTTTCTAAGTCCAGCACGTCGTATTCCATAAAATAGTGCGGCAAAAAATCATAAAAAACCGTGTGTTTGGCATACAGCCATTCGCCGTACAAAATATAACGATTTCCCAGCACTTCTCCCAGCACGCCGCTGAGACTGAAAGCCCACTGTTTGAATAAGTTAAAATGTTTTTCTCTCGGCCCGCCGGTGAGATAGTGGCCGCGGCTTTGCAGCAGCATTTGCCCGTCTGGGGCGAAGCTGATGCCCGTATTTGCGCCGTCTACCTTTTCTTCGATGATTAAAGGGCGATCGGCAATAGCGCTAAACGGCACGCTGTCGAGGTCTTCATCACCCGGCTGGAAACGCGAACCTTCGATGTGATAAGTTCTAGGATATTTCACAATTTCCACCATCAGCTTACCCATCCATTTAAAATTTTAAATTTTAGATTTTAGAGGCGATTCAATCCATTTAACCATTATAATTGAATTATCACAAAGGAGCATATATTTTGAAATCTCAAAATTTCCAGAACATATCATCAGCAATCGCTGGAATTCTATTAGTAGTCGCGCTACTCCTCGGCTTCAACTCTTTTGTTGTCATCAATCCGGGTGAAGCAGGGGTGGTCAGCGTTTTAGGAAAAGCCACAGATGGAGCATTGCTAGAGGGATTTCACTTCAGGCCCCCGCTGATATCCAAGGTAGATATATACGATGTAACAGTGCAAAAATTTGAAGTTCCAGCCCAGAGTGCTACTAAAGACCTTCAGGATTTAAATGCTAGTTTTGCCATCAATTTTCGCCTCGATCCTGCGAGAATAGTTGATGTCAGAAGAACTCAAGGAACATTGGAGAATATAGTTTCAAAGATTATTGCTCCTCAGACGCAAGAAGCGTTTAAAACAGCGGCTGCACTGAGAACGGCTGAACAATCTATCACTCAAAGAAGTGAACTGAAACGAGATTTTGATAGTGCACTTAAGGAAAGGTTATCAAAGTATGATGTAATCGTGCTTGATACAAGCGTTGTCAACATTCGATTCTCCACAGATTTTGCGAAAGCGGTGGAAGAGAAACAAGTTGCTGAACAGCGGGCGCAAAGGGCTGTTTATGTTGCTCAGGAAGCAGAACAACAGGCTCAAGCTGACATTAACCGCGCTCAAGGTAGGGCAGAAGCTCAAAGACTTTTGGCAGAAACTCTGAAGGCTCAAGGCGGCGATTTGGTGTTGCAAAAAGAGGCGATCGAAGCTTGGAGAAGCGGCGGCGCTCAGATGCCAAAAGTGCTGGTTATGGGCAGCGGTTCGAGTCGGGTTCCTTTCATTTTTAATATGAATGATATGCAGGAAGAACCCGATCGCAAAACAGTGACCAACAATTAAAATAGCAGTGAGGCCAAGCAACCCGGTTTCTCCGAAAATATTGACTTTGTAACGATAAATTTCGCCCGAAACCGGGTTTGCTCAGAAAGCCTGCACAAGTCCTATGAGAGTTGGCGGAGTATGCTACACTTCGGAAAGCCAAAATATAGCGACAGCTTAAAACCTGTCGCTATCAAAGCGAAGTCCGCAATTAACACGCAGACAGCACACTCATTTTAGAAAGCCAGGAGAAATTATGACCCGCGCTATTATGGAAACCAACAAAGGCACGATCAATTTGGAACTGTTCGATGCGGATGCGCCGAATACAGTGAAGAATTTTGTTGACTTGGCAGAAAAAGGTTTTTACGACGGACTATCGTTTCACCGAGTCATTCCTAACTTTATGGTTCAAGGTGGCTGTCCCCAAGGCACTGGAACAGGCGGCCCTGGATACAAAATTAAGTGTGAAATCAACTCGAACAAACATTTGGCAGGAACTTTATCGATGGCTCACGCAGGCCGCGATACAGGTGGTAGCCAATTCTTTATTTGCCATTCTCCGCAGTCTCATTTAGACGGAGTTCACACAACTTTTGGCAAAACTGAAGATATGTCTGTTGTCAATGCTATTAGCAAAGGCGACAAGATTATTTCGCTCAAGATTGAGCATTAATTTCCCGTAATTAGCCGCGTTTGTAGTAAGGACTTTAGTCCTTATTGCAAACAATAATTGTAATAATTAATAATTTTAAAATCACCAATTTATGACGGAAATCAATGATGCTGCTGTGGTGGCACAGTTAACTGAATTGTACTTAAAATATGAAAAAGCTCTTTGTACCAATGATATTGAAACTCTCGATAACTTGTTCTGGGATGCGCCGGAAGTGGTGCGGTTTGGGGTGACGGAGAATTTGTACGGGGGCGATGAGGTGAGGGCTTTTCGTCAAGGGCGTGAGGTTGTAAATCTCGATCGACAAATGTACAATCTAAAAGTCGTGACTTTCGGTGCAGACACAGCGGCTGTGACGCTGGAATTTCGGCGTGCGATGGATGGAGTCGTGCGGCTGGGGCGGCAAAGTCAGATGTGGCGGAAGTTTCCTCAAGGGTGGAAGATTGTTTCCGCTCACGTTTCTTTGTTGCCGGTGTAGGTGTGAAAGGTAAGGAAACAATAATTGTCTAAAGCAAGCGAACTTTTTTACTGAATCATTCATCTTCTACTGAAATGTCTAATAGTTCAATTTCCAGACTTTCTTCCTCATCTTCATAATTAAATTCCAATCTGCTCTGCTTAATAATTTCGCTCAATATATTGCTTAAATATCCTTGGGCAACAGCTTGTTCAAATCTTTCTATCAGAATAGGAACACTGATTATTTCTTCTATACATTCCATGTACTGCGACACTATAGCATTGATTGAATACTGCTTGCGAGCTTGTGCTTCAATCTTTGATTTAATTTCAATATCTGAATCTAAAGATTTAACTACAAATGTTATCGGATACCTTTCAATTTTATCAATGTCTAGGAAATATTTATTCACATCTACAGTTTCTGTCACTTGAAAAAAACGTCCGAGGGGTTTCATTACAAAGTCAATTCCCCCATCATTAGCATTTGTCCTACCTGTTTTAAACAGCTTTAAATTTTCTGGCTGGAGTCTGTCTAGTTCATAGCCCCAATAAATAACTAGGTCATTGTAGTAGTATTTTAAAATACTGTAGCTGACTATCTCAAATATTCTAGCATCTACAGTTGGCGCTACCATTTGTTTGATAAATTCTCTAACTTGATCCTCTGTCAATCTTTGAGCATCTTTACAAAGTTGAATAAACTTTTCAAAGCTATCTCTCTTAGCTTCAACGTAAGCATCAATTATGTGGATTACTGTTTCTGCTATATTGTGTTCATTCTCATTAATTTTAACTTTTAATAAATTTTCGTTAAACCAATACCTGTTATTTTTCGGATTTCTCAAAATTGGGATGAACCCACAAGTGGGAAAATATTTTTTAAATTCTTCATTCATCCTATGGTTCAACCCATGATTTTGAAGCTTTTGCCCGAATGGTAATTCACGCTGTCTCTTAAAAATATTTGTATAAACTGCACCTTCATAATTTGAATACATCCCTGTTAGATAAAAGTTTTTTACAAAATAGTCTTCAACTAAAACATAGATAGCGTATAAATTAGCAAAACTTCCTCTTGATTTTGAGCCTTTATTTGCAGATTTAGTCTTTATATTCAAATATAAAATTAGGTGGCTTTCAGTAAATATTTGCTCGCCCACCTCGCCAAATTTATCCTCTAAAATTTTCTTAATTATTTTTGTAAATTCATGTTCCATTTTAATCACACTTGTAAGTTTAGTGTTAGCTGCTTTGGCGAAAGTTCACCGGAGTTGAATTCAGACATCACATCCTCTTCACTATCATCCGGGGTAATTCCTAACCTCCGCAATCCTATTTGTAGATACTTTTCTTGTAATTCTATACCAATTGACTTTCTTTTAAGCTGCTTGGCAACAAATGATGTTGTAAAACTTCCCGAAAATATATCTAGTACAATGTCACCCTCATTACTACTTGCTTTGATAATTCTTTCTAACAACGATGTTGGTTTTTGGGTAGGATGCTCCTCATACTCAGGCATACGATATCTGACTCTCGGAAACTCCCAGACATTACCGGGAACTTTTTCAGAATTATATACTGATGGTGTAGACTTGCGGTAGTCAATTAGTTTTCTAACAGCTCCGGTTTTGGCTTCTACAAGGATATCTGAGGAATTAAATGTATAATTTCGTTTGTCTTTGACGCAATATAAAATTGGTTCGTACAGAGAACCGTAATATTTTTTTGCTTGTACGCCCGAACTGTCATAATACCACACTATTCGAGAAAGAACTGTTAGGCGATCGCGCAAATATAAATCAAAGTAGGGCATACTTTGAGTTGATGCCATCAGATACAAGCTGCCGTTATGCTTAAGCTTATTAACACATAAGTTCAACCAATTATAACTCCATTCTAAATAATCGCTTTCAAATTCCCACTTGTCTTGAAAACCATTGAAGTCTTTGCCAATATTATAGGGAGGATCGGCAAAAATTAGATCTATTGAGTTGTCTTTTATTTCACTAGAAAGCACTTCTAAGACATCTCCTAAAAAGAGCTTGTGTCCGTCAAGTTCAAAGATTTTCATTCAGCCTAACCTCTTCTCATTAATGTTGGCTTTTACGAAGTGTACTAAAATATGTTATCTAAATATTCAATACAATTCATACTTGAGCAAAGTACACGGAATCGACCCATTAAAAACCGGAATTCGTTTCGATGTTCTGAGTCCTACCTTTTTCGCTAACTCCTTATTTCCAGTCAAAATAAACGCATTCCAACCTTTAAAACGCTGTTTGAAAATATCGCCCAACATCTGGTACAAATCTCCCAATTCGCTAGCATCTCCCAGCCGCTCTCCGTAGGGAGGATTGCAAATCAGCACGCCTCTATCTGCTGGTGCTTCTAACTCGGATAACTCGGTACGAGCAAACTGAATCTTACCTGCAAGGCCTGCTTGCTGGGCGTTGGTGCGAGCTTGATCTAACATATCGGAATCGCGATCGCACCCGGCGATCATTTCTGGAAGCTCAGGCAATTCGCCGTTTTCAGCTTCCGCCCACAATGTATCCCACAAAGGCTCGTCAAAATCGCGCCAAGTCATAAATCCAAACTTTTCTCGAAACAGTCCCGGTGCAATATTCAAGGCTTTTAAACTCGCTTCCAAAGGCAAAGTTCCCGAACCGCACATCGGGTCTAAAAAAGGTAAATCCGGTGTCCATTCTGCCATGTCTAACAAGGCCGCAGCTAGGGTTTCTTTGAGCGGAGCCAGCCCCATTGCCGGTCGATATCCCCGCCTGTGCAAACTGCCGCCGGAACTGTCTAAACTCAAAATAGCGCGGTCTCGATGGATGTGAAGGTTAATTAGTAAATCGGGATTTTCGACATCAACACTCGAACGCTTGTTAAATTGGTGGCGCTGTTGGTCGGCGATCGCATTTTTGACCTGCAAAGCTGTAAAGTGGGTGTGATTTAACTTGTCGTTGCCACCGGTGCAGTTGACTGCTAATGTATTGTCAGCGTCTAAGTATTCGTCCCAAGGGATTTTCTGGACTTCGCGGTAGAGCTTATCTGAGTCGTAACACCGGAATTCGGCGATCGGCATTAGCACTCGAAAAATTGTTCTCGACCAAAGATTGACGCGGTACAATAAAGCGCGATCGCCCGCAAAGTAAACTCCTGTAAAATCGGGCTTGACATCCTGCGCCCCTAAACGTTCTAATTCTTGGGCGGCAATAGCTTCTAAACCGCGCGCAACTGTAGCAAAATATTGATTCATTGATAATTGGGAATTGGGAATTGGGGATTGGGAATTGGTTTTTCTCGATCGCCCTTAATCAGATAGTAGCTCGTTTTAATCCTAACTCTCACAAACAATACTCTACCTTAAGGTAGATGCCTCTGTTCAAAAAGACTGATACTTTTCAGATCAGTTTATCAATAAGCGATCGCCCGCTGACCGCTGTAGTTAAAAGGTCGATCGGTCTAAACCGCACTCGCTAAACCTCCAGAATCAAGCAGCGGAAGGGATTCACCCTTAATCCTCAACTAGGTTGGCAACTGCTGCGAAGTACGCTTGCAGCCCGCTTATTGAAAAGTATTATTAATTACTTGTGCAGTTTATTGACTTCATGTTAGGCTTCTAGTGAAAGTTGAGAATTCAAGCCCTAACGTCACAGTCAGGGAATATTTCAGCTAAATGGGTGTACTACAACAATTGGAGGCAATTATGTCAAAGGAAATCAACGGATCGGCTCTCAAACTGTCCCGCGCTAGCAAAATCCAAGTAGAAGTCAAGGAAATTGCCAAGCACGCCACAGCTAAAAACATCTCTTCTGTGCTCAATGTTGATGCCGATGGTAGCGATGTTACCAACGAGTAATTGCAGATTTTTCCGTTAGACTTCGCATCCCCCAAGCAAGAAGTAATAAATTTTACCCTTGTATGTCGGGAAGTGTGGAGTAATTGAGGGCAAGCGCAAAGCATTGTCCTCAATTATTCAATTGTTCAAAACTTATTGAGAAAGTTTATCGTTTATTTTTGTAATTTATGCGATCGCTCGCCAATCTACTCAAACCATACAACCTCAAAGATTTTCTAGATAACAACTGGACAAACAAAGCAGTTGTGATTAAGAGCGAAGGAAAAAAAGACTTTGCACACCTATTTTCCTGGGAAAAACTCAACTACCTGCTCAACTTTCACGAATTAAAATATCCCGAAATTCGCTTAGCAGTAGAAGGAAAAGTTCTCGACGAAAGCGAAAATGCTAATCTCATCAAATTATGCCAATCGGGAGCAACTTTAATAGTCAATCAAGTTCACAAACTAATCCCAGAAATAGCTGAATTTGCGGCTGAAGTAAAAGCAGATTTAGGCTATCCAAACCAAGTAAACGCCTACTGTTCCTGGCCGGAGAAACAGGGGTTTTCCTCCCACTACGACACCCACGAAGTTTTTATATTGCAAACAGACGGCATCAAGCAGTGGTATGTATTTGCCGACACAATTAAATACCCGCTGATCGACCAAAAATCCTCCACTTTTCCACCACCAGAAACCCCGCCGTATTTAACCTGCACTTTGCACCCCGGAGATGTCCTTTACATACCGCGCGGACATTGGCATTATGCAGTTGCTTCAGATGAACCGTCGCTGCATTTAACATTAGGAATTCATGGCAAAACAGGAATTGACCTTTTAGAATGGTTGGTTGGCGAATTGCGGCAGCAAGAAGAGTGGCGTAAAAGTTTACCGCTGCGAATAAATCCAGATTCGATAGATACAAGTGTAAATAATTTAATTGCTGAATTGCACCGCTACGCAAACAGTAAAAATCTTGGAGAAGAGTACAGCAGCTACCTAGATAGTTTAGCCAAACCTGTGGCGAAATACTCTCTCCCTTATCAAGCAGGCTTCAACATTTTTCCTTGTGGCATTCAAACTAAGTTTAGAATTCCCCAGTTTCAGCGGGTGAGGATTCGCGAATTGCCTGACGGGTGCGGATACAAAATCGTTGTTGGAAGCAAAGAAGTATCTCTCAAAGGAGTAACTGGTAAATTTATGGACAATTTATTCATTACAGAATTTTTTACAGGAGAGGATGTCATGGATTGGTTGCCGGATTATGATTGGGAAATAGATATAGTGCCGCTTTTGTCGAGGCTAGTGCTTGACGGAATTATTTTTGTTGGTTAAAACTAGAGAAAATGACTAGCTGTGATGAATGAGTCGTTAACAGAGCAGTTTATGATTACACATAATGAGGTAGAAAATGACAGATACTTTTTTTTGCGCTGATGCTTCTAAATGCGTTCAAGAGGATATTATTGGTAGCGCTACTAATTACCAAACCTATGTATTAATTGAATGCTGTTTGCCTTGGGAATCAGAAGCTTTTAATTCCAAACAAGTGTCCCAGAATCTCAGGGATTTGGTAGAGGAAGTAGAGTATTCAAAGCAAAAAATCAGATTTCTATTGATAAATAGTGACCAAACTAAATGTGCTGACAAGCGCAAAGTTTTGATTTATGACAACAAAAGTCAAGAACTTTTTGGCGGTTACGAAAAGTACGAATTTAATGCGAATAACATTGAAGAAGTAGCGGGAATTGTTAAAAGCTATTTGGCTGGAGGAACCCCGGATTGCGAAGTTGAAGATAACCCAAGTAGAGATATTTTGGTTTGTACTCACGGGAGTCATGATAGATGTTGCGCCAGATATGGCAATCCTTTTTATGCCCAAGCAACGGCTTTGATTTCGGAGTTAGAATTGAGTGATGTTCGTGTTTGGAAATCTAGTCACTTTGGCGGACATCGCCTTGCACCGACTGCGATTGATTTGCCTGACGGCAGATATTACGGAAATCTCGATCGCACTTCGTTCAAATCTATTCTAACGCGCACTGGCGATATTGAATGTTTGAATAAGGTTTATCGGGGTTGGGGGATTTTGCCGAACCAAATTCAGGTTTTGGAACGAGAATTTATTATCCGCTACGGGTGGGATTGGTTCAATTACAAAGTTGCAGGGCGCATTGTTGAGCAACATCCCGAAAATGATGGTTTCGTTGCTGAATTAACTTTTGAAAAAGTAGATGGCACATATACCTATCGGGCTGATTTAGTCAAAGATGAAACTAAAACAGTTCGGCTGAAAGGTTCCTGTGGTGCGAAGCAAGAGTCAGAGTTTGTCAAGTATCTTGTCAAGGATTCTTACTTTTACTCGAAAAAAGAGGAGTCAAAGTTTGTCATTTATCCGGGAATTCCGCAGCCGATATTGGTCGAGATAATGTGAGATTGCATCTAATGCTCACATAAGACGGCGGTTGAAACCGCGTCTACACAAACAATGTCCGCTTTCCCGCCGACTAAGAGAGACGGCGGTTGAAACCGCGTCTATACAAACGATGTCCGCTTTCCCGCCGACTAAAGAAAATAACGTAATTTCAACTGCCGTCTTCAACCCGCGGAGGTGGGTTTTGTCTGTATAGACGCGGTTTCAACCGCCGTCTTCAACTCCATGAATATGTGCGGGATTCCCAAGTGATTAAAGGGATTGTCTTGTTCGACAAATCCGAGGTTTTTGTAAAATTTAACGGCGTTAATGCGAGACATCAGTCTCAGTGTTGTAAAATTATTTTCCTTAGCTTGTGCGATCAATTTTTCCATCAGTTTAGTGCCGATTCCCTGGTTTTGAAATTCAGGAAGTACGGCAATATAAGAGATGCTGCCTAATTTTGGCGATAATTCTCGGAGTCTGCCCGATCCGATGATTGTGCGATCGCCCGTTGCTGCTATGATATGACAAGCACCGTTCTCGTGATTGTCTCTTTCGCTGCCTCTTTCCATGCCCAGGGGCGATCGCAAAACCAGCCACCGCTGATCAAACATATCTTCTAATTCTTGTTCGTTTTGAACTGGACGTATATCTATAATTGGCATTTTTGGAGTGAATTAATGTTTTATTTATAAAAGCAAGGGGTAGGGCGGGTTTACAAGTTAATTAGTTTTAGGTCAAGATGGTTGGTAAAACCCGCCCCTACAATTGGTGGTAAATGTGCCAGTTACAAGCTGTCAGTAATACTCGTGAAATTAAAAGCTTTCACGCGCACTCCGGGTACGACACTGCTACCGTAACGTTTTACCTCGGCAACTGCATCCACATCGCGCAACATATCAGGTAAAACTTGATTGAAACGGAAGTTTTTAATCGGGTAAACAATCTTACCATTCTCAATCCAGAAAGTACCGTCGCGAGTCATGCCCGTTACTTCCGATGTTTTCGGATTCACGTAGTTGACATACCAAGATCGACTGACGAAAATTCCGCGTTCAGTTTGAGCGATTAAATCTGCTATACTTTGATCGGAACCTGTCATCACCATCGGGTAATAAGCACCTTTCGCTTCTTTGCCTTTTTGTGCAGCCCAGTAGCGCGAATAAGATAAACTTTGAGGAATGCCATTTTTGATGATTTCCAAATAGTTATTGCTCAATCCGTCGCCGAAGAAATTATTCGATCGCAACAAAGGATGAGCCGGATCGCGCTGCACCTGCACTAACGGGCTGAAAAGTTGTTCCCCCGCGCGGTTTCCAGCGGGTTTTCCCTCCGCATCGGCGATCGACATAAACGATCGCCCCTCATCCGCCGCCCGCGCATCCATACCCCAAATTATCCACGGTAGCAAATCTGCAAACGCAGCACCATCAAAGATTACAGGATACACGCCGGGAGTGATTTCGCGGGGGTTGCGGGAGGCTTTCGCGCGATCGACAACTTGTGCTGCTAATTGAGATACTTGTAGTTGATTGATACCCCAAGCCGTGCTTTCCGTCCAGCTAGAACCGTCTCCAATGCGGGCTGTAAAGCCGAAATTCGCCTCTGTAGATTGGTTGTAGGCGCGGAGTCCGGTTGACGAGGCGATCGCGTATAGCGAAGCCTCAGCGCTCAATGTACCGGAAGCTTCCGCGCCTTCGCCAGATGCGATCGCACAGGCTTGTCGCACCATTTCCGCGCGCGCTAGAGGCGATACAGCGGCTGTTGCTTCATCAAACGCGGGCCCGGGTAGATCGTAGGTTTGAGGGGGCAGCAAGGGCATCCATTCGGGGTCTGCGGGGGCAATTCGGGCGAGTTCTTGCGATCGCTTGATGGTTTGGGCGATCGCATCTTCATCAAATTCTGTAACAGCAGCGGAGGCGCTTTTGTTGCCGAAATAGCTAGTAATGTTGAGGCTAAATACAGTCTTGCTAATATTTTGGCTGATTTGATTTTCCGAGAATCTCGAAAGAGATTCTTCGCCAGTAGAGAGACTGACAAATACTGCTTCTGCTGCCGATTGTTTAACTACATTTTCTAGTAAAGATAAGGCTTGGTCTTCACTTAAAATTGCGGGCGACGTTGTTAAAGTCATGATGGGAATTGGGAATTGGGAATTGGGAATTGGGAATTGGGAATTGGGCATTGGGAATTGGGAATTGGGAATTGGGCATTGGGCATGGGGCATGGGCATGAGCAATAGAGAATGCTTACTATCTCTAACAACAACCAACAAATAACAAATAACAACTAACAACTAACTAATGCCCTATGCCCTATGCCCCATGCCCCATGCCCTATTACCCAATTTGAATATCCCTGACGCGCACCGGCACGCAAGCGTGAGTCATCTGAGCAACCTGCATCGGTTCACCTTTTCCGCACATATTAGTACCGCACTGAACCCGTTCGGAAGCAGGCCCGATCGCATCTACTTGATTCCAGAAATCAGTGCTCATTGAATGATAGGTTACGTCCTTCAACATACCGACAACTTTACCTTTTTCCACCTTCCAAAAAGCATTACCACCGAATTGAAAATTGCGCCGCTGTTGGTCAATTGAAAAACTGCCAATACCATCAATTAAAATGCCATCTTCGGTATCAGCAATCATCTCATCCAAAGTAGCAGTATGACTGCCGCCATCCGGGCCTGGTTCCAATCCCAAATTAGGAATTCTCACCATCGGTACGCTCGACCAACTGTCAGCGCAAGCAGAACCGTTGCTGCTACCGCGTCCGAGGCGATAAGCTGTCTCTCTGTCAGTGAGATAATCAACTAAAATTCCATCCTTGACAACGTACCAATCTTGTGATTTTACACCCTCATCGTCGTAACCCATTGTACCGCGACCGTGGGGTTGAGTGCGATCGCACTTGAAGTTTACCCAAGGTGCAGCGTATTGCAGCTTATTTAACTTATCGGTAGTAGCAAAACTCGTGCCAGCAAAATTCGATTCGTAGCCGTAAACCCGGTCTAATTCTGTTGGGTGTCCGACGGATTCGTGGATTGTCAGAAATAAATTTGTCGGCTTGAGAATCAGGGATTTGCAAATACCAGCCGGGACTTTCGGCGCAGCGACTTTTTCAATTGCTTCGGCGGCTACTCTGGCGACTTGACTCAACAAATCGTCTGGATTAATATGTTCGTAACCGATGTTTAGGGGCGGGCGTTCGTAACTGCGACTTTGGGCATCGCCGCCCGCAATTGCCGTACAGCCAAAACCCGGATAGCTGCGGTAGATTGTTTGTTCGATTAGCGAGCCTTCTGTGGATGCAAAAACCTTGTCTTCGCGGTTGAATGTCAAAAAAGAATAAGCTTTTTTGATGCCTTGTGATTCGTGTGCTAGCAGGCGCTCGTTGATGGTTAATAAAAGTTCGGCTTTGTCAGCAACGGGGACAGAAAACGGGTCAATTGCGATCGCACTAATGTAGGTATCGACATATTTTTCGACGGGAACTAAGCGCACCGGTTCTTTTTGAGTCAAGCGGCTGCCTTTAGCGATTTCCACAGCCAAAGCGACGATTCTGGCAACCTCTGCGGGTGTTTTGTTGTGACTGGCGGCAAAGCCCCAAGCGCCGTCTAGCAGGACTCGCACGCCAAAACCGGAACTTACATTATCGGAGATATTGCTTAAAGATCGATCGCGCGCATACAAACTTTGCCTCCGGTAAGTGCAAAAACGGACATCACCGTATTCGCACCCAGATTTCCGAATCAAATCTACAGCCAAATTTGCCAACTCGTTAGCAGAAACTTTTGCGGTTAACAGTACCATAGTTATTCGTCGTTCGTCGTTGGTTATCAATCATTATAGCGCTACTGTCGAAATATTTTCCTAATCAACACGGCGATACCCAGCATTAACAAGCCAAATACTAAGCCAAATAGGAGACTCCAGAGAATTGCCTCAGCAGAGGGATGCAACGGGAGGGAAAAATCCGGTTGCCATTGAATCCGTGTCTCCTTGATCGGAGGATAGGCTGCGGAGAAGATTTGTCCGCCACCGATCGCAGTTCCGACAAAAAAGATGATATTCTCAAGTTGGCGATCGCGCTTTTTCTCCTCTTCTTCCTTTTGCCTGTACAATTGTATTTGTTCGCGATCGCGCTGACGTTCTCTTTCTTCCTTTTCGCGATCGAATTCCACCTGTTCGATTTCCACCATCCCGCGCACAGTCGATATCGACTGCTGGAACAAATCTTGACTAGCAATCAGATAATTCAAATCAATTTCAATTTGCCGCTGATACTTACCCTCAGCTAAATCTAGAAACCTCTGCCAAAAATCCAGATTATCACCTTCGATAGACAAACTTCTAATTCTTGTCAACATCTCAGCATAATTTTCAGCATTAATATCGATTGTATTTCTATCTTCCTGCAAATACCGTACTTGCTGAGCACAAGCCAACATTTTAGTCCGAATTTCAGCCAAAAAATCCTTCAATTTCTGCAATTTAACTTGTCTATCTTGTTCAGTTTCAATTTCACCAAATTCAGCAAGCTTCTTCTCTAACTCGCCGACAATTTGCTGTGCTTGGCGATACTTTTTTCGAGCTTCGCGATACACAAATACAATTTTAGCACGAGAACATAATAGATTTATCAAATAAGAATTAAATGTTGTGGTTGCGAATTGCAAAGTTTGGGAATTATCTTGCAACCATATTAGAATGTGACACCGTTTAGCTGCATCATCTTCTCGGCTGTCATACTCAAAAATCGGACTCCCGAATAATATCCCTTCCCCGCGAAACTCCGGTGAAGCTTGCTGTTGATTGTGGACAAAAGCTGTAACGCATTCATCAGCTAGCTTGCGGTAAGTATCATAAACTGCTGGTGCGGCGTACAACAATAAAGTTTGTCCGAGGGATGGTTTAATTGCGTTGGGCAACAAACAACCTTGGGGATTTAATTGATTTAAATCCACTACTTTCATTGTGACATTCTTATAATAAAATGTCAAATCTGCGGTGTAAGTATCATAAATTCGCAGAGGATAGATTGAACCAAAAAGTTTGGGCAAATCTGGCTGAGTAATTGGTTGTAAATCCAGAGTTTTGCCATCGAAAATCAGCAATTTGCCATTATTTGGATTTTCCTGTTCGCCCTTGGGATAATACTGTTTGTCTTTGTAACAAATTAGTTTATCTCTGAGGGATTTTAGTTGGTTGCTGTTAAATTGTGTGCCGACATTATCTGCTAAATTTTCCCACAGAGATTGAGCATTTTTGGCTACTACGTCATAGCCTTCATCGCCATCATTCCGCAGGTGGAAAGGATAGAGGGTAATGCTGGGATTTTTAATTTGCGGTGGTTCCTGCATAATCGAATTTGTAATATGTTTTTGCGAGAATCCAGAAACCGGGTTTTTTTACGAGAATATCGTATCACCACCGAAAAACCCTGAAAAACCCGGTTTCTTTGATGGTAATACATGGCCAGAAACTTCTTTAATCTTGGGTGGCCAGAAACCGGGTTTTTTCGATAATAATTGGTCACAGCCCGTGCTCTGGGAAAAAACCCGGTTTCCTTAATCTTGGGTATTTTTATGTCGATTCCGTGCCCAAAGTATCCGTCTCAACCACCACAGAATCCCCAGACAAACCCAATCGAATCTTATTTTCCTTCAACGTCTCATAAAACTCCCTCACGACTTCCTCCGGCGCATCACTATCAGTCCCGCCCGCACCCATTTGATAAATTTCATTCTCCAAATTCTCTTCAATTTGAGGCTTAGTTTCGCACCAATCCTTGATTCTTTCAGCTATAACATTCACATTATCCATCGCACCAATATCAATCGCTGCTAATTCTGCCACAAATTGCGGTTCCGATATTTTCAATAACTTACTAAAAGCCGCCACAATTTGTTCAGGTTTCGCATCATCGGGAAGTGACATTTTGAGACTCCTTAAATCTATTTTTTCAGTTGACAGCGGTAAAGTTTCGGTTTCGCCAATTAAGGTGAATGCAGCCCAAGCTATGGGACTCGGAAATCGAGCTTTTGTGGTTAGCATAGCACACCGCAAGGCCGCTGCTCGATTGTCGCCCCGTGCTAAATTTTGGTAGAATTCAGTCATTAGCAACTTGGCTGAAATCACTCCCATATTCCACAGGGAAACGATGATGCTGGGGACTCCGGCGAGGATGAAGCAGCGCGACAATCCGATGACTCCATCTCCGGTAATTTTACCGCGCCCGGTGCTGCACGCGCTCAATACTACAAGTTCCGAATCGAGTTTTAATTGCAGGATATCCACGGCATGAATTGCGCCGTCGTCATCTCCTGATGGTGCTAAAATTATCGCGCCCGGAATGCCGGAACCTTGGAAATCGTCGAGGAGTCCGTGGGCGGATAAATGGACGATGCGGGTGTTTAGCATTCTGTCTAAAATGGCTACTTTGGTGGCATTTTCGCCGCTAATTGCTTGGGTTCCTAATGTTGCGGCGATGGCTTCAGCGGCTTCTTTTGCCCTGGGAATTTGGCGGAGTTTGTAGGGCTTTTCTTTGAATTTGGCGGCGATGGTTGGATCGCCGACAATTAGGGCGGCTTGTCTCAATCCTCGCACTCGGTTTTGATGTTCGCGGGTGATTTCTAATACTTGGATGGATGGGCTGGTGAGGATGGTATGATTTTCGATTAAGTAGCGGTTGTTGCTATCTTGCAAGGCGGCGAATGGTACTAAAAATAAGTCGTAGTGGGGGATAAAGATGATGGGGGAATTGGCATCGGTGGGGAGTAAGTCGATGATGGGCTCGATCAGGATTTGATGGAGGAGTTGCAGTAGGGGAAAGCAGCCTGTTTCGTCTCGGTTGTACTGGGATTCTAGCTGAATTTTGTTGCCTGCGTCGTCGGTTTCTTCGGTGCCGATGGAGACGCGGGTTTTGAGGATGATTTGTTTGAGGGTTTGGTTTTGTTGGTTGAGGGGTTCGAGGTTGGCGGCGCGATGGGTGATGTTGCCGTTTGGTTGGATTACCCAAATGTAAATTTCTGGATTGACAATGGAATATTCAACTATTATGCAGTTTCTATCGCAGGCGATTTGTTGGATTTTGGCAATTGATAATCTATTTGTTTGGTCGTTGGCTGGGACATCATTTGTTAATAGGGTTTGTTGTAATAATTCGACGAAGGCGCGGGTGCGGGACATCTCGGATATTTCTAAGGCTTCAGCAAATTTAGATCGGACGACTAGGACTTCTTGTAGCAGGAGATAGCTCTTTTCTTGGGTTTCAAAGATTGAAGCTTTATGGTCGTTATTTACTAACTCGGAACGCAGAGTTTCACAATTTTGGACTGAAGCATAGAGTGCTGTTTCAGCTTCAACAAGTTGGTTGTCATTGAATAGACTGTTGCCCAATCCGTGGAGGGCACTAACTTCTCCTTTTCGATTTCCGATTTCCCGATGAATCTCTAAAGACTGTTGGTAAAATTCGATCGCCCTGTCGTATTGCCCTAGGAGTTGGTACGGAATGCCCAAATTGCCGAGGGAATTAGCTTCTCCTTCACGATCGCCGATTTCCCGTTTAATCTCTAAAGACTGTTGATGACATTCGATCGCCCTGTCATATTGCCCTAAGAATGCGTAAACATTACCTAAATTGGCAATAGAATGAGCTTCTCCTCTGCGATTTCCGATTTCCCGTTCAATCTCTAAAGACTGTTGCTGAAATTTTATCGCCTTAGATAACTGCCCTAGGGATTCGTAGTCAGCGCCCAAACTGCCGTGGGAAAAAGCTTCTCCTTGGCGATATCCAATTTCCCGTGAAATCTCTAAAGATTGTTGGTGAAATTCGATCGCCCTGTCGAATTGCCCTAGCGAATAGCAAGAATTGCCCAAATTGCCGAGGGAATGAACTTCTGTCACACGATCTCCGATATCCCGTGAGATATCTAAAGACTGTTGGTGAAATTTTATCGCCCTGTCATATTGTCCTAGGGAATTGTAAGCAATGCCTAAATTGCAAATGGTAAGAGCTTCTCCATCGCGATCTCGGATTTCGCATGAAATCTCTAAAGACTGTTCGAGAAAATAGATCGCCCTGTGGTATTGCCCTAAATAATTGTAAGCAATGCCCAAATTGCAAAGGGCAGCAGATTCTCCATTGCTATATCCAATTTCGCGTGAAATCTCTAAATACTGTTTGTGAAAATAGATAGCCGTGTGGAATCGCTGTAGGGATTGGAAAGCATCGCCCAAACCGTGGAGGCATAACGCTTCTCCATCGCGAAATCCGATTTTTTTATAGATAATTAATGCCCCTTCATAAGACTGCAAAGCTTCTCGAAATTGACTAATTTGATACTGGCCATTTCCTTGTTTTAACAGTCTGTCTGCCTCTAATACAGGTAAAAATTTCCGCAGTGCCCCGGCCATTTTTTTTAGCTGCTTAGCATTATTTAATTTCCCTTTTTTTCTGAAATGATTTGCCTTTTTCTGTACTTCCGCCAGCAAGCCATCATCCGCCAATTCCCAGTGAGTAGCTAATATCTCCGCTTCTTTGCCCTTGGGACAGTTTAGGATTTTATTTATCAGGTTGAGATAGGCTTGTTGGCGTTGTGAGCTCATCGCGATTTGGGATTTGGGATTGTTTGATCTATGCTGTGTCTGGTAACGCAGATCCGGAGGCTCTTTCTCTGAGATTTTGGGTGTGGCGAGAAACCGGGTTTTTTCGAGAATAGTTGATTACAGTCGGAGATTTGGGCAAAAACCCGGTTTCTGAGATTTTGGGTGTGGCGAGAAACCGGGTTTTTTCCAGAATAGTTGGTTAAAGTCAGAGATTTGGGCAAAAACCCGGTTTCTGAGATTTTGGGTGTGGCGAGAAACCGGGTTTTTTCGAGAATAGTTGATTACAGTCGATGATTTGGGCAAAAACCCGGTTTCTGAGATTTTGGGTGTGGCGAGAAACCGGGTTTTTTCCAGAATAGTTGATTACAGTCGGAGATTTGGGCAAAAACCCGGTTTCTGAGATTTTAGTTTAATCTCACTCCAATCCCTGCAAAACCGTAGTTAATATTTCCAAAAGAATGTCAATATGTTCCTTCTCAATAATCAACGGAGGCGACAAAGCAATAATATCACCAGTAGTCCGAACCAGCAACCCTTTTTCAAAGCACTGCAAGAAACAATCAAAAGCCCGTTTCCCCGGCTTCCCAGGGATAGATTCCAACTCAATCCCCGCCACAAGTCCCAAATTGCGAACATCAATTACATGGCGCACACCTTTTAAAGAATGAACGGCATTTTCCCAATAATCAGCCAACTTATCAGCCCGTTCAAACAGCCTTTCTTCCTCATAAATATCTAGCGTCGCCAAAGCAGCCGCACAGGCCACAGGATGCCCAGAATAAGTATAACCGTGAAAAAGCTCGATCGCATTTTCGGGAGCATTCATAAAAGTATCATAAATTCCCTCCTTCACAAACACCGCCCCCATCGGCACAGTACCGTTAGTTATCCCCTTCGCCGTCGCCACAATATCGGGAATTACCCCAAAATATTCCGTAGCAAAACTAGAACCCAGCCTGCCGAATCCAGTAATTACCTCATCAAAAATCAGCAGAATCCCGTACTTGTCACAAATCTCCCGCAGCCGCTGCAAATAACCTTGCGGCGGAATCAAAACCCCCGTAGAACCCGCCACAGGTTCGACAATTACCGCCGCAATATTAGACGCATCATGCAAAGCCACAATCCGTTCCAATTCATCCGCCAAATGCGCGCCCCATTTCGGTTGTTTGCGACTGAAAGCATTGTGTTCTAAATTATGAGTGTGAGGTAAATGATCAACTCCTGTCAACAAACTGCCAAACATTTTACGGTTTGTACCGATACCGCCGACAGAAATGCCACCAAAACCAACACCATGATAACCACGTTCCCTACCAATCAATCTTTGGCGAGTTCCTTCACCTCTAACTCGGTGATAAGCAATCGCAATTTTTAAGGCAGTTTCTACAGATTCAGAACCCGAATTAGTGAAGAAAACGCGATCGAAATTACCCGGAATCATCTTCACCAAACGTTCCGCTAATTCAAAAGCGCCGGGGTGTCCCATCTGAAAAGGTGGGGCATAATCTAGAGTCGATACTTGCTTGTGAATTGCCTCAATAATTTTCGGGCGGCAGTGTCCTGCATTCACGCACCAAAGCCCCGCAATTCCATCTAAAATTGAGCGGTTATCATCGGTTGTAAAGTGCATATCTTTTGCCGAAACCAAGATGCGCGGATTGGCCTTAAACTGTCGGTTCGACGTGAAAGGCATCCAATAAGCGTCCATATTTGTCATGTTTTTTTATCCTTTTATATTTATAGAAGACTTGGCGGTTGAAACCGCGTCTATACAAACGATGTCCGCCTCCGCGGACGGTCGAAAATAAGGTAATTTTAACCATACGGTGTTGAACCCGCGGAGGCGGGTTTTGTCTGTGTGGACGCGGTTTCAACCGCCGTCTCATCTTCAACCCGCGGAGGCGGGTTTTGTCTGTGTAGACGCGGTTTCAACCGCCGTCTCATCTTAATTCACGTTCGCATCTTAATTCACGATCGCATTTTAATTCACAATCGCATCTTAATTGACGATCGCGCTTTAATTGACTTAATTCTCGATCGCACCAACCGACTCATGCTGCAACAAACCAGTCAGCATCTTCACAGGCCTCTCCCCGTAGGGCCACGCGAAAGCATGACGGAAAGCCGCATCTTGACACGCTTGCAACTGCCGAAAATCAATGATATCCAAAGTTAACAAATTCTCGTACTCAAAAGGCAGCCGCACGTTATGCAATCCCGCGTTGTCGGTGCAAATAGCAATATCGACACCAGCCTCAAAACATCGATCGAATACAACCTTCAATTCCCGCATATCCTGCAACGTCCCCGTTTTGAGATAGGTAGTCGGGCAAACCTCCAAGCATTGACCCCTGCGCGCGACTTCTGGCAGCAGTTCGGGATATTTTAACGGAATTTGAATCCCGTGACCGATCCGCATCAGATAGGGCAGAAGTTCGGGATAACAGCCAGAGGTAGTTTCGTAGAGATGGCCGGTCGTCTTAATGCCGATCGACCTTGCGTACTGATATAATCCGACAAACTCATCCAGGCGATCGCCAATAGCAGCATCGCCGCCCGCAAGATCGATCGCACAAACATATTCTCCCATCTGCGCCGCCAAATCCACGATCGCCCGATTCACCTCATAGGGTAAGCGCGAGTGCATACACAAAATTTGGCTAGTAACAATCGGACAATCGCTAATTTGACTTGCCTTACCCACAACTTGTACAATTTCTGCCATCAAATCAATGCGTTTTGACTGATCCAAATGCTCTGGAGTCCGCAAATAAGGCGTATAGCGCAACTCCAAATAAGCCAGATTTTCAAACACATAAGCGCCCCGCATCAACCGATAGATGAAATAAGGCAAAGTCTCAACAGTTTGAACACTTTCTACCAGCGTGTGCAATTCCAGATACTCATCGAGAGTATTGCGCGGACGAGTGTAAAAATCCTCAAAAGCAGAGTATTGTTGAAATCTCTCTACCATTTCAGCATTGTGGCGATCGAAATAGCGCCACAGAATCCGAGGAACCACAGAACCGCCCAGATGGCGGTGCAACTCAGCGTGTAAAGTCATCTTGATGCCTCCAAGTAGATACCCGCCATAGCTTTACTCAGCTTGACAGTTTTAAATTCTGCCTTCTACATCTCTATCTCTAGCTTTCGGAAGTCCCCCGATCGTGCTGGGAGTCTTTGATTGAGAGCAATACAGCCTCAACGCTCTTAATTGTAACAAAAATATATTTGACATCCGAGACGGATTAGTACATAATCAGAGTTTGTGTCAACCTGAGCTGAACGCGAGAAACCCTTGGCTAACGTAGTTGTGATCGGCGCCCAGTGGGGCGATGAAGGAAAAGGAAAAATTACCGATTTGCTCAGCAAATCCGCAGATATCGTTGTCCGCTACCAAGGGGGCGTCAACGCCGGTCACACGGTAGTAGTCAACGGTCAGACTTTCAAGCTGCACTTGATTCCGTCCGGGATTCTCTACCCTGATAAAGAGTGTATCATCGGCTGCGGCACGGTCATTGACCCTAAAGTTTTAATTGAAGAATTAGATCAGCTAGAGGCACTGAATATTTCGACGGCCTCGCTGATGATTTCCCAGACTGCTCATGTGACGATGCCCTATCACCGATTAATTGATGTAGCATCGGAAGAGCAGCGGGGAAATTATAAAATCGGGACAACGGGACGCGGCATCGGCCCTACTTACGCCGACAAGTCGGAACGTACAGGCATTCGGATGCTCGACATGATGGACTTGGAAAGCTTCCGAGAACAACTAGAATGGACGATTCATCATAAGAATGTCATTCTCGAAAAACTCTATAATTTGCCGCCTCTGAATCCGCAAGATGTTTTTGATGAATATCAAGTTTATGCGGAACGTTTGCGGCCGCACGTAGTAGACAGTTCGCTCAAAATTTATGAGGGACTTCACACGCGGAAAAATATTCTGTTTGAAGGCGCGCAAGGCACTTTATTAGACTTAGATCACGGCACGTATCCTTATGTTACTTCCAGCAATCCCATCGCGGGCGGCGCTTGTGTGGGAACGGGAGTTGGGCCAACAGCGATCGATCGAGTCATTGGCGTCGCAAAAGCCTATACAACCCGCGTCGGAGAAGGCCCTTTCCCTACCGAAATGGTAGATGGAGTTGGCGCAATCTTGGGCGAGAGAGGTGCAGAATTCGGCACAACAACCGGCAGGAAACGCCGCTGCGGCTGGTTCGACGCGGTAATCGGCCGCTACGCAGTCCGCATCAACGGCCTTGACTGTCTGGCTGTCACCAAACTAGATGTTTTGGATGAATTAGAAGAAATAAAAGTTTGCGTTGCTTACGAAATTGACGGCGAGCGCTGTGTCGATTTCCCGAAAAGTTCTCGGATATTTGCTCGGTGCAAACCCATTTATGAAACCCTTCCCGGTTGGAAACAGTCTACGGAAGACTGCCGCAATTTGGAAGATTTGCCGCCGCAAGCATTGGATTATCTGAAGTTTTTGGCCGATTTGATGGAAGTGCCGATCGCCATTGTATCTCTCGGAGCCAGCCGCGACCAAACTATTATTGTCGAAGACCCGATTCACGGCCCGAAGCGGGGATTGTTGTCGGTTGATGGTACGCCAGCCTGATGTTGCCTTTAAAATACATTTTGGGTATCAACCAATCATACTCAAAGCTTTTGGCAGTCTCGCCACTACCTACTTAGTTTAAGGTTCCAGCAGATTTAGTGCACTTGACCCACGGCGAGGTCAAGTGTATCCTTATTTACAGGGAGTCAAGTAAATGACTGACGAAGATGAACTGATAGCACGGCTAGAAGTTCACAGAGATATGATTGGATGGCTTATAATGGAATTAAGCAAAGAAGGAATACAAGCCAAAAGAACAACCGGAAACAATCCCAAAGGTGATATTTTGATAGTCAACCAGCAAGATGTTCCACGAGTTAAACAGCTACTCCGCAATTTTCATATCGAATTAAATGGTTAATTTATCAAAACAATAAAAAGTATAAATAATCATGAATGAACCGCATATTGAAATCAAAGCCTGGAAAAACAAAAAAATAGATTCGACAAAAGCTAAGGAAATATGTCAAAAAGGAACTGTAATTGGAGTTATTACCACAGGGGGAATTACTAAACCAGCTAAGGTTGTATTCGACAAAGCAGATGTAGCTTGGGTCGAAAATTTTCCAGAGAGTAAGTTGTTGAATCAGGAAGGTCAGGAGGAAAGCTAATGTTAGACATGATTTTTTATGCCTTCAAAACTAATCAGCCACCGCACTATGTCGGAATGTCTGAAGACGTTTATGAGTGGTTGGCAAAATCAGAATTTTCCAAAATTGGCAAATCTGTCCCCAGAAATATTTTGATAGATGAAGAGGAGGAAAAGCTACCTTTAGTTGAGTTAGATCAAGATATTCGCCAGAAGTTTAGAAATTTTTTCCGCGATGCAATCATCTGCGAAAGCGATACCGTCCTTGCTAAGCTGGGTGATTCCCCTCTCAAAGAAGAATACCAAGCAGGAACGTACCGTCTGAGGAAATTGTTAGACTTGCTGAAGTGTGTAGAAAATGAAAATTATCGGTATCTTCAGCGAGTCGTTTAATTAAGTGCGATCGCAATATCACAATTCTGGTAAAATGTGAAAACAATCAACAGAAAGTCAGAAAATGGAACTCGCAGTAGAATGTCAAAAGCGGGCAGAAGGCAGCAAGCCTAACGCCCTCCGCCGCTCAGGAATGATTCCCGCCGTCCTCTACGGTCACAAAGGCTCTGAATCCATTTCCCTTACAATCAAAGCCAAAACAGTTGAACAGTTGCTCAAAAAGCACGTAGTCAACAATGCCCTAATTGACCTCAGCATTCCCGAACTCTCTTGGAGCGGAAAAACCTTGCTCCGAGAAGTTCAAGTTCATCCTTGGAAAGGCTTTCCTTACCACCTGAGCTTTTTCTCCGTGGCGACTCAAGACAGCCTCGAAGTTGAACTGTCGCTGCGTTTTGTCGGCGAAGCTGTCGGCGTCAAGTTAGAAGGCGGCATCTTGGATACCGTGCTGACGCAAATCGCAGTTAAGTGCAAACCTGACAGCATTCCTGAAGCAATTGAAGTAGATATTTCTAATTTAAAAGTAGGGGATGCGCTGCACATTCACGAATTAGTTTTGCCTGCGGGAGTGGTAGCTCTCGGCGAACCAGAGCAGGTTGTGGTTACTGTGTTGGGAATTCAAGCAGGTTCTGAAGCCACAGACTCAGAAGAAGAAGCAGCAGCAGCAGCAGCAGCTTGATTAGTAATTGCTAATAGTTGTTAACTAATTGTTGAAAAAATGGCGATCGCTTTGTCCCAAAATGGCGATCGTTTTTTGCTAAATAAGGCTATTCTAGTTTTGGTGCGATCGCACTTACTCTACTCAGCCTTGAATCTGCTGTCGCACCCATTGACGAAAATCAATCTCTGCGGCAACTTCATCAATGAAAGCCACTTCTAGAAACCGAAATAAATCCGTTTTTTCAATAATCGGAAAAGTCGGAGATCGATCGCACTCGACATAAGCCCCATCGACTAATTGCAGAATCCGCCATACCCGCCCGTTAAACCGCCAAAACTCAGGCACGCCCATACTCGCATAGAGTGTATTTTTATTGAGATCCGTATGGGTAATATCCACTTCCACGACTAAATCGGGGGCTGGATCGAGATCTAAATTAACTGGGCGATCGGCAACTAAGGCATAATTCTGAATATAATATCCATTGTCTGGTTCGGCGCTCTTGAGTAAGTCTTCGCGATCGAGCGTAGTCGATCCCATCGTCTTCATTTTCATCCCCATCTCAACGATCAGAATTGAGATAAATCTTTCAATCAAGCGAGCAGAGCGTTCGTGTCCTTCGAGGCCTCTGGTAATTTCTAACACTCCGTTATCGTAGGTAAACCGGGCGCGGGTGCGATCCGACAGCAAACTTTGAATTTGCTTGAAGGCGCGCCAATCGAGATCGCGAAAGGTGAGGCGCTTTTCTCCGACAAGTTGAGGTGGTGGCTCTAACAACATCAGAATTACCGCAATTTGAGGATCGGACGTACGGTTGAAACCGCTTCTACACAAACGATGTCCGAGCAAGGGAGGGACTAAGAGAGGATAACGTAATTTTAACCGCCCACTCTTCAACTCCTCGCTCGATCGGGTGCAAGCTTGTATAGACGCGGTTTGGAACCGCCCAGTCTTCTGAACCGTATTATAATATATTTCTTCAACAAGTCTTGTGGTGTAGGCATCCTGAGTGCGATCGATCGATTTTGATACTACTCGTTCTGCTCTTCAACCCGCGCACCATCCGGGTTTTGTTTGTATAGACGCGGTTTCAACCGCCCGGTTTCAACCGCTGAGTTTCTCCCCAGCACCCAGAGTCAAAAAAATTAATAATTAGGGGAACAACCCTGCTATTGTTAGTGTCAAACCCGACTATAATTGTGAAACGCTTTAACTACCCTATTTAATTGCTGCCTCGGTCGCCACCGCCTATATATGCCATCAACAGTCAGTACAGAATCAACAGCGGTTCAATTTAACCAACAGGGAGAAACGTATTTATCCCAAGGGAAATTAGAAGAAGCGATCGCCTCCTGCGAGCAAGCTTTGAAGATTCACCCCAATTTTGCCCCGGCTTACAAGACTTTGGGCAACGCGCTACAAGCTCAAGGCAGGATGGAAGAGGCGCGGCACTGGTACGCTAAAGCTATTGAAATAGAACCGAATTTTGCGGAAGTATACGCGAATTTGGGCAGTATTTACGCGCAACAGGAAAAATGGTCGGAGGCGATCGAGTTTTACCAAAAGGCGATCGCGATTAAACCGAATTTCGCGGGAGTATACCGCAATTTGGCAAAAGTATTCGGACAAATTGGCAAACCGGCAGAAGCTCAGGAATGCTGGTATCGCGCATTCTCTTTGGAACCGGAAAAAGTATCGCCTGCGGAACACTTGAATCTGGGCGATGCTTTGTTCCGACAAGAAAAATTCCCGGAGGCGATCGCCTGTTATCAGCGCACAATTAAGTTAGATCCTAATTTGGCGACTGCTTACCAAAATTTGGGCGAAGCGCTCAAAAAACAAGGGAAGTTAGAGGAAGCGACAGCATATTATCGCAAAGCTATTGAACTGAACGCAGCTAATGCGAGAAACGGCAGCGAGGGCCAGCAAACTTTGGCGGGTGCAAACGGGACAAACGGTGCAGTTAAGCAACAGCCAGCCGCCACCGCAGTTAAGCCAACCGTACAGCAGCCAGTCAAGCCGCCAGTTAATTCGACAATTAATATAGAAGATCCAGAAGCCTACAAAATACTCGCAGAAGGCTATTTTGCTCAGGGAAAATTGGAACAGGCAATTTCTGCTTGCAAAAAAGCTCTACAAATTAAGCCGGAAGCGCCACTTTACAAAATGCTGGGCAACGCCCTGCAAGCTGGCGGCAAAATTGATGAAGCTAAAACTTGCTATGTTAGAGCAATAGAAATTAACCCGAATTTTGCTGAAGCTTACGCTAATTATGGCAGCATTTGCGCGCAGCAGGAACAGTGGCAGCAAGCGGTTTCTGCTTACGAAAAGGCGATCGCCCTGAAACCGGATTTTGCCGGTGCTTTCCGCAATTTTGCGAAATTGTTGACGCAGCTAGGGAAGCATGAGGAGGCATCTCAGGCTTGGTATCGAGCATTTGCGATCGATCCGAAGTCTGGTACCGCTGAGGAACACGAGAATTTAGCCAAAACTTTGATCGAGCAAGGTAAGGTTGAGCAAGGAATTGATTGTTATCGGCGCGCGATCGAGTTGAATCCAAATGCTGGCGCAGCTTATCACGAATTGGGCGAACTTCTGAAGGGTCAAGAACAGTGGGAAGCGGCGGTAGATGCTTACACCAATGCGATTAGAACTAATCCCGAACTTTCTTGGTCGCACAACAATTTAGCTGAGTCGCTGGTGAAGTTGGAACGCTGGGAGGAAGCTGTAAATGCCTACCGGAAGGCGATCGAATTAAATCCTGATTTTAGCTGGTCTCACAACAATTTAGCAGATGTGTTGCTGAAGTTGGAACGCTGGGATGAAGCGGTTGTGGCTTACAGCAAAGCAACTGAATTAAATCCTGATTTTAGTTGGTCTCACAACTATTTAGCCGACGCGCTGATTAAGCTGGAACGCTGGGATGAGGCGATTTCGGCTTACCAAAGGTCGATCGAACTTAATGCCGATCATTTCTGGGCGCACAACAATTTAGCAGAAGCGCTGGTGAATTTGGAACGCTGGGATGAGGCGGTGATTGCGTATCGCCGCGCTAACGAACTGAATCCGAATTTCTTCTGGTCGCACAGCAAGTTGGGCGACGTGCTGCTAGAACTGGAAAGGTGGGACGAGGCGATCGAGGTTTACCGGCGCGCGGCCGAGTTGAATCGCGATTTTGCGTGGACTTATTACAACATGGGGACGGCTTTTGAGAAGCTGGAACGGTGGGATGAGTCGATCGCCGCTTACCGCTGTGCTGTCGAAATTCAGCCGGATTTGCCGTGGATTTCGCAAAAGTTGGCTGATGCTTTGAGGATGCGATCGCAGTGGGATTTGCAGGAGGCGATGCGTTTGTACCGGCGGGCGATTCATGAGAAGCCTGATGATGTGCAGTTGTATCACAAGGCGCTGGAGATTGCACCGAATGATGCTGACCTTTATGTGGGGTTGGCTGATGCTTTGGTACGCCACAATTGGCCTGATGGGGCGATCGTCTTTTATCAGATGGCGTTGCAGGTAAATCCCGAATGCGGTGAGGCGCACTTGCAGTTGGGGCTGATGTTAGCACAAAAGAATGATTTGAATGGGGCGATCGCTTGTTACCGGCGCGCTATTGACGTTCAACCGCAAGATTACAAGTCTTATCAAATGTTAGGAGATGCTTTGGCCACACAGGGTCAGCGGGAAGAGGCGATCGCCTGTTACCGCCGCGCCACTGAACTAAATCCAGATTACCCGTATACATACAACAATTTAGGTGATATGCTGCGACATCAAGGAAAGTGGGAAGAGGCGATCGCAGCTTACCGCCGTGCCATTGAATTAAAGCCTGATTTCTCTTGGTTCCACTATAATTTAGGGGAAGTCTTGACTAAAAAAGGGCAAATAGATGAAGCAAGTGCTTGTTACCGTCGCGCCCTAGAATTAGAACCCAAGATTTTCTAATTGACCCTCTAATTTTCTATGTATTTCGCTGGTCAACCTAAGATCAGAAATACTATTTCCATGAATAAAAGCCGATCACTATTGAAGGAGCATTCATGACCCCTGAAGCAGCCCAACGTTTAGAATCAAGTATCCAAAAGACTTTATCCACTCACGCTAAAACCGACAAAAGTTTTCTGTGGATGGCGTATTGGGTCATCTTCGATCGTGAAGCAGACCCGGATGGACTAGAATGTTGGTTAAACGATATCAAGGGTGGTTTGAATAGAGCTGATGTCATCAAAAAAATGGTTGAGTCTGAGGAATTTCAAAGACGCCTTCCAGGTGGAGGCAACGGAAATCAAAGCCTTCACAGACTTCACAGTGCCAGAATGACAATGGTGAAAACACTACTTCCATCGGCTAAAACTGTTTTGGATTTGGGAGGTTATTCTGCCTCCGATAAAAAAGGTGCTTTATTGCAACTAGGCTATTCTCATCTACCCGAAAAGCTCTATATATTAGACTTTCATCCTGACCAAATGATGTTTCCCGGGCCGGAGTGGCCAAAACACGTTAGCCACCAAGGTTGTGAAATTGAATATGTCTATGGCAGTATGAATGATTTAGATTCATTTGATGAAAAGTTTTTTGACTTGATTTGGTCTGGAGAATCAATAGAACACATCACCCCTGAAGAGGCTGAAGTAGTATTTTCTAAAGCATACAAATTATTAAAACCAGGTGGGAAACTAGCACTAGATACCCCAAATAGGCGAGCCACAAAGCTACAATGTCCTGATACGTATATCCATCCCGAACACAAGCTCGAATACTATTATGATGATTTGTGCAAGCTCTTAGAGAAGCATAATTTCAAAATCATTGACAGCAAGGGAATTATCGATTTATCGACATCAATTGAAAAATCTAGCATGGAACATTTTTACCATGAATTTATGAACAGTCAACTCATAAATGATAATCCCGATAAATCCTATTGTTTCTACATTTGCTGTATGCGAGCAGAGGATTGTTAGGGCTGTTGATAAGTGCAGCCCTGTTTTTGTTTTGCCTGAAGGTTTGGTCTTTAAAATTTCGATCGCTCTAATTCCCTTTGAGCTTGGAGAGCCGCTTGTTTCCAAGCTTGAGCTTGGGATTCATACCAGCTTTTCTCTTCTATTGTCCTGGTAATATATTCCAGGCGATGTCTAATTTTTTGACCGATAACCTCTGGACTGAATAAAGACCTAATCTCCTTAGCAGCTCTGGCTCCTACTTGCTGTGCTTGCGGATAGTTCTGAAAAACATACTGCATTAAGGAACCAGCCCGATCGATATCCGGCTCAGCCCAGATACTACCTTTTGGGTAAAGTCCGTAAGCTTCAGTAGTGGCCACTAAATCGTATTTCACCAAAAAACTATTGCCGACATTCATAAAATCCGTATTCGATGAATAGGCGGTAGCAATGACGGGCTTGCCGTAATACATCGCCTCCGCCATAGTCAAACCAAAACCCTCAGCCCGATGCAGCGATACGTAGCAGTTACAATTATCTACTAAGGCATGAACCTCTTCCTTGCTCAAATGCCCTTCGATAAATTGAATAGACGGCCAGTCTTCTGCCAGTGCTTTTAGTTGCTCATACTGATTTTGATAAGCTGGATGAGGTCTAAACTTAATAATCAACAAAACATCTTCATTAGACTTTCCAAAAGCTTTTTTAAACGCCTCAATTGTGGCAAAAGGATTTTTGCGCTCAAAGCCGCTACCCATGTCGAACATGAACAGAAAAATAAATTTATCTTTGGGCAATCCTAAAGCTTCTCTGCCCAATGTGTTGGGCGGTAAATAAATGCTAGGGGGTAACTTAACAACAGGAAGAGGCGAGACATCAGAAATAGTTTCAGCAGTGTAATTGCTGTAAGTCCAAACCTCATCAAATCGCTTAAACGCCCCCATGAAAAAATCTGGAAATACGGGGAGTTCCCAAATCCAAAAACCAATATTATAGCGGTTATGAAAAAAATCAGGATCGATACAATTCAAGAGTGACTCATGAGGGTTGGTATGGACGATATTAACGGGATAAGAGTGAGCGCTGGAAAAACTTGTATATGTATCATCTAAGTTTCGTTGCGAATCTTCTTTCAAATCCTTGATTGTGAAAGGAATGTTAGCAGCTTCTAGGGCTCTGATAGTGCCTCGCACCCCTCCGCCAAGACCAAACTCTCCACTTACATGACCGATAATATTAACTCCAAAGTTAGACTTGGGATTATTCAACATAGCTGAGTTATTTTCCTGATAATAAGTATTTTCGGTAAATTCAACTTTTCAAGTATTAACGAGCCTTTGATGTTGTGCTAGCTCAGATTGAACTTGCTGTGCTGTCTGCCTCCAAACTTGGATTTCTGACTGCACCCCAGCCGTCTCTTGCTGAAGCTGATGGATGCGGGTTGACCAATTTGTAGATTGGCTAATTCTGTTTCTAATGATTTGCAATCTATTTTTGATTTTGATGCCTTGAAGTTGAGGGCTCAGTAAAGACTTTATTTCCTCAGCGGCTCTAGATCCTACTTGTTGTGCTTCCTGCGGATTCTCAAAAACGTACCGCATTAACGATGCTGCATGATCGATATCGGGATCGGCCCAGTAATTTCCTTTAAAGTAAGGGCCATAATCTTCGGTCAGCGTCACGATGTCATATTTTACTGGAAAACTATTGCCGACATTCATAAATTCCATATTAGATGAGTAGGCAGTCGCGATTACGGGTTTGCCGTAGTACATCGCTTCCGCCATTGTCAGACCAAATCCTTCTGCCCGATGCAGGGAAACATAGCAGTCGCAATTGGCAACTAAAGCATGAAGTTCATCTCTCTTTAAATGCCCGTCAATAAAGTGAACTGGCCAGCCTGCTGCTTGCGCTTTGAGTCGATCGCGTTCTTCGGGAAAAAAGCTGCCGTTAGAAAACTTTAGCACCAGTAAAACATCCTGGTTTGATTGAGCAAAAGCTCGCTTAAATGCCTCCAGGGTCGCAAAGGGATTTTTGCGCCCTACGGTACTGTGAAAGTCAAACATGAACAGAAAAATACATTTGTTTTCGGGTAATCCCAATGCTTCTCGATCGAACGATGGTGTGGGAAGGTCGAGGCTGGACATCATCTTAATCACGGGTACGGGCGATACGGGCGCGATCGCCTCGGCGCAGTAATTGCTATAAGTCCATATCTCGTCAAATAAAGAAAAAGCGTACAGCCACCCTGGAGGAAATATCGGCAGTTCCCAAGCCCAGAAGCCAATATTGTATCGACCTTTAAAGCATTCGCGATCGATCATGTTGAAAACAATCGGTTCCGGCAGAGTGTGGATCAGGTTAATGGCATAGGGATTTTGCTCGGAAAAACTTGTGTAGCTGTTGTCTAAGTTTCGATGCCAATCTACCTTAATATCTTTCAGTGCAAAGGGAATGCCAGCAGCTTCAATCGCTCTGAGAGTGGCTCTCGATCCTTCTCCCAGGCCGTATTCACCGCTGAGGTGTCCGATAAAGTTGATACCGAAATTAGAATCAGGCGTTTGATTTAACATAGTAAGTCTTCTACTTAATAAACATTGAGAATTAAGGCTTGACAATTCAGCGCTGTTGCAGTGGAAAATGCGAGTGTTTTGCTAAATCTTGCTGTACCTGCAATGCTGTCTGCCTCCAAGCTTGAGCTTGACGAGCCAATAAATCTCTTTCTATCTGAAGCTCGTGGAAACGACTTGACAAGTGGGACTGATTGATATTCCCCATGATAAATTCAAGGCGATTTTTTATTTTTATACCCACTGTTTGAGGACCCAGCAAAGCTCTAATTTCCAGAGCAGCTTTAGCTCCTACTTGCCGTGCTTCCCGAGGGTTTTCAAAAGTGTACTTCATCGCAGAGGCAGCATGGTCAATATCTGCCTGGGCCCAGACACTGCCTTTGGGGTAAGCTCCATAATCTTCAGTAGTTGTCACGAGATCGTATTTAACCGGAAAACTATTGCCAACATTCATAAATTCCATATTAGATGAATAGGCTGTCGCTATTACGGGTTTCCCATAGTACATAGCTTCAGACATTGTTAAACCAAAGCCCTCAGCCCGATGTAGAGATACATAACAGTCACAACTATTAACCAGAGCGTGAATTTCTGCTTTTGGCAAATGCCCGTCTATAAATTGAATCGATGACCAGCCTTCTGTCAATTGGGCGAGCTGCTCTCGGAGGTGCGGGAAATAATGGGTATTGGCAAACTTGAGCACGAGTAAAACATCTTGATTGGATTTTCCAAAAGCTTGTTTAAACGCCTCAACGGTGGCAAAAGGATTTTTTCTTTCAAAGGAACTCGCAAAGTCAAACATGAACAGAAAAATAAACTTATCTTTGGGTAAGTTTAGGTTTTCTCTTGTCAGGGAAGGCTTAGGAAAAGCGAGGCTCACAGGAATTTTTAGCACGGGCACCCGGGAAACAGCCGAAAATGCTTCCGCACAAAAATTGCTTGGCGTCCAAATTTCATCAAATAAATCAAAGGCCCACTGCCACTCCTTCGGAAATACGGGCAGTTCCCACAACCAGACACCTATATTGTATTTGCCTTTGAAATATTCAGAACCAATGCCCGGAAAGTATCCTGCTAACATCTGCTCGACCCAATTGGGGTTGGTCTGGATAATGTTAATGGGATAGGGATTGTCGTTGGCAAATTTTTTGTATGTGGAATCTGAGTTAGGTTGCCCGCCTACCTTTAAATCGGTCAGAGCAAAGGGAATTTTAGCTGCTTCCATTGCTCTGAGAGTTCCTCTGGCGGCTTCTGCTAGCCCAAAGTCACCGGTTATGTGACCGGCAAGATTTACACCCAAAGAATTTTTTAATGTATTATTTAACATTTGCCTTGCTGTTTGCTGAGTGGAAATCTCTGAATAGGATTTAACAATCATTTAGTCTATGAAGCCTTCTTGATGAGCAGCCCCAAGGATGTTGTGACATATTGCTCTAACTGAAGCTTTAAGTGTATCCCCGACCAGGGCGGTACGTCTATGTGACGGTCAAATGGCCCGCTTCCAGGGTTGTAGTTGAGGACAATTTCGTGACCCTGATTTAGCAACTCTGCCCCCAGCCGATCGATGTCCTGCCGTCGAAACAGTACAGTCTGTTGGTTGTCGATCGTCGCATCATTAGACAAAACGTTGAATTCAGTTGTGTGTACTGCTATTCCGCCCGGACGCAGGCACTTAAGGCTGTTTTTGACGAATTCCAGCCCCAGCTCGATCGAGCCGACGTGTTCGAGAGCGCAAGAGGAATAGACAAAATCGAAGCCGACCAAATCCGCATCTATCTTGTTCATGTCTGCCACGCGGTAAATAACATGGGAGGCGAAGCGTGCGGCGGGGCAGATGCCGCGATCGTTAAGCGCCTCCAGCGTTGCTGCATATTCACCGCTACCGGCCCATCCTTGCTTTGTCGCTTCGTCTATATCTAGATCTGTGGCGACGATATCGCAGCCACGAGCGGCCATTACTGCTACTAACGGTTCCTTGCCAACGCCGAAACCCAGTCCGCGCCTGCTGGGTGACATCATGCCCGTCTCGGACAGACACTGAAGGATATAGGCGTATTCCCAGAGTTTGCGGTGGAATATCGGCTCGTGCGGCAGACGAGTTTCCTCACACCAATAGTAGAAGGCATCCGATCGGCACTGAGCCTCGGTGGCCATTTGCGAAACGGGATTGGTGAGGCTTGGCTCGTTATTGATAATAACTAGCTGTCGCTTAACGTTAGTCATCGGAGCGTTTTGTTCACTTATCATACAGCACATCCCTAAGTTTAATTGAGTTATAAGATTGTTCTAGTTATGCCTTTCCGCTGCTATCTTAAGTTTAATGCCATTTGATAAAGTTCTACATCTTCACTATTGAGAGCTGCTGCTCTAAGAGTGCCTCTCGCGGCTTCTGCCAACCCAAAATCACCAGTTATTATGACCGAAAAGGTTGACACCGAAACCATAATTTAGTGTTTGGTTGAAAATCGGCACTCAAAAGTTATTCGATTTTGCATCTGCGATCGTCCACCATACATCCAATACCTTATATTGCAACTCCCGGGCTAACTTTTTTGGCCTGGGGGGGTTTCTTTTGCATAGGGCAATTTCCGTCGGTTTGTACAGACTAGCATCTATGGTTGTGTGTTCCCGTCAGTCTAGTCGCACATAAAAAAGATCGATCGCAAATTATTCTGCCGAGTGGCTGTACTTTATCACAATTAAGACTTACGCACAATTCTTTGTAACGCTGTCATCTTGACGGTTCCAGTACCGCCGGGAGGCAAGGTGTTACGTGAGTCGTACCAATTTAGTAGATTGGTGGAACTTTTGACTAACCAAGAAAAGTCATAGAAGACGATTGCAGTCTCGATCGAGGGGATTGACATCGATCCAGATTGTGATAATCTGGCAAAACTAGGTATAGTCTGACGAAGCGACTGCTGCGATCGTGCCCGAGAGCTTCGACAATCAAAATTTTAGGTAGCGAAAAAAAGAGGCTAGATGAACACTGAGACTGCTGTGACGGAGTTGGAGAAAGGTAATCAACTTCTAGAGGAAGGGAAACTAGAGGAAGCGATCGCAGCTTACCGCCGTGCTATAGAACTCAATCCTGACATCTCTTGGTCTCATCACAATTTAGGGGAAGCTCTAGCAAAACTCGGTCAATTCCAGGAAGCGATCGCAGCATACCGTCGCGCGATCGAACTCAACCCGGATTTCTCTTGGTCTTATCACCACTTGGGAGATATCCTCGATCGACAACAACAGTGGGAGGAAGCGGTGGTTGCTTTCAGCAGGGCGATTGAACTCAATCCTGAACATTTCGGGTCTTACTGCGGGTTAGGGCAGAGTTTGGTTAATTTGGGTCAGTTGGATGAAGCGATCGTGGCTTACCGTCGTGCCAGTGAGCTTGAGCCAGTGACCGATTGGATTCAGCATAGACTAGGGGAAGTGTTACAACAGCGGACTGAAGTGGATTTGGAGGGGGAGATTGCCTCGTACCATCCTGCTGTTGAACTCAATCCCGATGACGTTCAAGTGTACCGCAAGCTCTTAGAGATTGAGCCAGATAACTTGGAAGTATATTTAGAGTTAGGGAATGCCTTGGTCAAACAGGGGAATTTAGAGGAGGCGATCGCACTGTATCACAAAGCGATCGAACTTAAACCCCAAGAGGCTCTAATTCACCACGTGTTAGGAGAAGCTTTAGAACAACTAGGTCATCTAGAACAAGCAGTCGCCTCATACCGGCGGGGGATAGAGCTGCACCCATATTTTGTATCGGACGAACAGTTAGGAAAAGCTTTGGCTAAACTCAGTTATCTGGAGCAATTTCCCCCTGATGACACAGCATTTTTGCAACAAACCTGTCAACTCAACGATGCAGATTTTGTCGGAGAGCTTTTCCGAATCTATCTTAAACGCTATCTCAATGATGAAGGCATTGCAGGTTTTCTCGATATGATTCGATCGAGCGGTCGATCGCGCGAGCAGGCGATCGCCGAAATCGTCCGACCGTCAATAGAATTTCAATCTCAATACGAAAAGTTTTTCACAGCTTCAATTGAGGAAGTCCACTGGCATTTAGGAACCTTCTTTGCACAAAAGGGCAAATGGGATGAAGCGCTGAGTGCCTTTCACAAAGCACTGGTTCTAAAACCAGATATAGCCTTAGCATACAGCCATTGGGCTAAAAATTTAGCACTAAAAAACAAACATGACGCACAGGTAACTTTAAGAGCAACATTTTTGAACGCCTTGCTCAATAAGTCTTATTCAGCGGAGTTTTACGATTGTTTAGGTCAACTATTAGCACTCACAAGTCAGACGGGGGATGCTGTCCAGGCTTATCAAAAGTCACTTTTGATTCAACCAGATTCTCCAGATTCCGGCGAAATTTATGTCGCTTTAGGAAAGCTACAACAACAACAGAATAAAATAGAAGAAGCGCTTCAATGCTACCAACGCGCCATAAATATAGACCCTCAACAAGCGCAAATATATATTTATATAGGACATTTTTTGTCGGAGCAAAAACAATTTTATGCAGCTCTAAAATTCTATAATAAGTCCCTAGAATGTCAACCTGAACAGGGAGAAGTTTATATTTATATAGGACATTGTTTTTCAATTTTGAATCAAAAAGATGAAGCAATAAAATATTATCTCAAAGCTATTGCCCAACCCAATATTCATCATCACGCCTACATAGCATTAGCGAATTGCCTTGCCGAACAAAAGCGATTTGATGAAGCGGTCTTCTATTTAGAACAGTTGCTGGATATAGAACGGCCCGGAACTTATGTAGACACCATAAAAACTTTAGCAAATATTAGAATTCAACAAGGTAAAGTAGAAGAGGCAAATGCCTGTTTCCACAAGATACAGCCAATAACTACTCCGCAAGGATATTGTGTTTCAACCCAAGAGTGGGTAACTGAATCTAAATGGAATGCAACTAAGTATATTGATATACATCCCAGCCATCAAGTCAAAATAAATGCACCTAAAACAATAGATACAGATGTCCATCCTGTCTTAAAAAACTGGACTAAATTTGATTCGCCAGCTACATTCGTTGCCACAGTACCAGAAGGAAGATATTGTCAACTTGATGAAAGGAAGACAGCTTACATTGCACCCGACAATCAGGTATTGCTGGATGTTTCTAGTTTTATTTGCCCAGAAACAATGTCAGAAATAAACCTTTTTCCTATTCATGAAATAGACGGTACAGTAGCAGTTTTGGCAGGCAATACAAGTGCTATCTACTATCACTGGATACTTGATACGCTGCCCAGATTGGGGCTGATAGAATTAAGCGGCATCGAACTGGAGAGTATAGATAAATTTGTCGTTAGAAGTTATGAGGCGCCCTTTCACAAAGAAACACTGAGTATGTTAGGAATTCCCGAACATAAAATCATAGAGAGCCGCAAGTACCCTCATGTAAAAGCAGATAGGTTAATTGTTTCGTCTTACCCAGGCATAGTTTGCTGTCCAACTAAATGGGCTGTAGATTTTCTCAGGAGGAAATTTTTGCCTGCCACAGCCATATCAAAATCAGAACAGCCAGAGCGTATATATATTAGTCGAAACCTTGCGCCTACTCGAAGAATCATTAATGAAGATGAAGTTTTAGAAGTTTTGAATAAATTAGGGTTTGTAACTATCAATGCCGAATCTATTTCGCTAGCTGAAACTGGTTCATTGTTGAGGGGTGCTAAGGTTGTAGTCAGTATGCACGGCGGTGGAGAGACCAACCTGATATTTTGCAGTCCGGGAACCAAGGTGATAGAAATTTTTACACCTCACCACATGGCCATATGTTACTACATTCTCAGCCACCAATTAGAATTAGATTACTACTACTTGATTGGAGATAGTATTGAATGCTCTTACTTGCGTCAACTTATTTACCAGATAGATGGTTTTGAAGATACATTTGTCAATATTGACTCACTAAAAGCTTTGCTCAAGATGGCTGGAGTGACTTAGAAGTATCGCACATTCCGCTAAAAAGGTGAAAAAACTCTGTTTCTTGCCAGATACAGAGTTGAGACTTTTCTGAGTTCCGCCGTTGGCGGAACTTCAGATTAAGCCCATAAAAGATAACTTTCTCTCAAAACGGGAATACAAAGATAATTGCGGTTTGTCAGTGCAGCTCCTTCTCTAAAAGCCCGAACTACATCAGGACTCCAAGTTGTGTCGTCTACAGCTATAACCCCAGAGCAATGAGCAACAGTTTGTATGTCTTGCAGGCAGGCTTCATAGGTATGTAAACCATCTACAAACGCAAAACATAACTGCTTATTTTTGATTTTAGCAATAGTTTCAGGCAGCAAAGAATCTGAGCGCACAATATCTATGACATCTCTATATTGTTCGGTCGTTTTCAAGAAAGTTTCGTACTCCCCACCATGACAATTTTGAGTTCCCAGTTGCCACGGATCTAGAGCTATCATTCTTCGGTTATATTTCTTAGCTACTTCAGCTAGCTTAACCGTTGTTCCACCCAGAAAACAGCCAATTTCAATAAAGTCACCAGGCCACCCTTTAGCACAATATTCAGCCACGCTAGCTATCCTTGCACTTTGATGGATTGAACCTTGTAGAGCCAAAATCACATCCATGCGTTCTTGATGTATTGTTTCCCAAAGTATACCGATCAAGTTCTTGACATGAGCGCTGTAGTAAGCGAGGTTTTTTTCTGTGGGGTTCTGCATTTCTCTAAGTTGAACTTGTGTTTGCTCCAACAAGGCTTCGGTTTGCCTTAACTTATACTTGACTTGTTCAAGTTCGTCTTGATGTAGTTGTTCTGGCGACTGAATTTGTTCTAGTTCCATCTGTATTTGAACTCCATTGTATTTGGGTTAGATCGAGTATTGAAATTTTCGGTCTCTTTGTTTCAAATTCATTGTAATACTCAATTGTTTGAGCTGCAAACTACTTATAATTTTTCCACTTCGCCTCCACCCTGATCCGCACCACATCCATCTTGCATTTTATACTTCGCCTCCCAGGCTAACTTTTCCTTTGACTTACGCGGATTGCCATTCCTAACAGCAATCTCCATCGGTCTGTAGACTGGTATCTGTTATCCAATGTTCCCGCCAATCCAAACCCGCACAAACAAAAGCTGTGTGCAGAAAGTTTTCCATTAAACAGAACACCAGAACGCGCAAACAAATTGTAGGCATCAATGTATTTTACTTTGTTTTAATATCGATCGCGCCAAAATTCACTCATTCCCACAGCCTCCAAGGAGCATCACCATTATCCCTAAGTTCGTTCCAATATTTATACTCGCCGTAGGTATCATCGCAAAAAAAAAGAAACCTTCGTGCTGGTAAGCCATCAATTGCCCCGGGGCAGCTCACCGCCCTAGAGGCTCTCACTCTACTATACAATCATTTGCCTCCAAATAATCAATACGGTGTAGGAACGGCGGGGTCGAAAGGGGCTGCTTGCTCGTCGATCGCACTATATCTCACCTACCTCGATCGATCGCCCGCCCGATCGCTCCAGCATTAACAGCCTGTTTGCGTCAGTACCACATTACAATACTTTTGCAAAAAAGAGCGTCCGATCCTGCTGTTGGCTGGATAAGACCCGTAGGGCGTTGGCAGAGAGTTAAACTGCTGCTGTAGAGCTTCCTCCTTTTCTGTATATTGCACTCTACCTTCTAGCCGCTCCAGCATTTCCCACACCAACTCATTGATTTCTTCTGGGGTGTTATCTACTACTTGAATGCCCCAGGAGTAAAGAAGTTTGCTGTTGAGGTTGAAAAAGAATCGAGGAGCTAGTGCTTCTGCAAAGGTGAGATAGCGGTTTTCAACTTCCGACCAGGCGAGCTTCGGAATAAAGAGATCCTGATTCGACTGGGGACGCCCGGAGATAGGCCAAGTGTTGGTAATGGCGCTGGGAACGCCAAAGACCAAGGGAACACAGGCGAGACCTGAAGAACTACCCAGAAAGAAGCGACAGGAAGTGCACAGAAAAACATCCATCCAATCGCTTTTTACAGCATTGTGAGCGTAGTCAATTACGTGTTTCATCGGTTGCAGCGGTTTCATGGTACGGTCGCCCATGCGGATGACCCAGCCGCCGCGCGCTACGATCGACTCGATCGCTAATGAGTAAGTATCAACATCAGCACTGCGATGAGTAATCATTCCTTCTGCGCGGAAGCCATCTTCTCGAACGTGGAGACACACAAACCAGGCATTTTTAGGCACACCGAGGTCTTGCAAACAGTTCCATCCTCGCTCACAATCAGAGGGCGATAGGCTCAGCAGGGGCGGTTTTGCTTCTGTTTGCCACTGTTTTTGCACTGCTGAGAAAGCATAACCTAGATCTACCATCTCTCCGCTGGCAAGTTTGATGTGGTAAAGCGTATATTCCAAACAGCGCATCGTCTTCGCTAATGGCAGCAGGCGATCGATCAGGGAGGGATCGGTGATAATGTGGAGATAGCGCCGCCAGTAGTTGAGCAAACAGGGATTGATGACTTGTTCGGGAGGCGCTAAAAGAATTGTATGGTATTGAGGTCGCCAGCCTAGAATGCCCATTTTTATATAAATGTCTATATTGAGAGCTAGGTGGCCGATCGCTCCTAACCAAGGCCAGCTTGTAAAATATTCGGGCGTGATGAAGCGGATACCCAATTTTCCGAGGGGATGCTTTTCAAGCTGAGAGTTATATATGTCGATCGCGCGTTCAGTCGAGCTGATGGATTCGTGTAATTTACCCACATCGTAAAAATTCCAGCTCATTTTCATGTGAGCTTCTACTAGCTTGAGATAAACTTCTGTCCAATCTGGTTTGAGGGCGATCGCTCTTTGGTAAATCTCAATTGCTTCTTCTAATTTACCTTGCTGTATCAGTAAGTTTCCGAGGTTGACAAGCGCCTCTAGCTCAAGAGAGGGTTTGTTTTGCTTTTGAAGCGCCTCATCTAGTTCGGCTTGCTCTATGAGTAAGTTGACTAGGTTGATATGTGATTCTTCTCGGTCAAAGTTGAGGGCGAGCGCTTTTTGATAAGTCTCAATTGCCTCTATCCGTCTGTTTTGCTGTGTTAATATTTTCCCTAATTGGCTGTAAAGTTCAGCATTTTCTGGGGCTAGGTTAATGGCTTTGCGGGTTGTGGCGATCGCTTCTTCTATCTGCTCTTGTTTGGTCAGGCTTTCTGCTAAATAGCGGTAGGAATCCTTGACTGATGGGTTGAGCTTAATCGCCTGAAGGTAACAACTGTCTGCTTCATCCCACCGCTGCTGTTTTGCCAAGGATTCCGCAGCTTGACAGTAGAAGGCTGCTGCTTCTTCGCTACGGCCCTGCTTGCAGAGGGCTGCCCCTAAGCTGCTGTAAAATTTATAAAAATCTGGGGAAAGCTCAATGGCGCCACGGTAGGAGGCTATCGCATCTTCCCACCGGCACAGTTTTGCCAAGGATTCCCCTAAATTGTAATAAGACCAAACCGAGTTAGGGTTTAGTTGAATAGCGCGATCGTAGGAAGTGACCGCTTCCTCCCACCGGCCAAGCTTAGCTAAGGTTTCCCCCAAGTTGTGGTGAGACAAATAAAAATTGGGGTTTAGCTCAATTGCTTGGCGGTAGGAGGCGATCGCTTCTTCTAAGAAGCCTTCCTGTTTAAGTTTGTTTGCTGTCTGAAAATAACTTGCTGTCATTAATTACCGAACTATCAACTTCTGTTTCTGGTAGCGAACCTTTCATCAACCCATCTAGAATACAATGACAGATGCACAAATGGGTAATTTCTGCAAATCCATAGGCCATTGTCGGGACGTAAAAGTTGATATTTCCTAATTGACGGAGGGGATTATCTGGCTTAAAGGCTGAAAGGGTGATGACGTGGCAGCCCATTTTAGTCGCTTGACTAGCCCCAGCTATAATATTAGCCGACTTTCCAGAACTGCTGATGGCAAATACAATATCCCCCGCTTGGGCAAATGTGGCAATCGGTTTGCTGAAAACTTGTTCGTAGCCGAAATCGTTGCTGATGCAGGTGAGGAGAGCTCCGTCGTTGAAAGCCATTGCCGGAAAGCCTCCATTTCGCCAGTAATCTATTGCTTGGTGACTTGCTACCGCCGCACTGCCACCGTTGCCAATGAAAATTACTTTTTTTTGCTGTTTGCTTTGTTGAGAAACTAAAGCGGCAGCCCGACTAATTGCTTCGGGAAAGGTGAGGGGCCCAGATGATTTGTCAGTCGCTTCAAAGCTTTCGCTTAAAGTTGCAAGTTGGCGGAAGTAATCGGTACCAAAGGGTAGTTTTGAGGCAAAAGTTTGCATAGTTTATGTTCGATGCTTGAAGTTTTAATTAATCAGAAACAGACCAATTTATTTTTTTTGCTGTGAATTCCTGCCAAGCTACAGTTAGTTCGGGAGAAGCAATGGCTTCCACAACTTGTGGCAGCATCCGAGGAATTTTAGGCACTAAAAGAAGTTGAGTCAATTCCTCAAATGTAAATAGCTGCAAGGCTTGCCCTTCGGTTAAGGTTAATTCGCCAGTCTGTACTGTCAAGGGAATGCCAAAAATATAGGTTGTGCAAGCTCGTTCGGGTGCTTCCCAAGTCAGCAGGTATTTGGGTTCGGGTGGTGTCCAGCAGAGTTCTTCTTCGATTTCTCGCTTCATGGCTGCGGCTGGAGTTTCCCCTTCGTCCACAGTACCGCCGAACAGTCCCCAGCGATCGGGATAGATGATCTCAGGTATATTGTCTCGCAGTTGCAGTAACAGGCGACTTCCTTGATAGAGGAATGCTTTGGAAACCTCAAGTGTGACGGAAGAAGGGGTGTTTAGCAGCATAAATTTTAGGTTTTTCCCAAATGTTCAAACCATGCTTTTGTGGCTTCCTGAATGGAATCAGGTGTCCAGACTGGTGCTTCTTGCCAGAGGTCAATGTTTGCTAGCATCTGGGCTACGCCTTCTGGGAAAGGAACTTTTGGCTGCCATTTCAGAAGAGTTTGCGCCTTGGTGATGTCTCCCCAGGTGCAGTCTGGTTCTCCGGGGCGCTTGGGGATGTGGACGATGGGGCCGCCTAATAGTTCCACTAATGTTAGGACACTTTGGGGGTTGCCGGAGCCGATGTTGATGATTTCACCCGTTACATCCGACGCTGCTGCGGTGACAAAGGCTTCTACCACATCGCTGACGAAGGTGAAGTCTCTGGTTTGGGTGCCGTCTCCGACGAGGGTGAAGGGTTGACCTGCTAATTTTTGAGCTAAGAAGACCCCGAAAACAGCACCGTAGGCCCCTGTGGTTCTGGAACGCGGCCCGTAGACGTTAAATAAGCGCAGGGAGATGGCCGGGAGGTTGTAGACTTTAGCCCAGTGCATGACCATTTGCTCGCCTAAATATTTGGTCAGGCCGTAGGGGTGTTCGGGAGCGCAGGGATAGGTTTCGGGTGTGGGATATTGGTCGGGGATGCCGTAGCAGGTGGAAGATGCGGTGTAGAGGAACCGTTGGATTTTGGCGTGGCGGCAAGCGTCTAGCAGGGCAAAGGTTCCGTGAACGTTGGAGTGGTAGTATTCACTGGGGTTTTGAATGGATGGTACGAGGTCTGCCAGTCCTGCTAGGTGGAATACCCAGTCTATTCCTTCTAGGGTTGACGGTGCGATCGTCGCTACGTCTTGCTCGATAAAGTTAAAGGTCTTGTAGGTTTTGGCTTGTTCTAAGTTGGCGAGCCGGCCTACAATTAGGCTGTCGAGGCCTGTGACGGTGTGGCCGAGGGAAAGCAGGCGATCGCATAAGTGGCTACCGATAAAACCGGCGGCACCGGTTACTAGGCAGTGTTTAGAAGTAGTCAATCTGTTTCTCCTTAAATCTTGACATCATTTGACTTGCTGGAATTTTACAATAAACCCATCTTTTACAAGCTTTGGATCAATTCCCAATACTTGTTTCCCGCTTCCAGTTCCAAATTAAAGATTTCCCTGAGCATTGAGCGTGCCATATTCCACTGTACGTCTTCTGGATTGACGCGATAGCGTCCCAGATATTCTGTACAGATTCGCCTCAATGCACGGTAAATTTTAGTTTCAACCGTTGAAGGACTAAAGTTGTGTGTACCAATAAAGCTCATTAGGGTGTCTAGAGCCACATCAGTGGCAGAGTTCAAAATACAGAAATAAGCATACTTGAGAGTAGCTAGTTCCAAGCTTTCACCTTTGTAGCGATCGCATACCCAATCGTACTTCCTCAGCCATACACCATCTGTACCAATCAAAGCTCCATAGCGATCGTTATCTGGAACTAAGGGATTGGGATTGCGAAACAAAGCATGGCGGGGCACTCCCCGACCGAAGTAATCAAGATTTAGAAAAAAGAAATCCCGTGCTTGTAGATGATTGAAAATTTCTGGAAAAAGAGGAACATCCTTGTAAATCTGCTCAAATAGGACTTCTACCCGCACACCAAGTACGTGAGATGAAATCTGCCTTTCTGCTCCTTCTAAAATTTCTAATTCAGAACCTTCTGTATCAATTTTAAGAAAGTCAATATCTATTTGCCGATCGCTTGCCAGACTATCGAGAGATGAAGTTTTAACACTAATTACAGATTCAATTTCTCCTTCACCTGGTCTGTATCGCTTGAACCATTCTGAGTCGAGATTGGGCGGATAAAAAGAGCAATATCCCCGGTGTTTGGTGATATAAAAGTCTCTTTCTGCTTCTTCTTTTGCCAGCGCCAGCTCAATGACTTCAAAACCCGGTCTAGAATTATACTGTCTCAGGCGTTCTGCCTCTTCCGGGTCTGGCTCAAAGGTCAGGTAGAGTAATTCTCCAGCAAATCCTGACCAAGATGGGTGCATCCCATAACGACCACCCACATCAACGACGATGGTCGTGCTTTCATGAGGTTTCATACAAACACCTATTTTGAACAGCTATTGTAGCAAGCCTTACATACTTTAGGGAGATTTCCGTCTAAATGAGAGCGTCTAAAGGCAATCATTTGTTCGCTATTCCACTCCTCTGTTAACTTTCGCGCATCCCCCAGTTCGTAAACTTCAGGATTGGCAACCATACAGCAAGGAACTATTTTCATGTCCGAGGAGATATAAAGGCGATCGAACGGCCAGGGGCAAAGTTTTTTGGGGTCGGTGGTATCATATTTTTGGTCAATGAACCAGAAAGTAACTTCGACGTTGTGTTCTTTGCCAATAGCAATCAACCGTTCTGCCATTGACAAATCGAACTGTCGGTGAATGTCTACTTTTTCGTTAACTTCTCGCCACTCGTCTTGACCCCAATCATTCACGTCAAGAGACAAAGTTAAACGCTCAAAACCTAAGTCAGCAGCTAGGACGGGAAACTGTTCCAATTCGGAGAAATTATCTTGCTGAACTACTGTCCACATTCGAGTGCGCTTGCGGTTAGTGTCACGACAATACTCATTTAGTAAGCGACAATTTTCTACAACTTTTTCAAAACGACCCCCTCGGCGAATTTTTTCGTAAGTCTCTTTCGTAGTTCCATCAACAGAAACCTGTAATTCACTGATGTCTGCATCTATCAGTCGCTTATAATTGTCTTGGAAATGCAAGATTGAAGCATTGGTGGTTGACCTTACCCAAATATTTTTGGCTCTGGCATACTCAATCATTTCAAAGTAGCACTTGCCCAGCAATGGTTCGCCCATTCCTTGCAATTTGATTTCAATCAATCCGTACTGGCTATCAATCAGGTCTTTGTAATCCTCAAAAGACATATCATCAGCCCGCTGATAACCCTCCCAATCACTGACCTGGCACATTGTACAGTGATAATTACAGCGACTTACATTTTCAATGTCAAGCATGACGGGTAAGTAGTCAAGGACTTCACCCCTTTGAGCAGCTTGGTACTTGACGTAATTCTGTTGTCGCTGTGGAAATGTTTTGAATCCGGCTTCCAGGGTCGCTTGGTATAAGCTAGCGTCGCGAAATGGTCGGGGCAGTGTATTAAGTCTATCCATAATTTCTCCTTTTATTTACAAATCCGCGCTAAAGCGCAAGGCTTCATCAACAATCATGCCGATGTCGTAATAGCGGTAATTCCCCATTCTACCTACAGAAAAAACGTTGTCGGGCATTTCGTTGCGATAGCGATCGGCAATTTCCTGCTGTTCTTTTATGGGATAGGGGTAAAGCTTGTTGCTGGTAGAAGGAATTTCTATTCCTAAGAGAGTTGTAGGAGATTGGTAGCCGGTAAGTTTCTTATATTCAACTACACGGGTAAAAACTTCATCGTTGGCATAGTGCAAGAAAAAAGTCGGGTCAGGAATGACTTGTTCTACTGGCAATACCAGCTTGATAAAATCACGACCGATATACTTTAGTTCACCATACTCGAAGTCAAACAGGAGGTCTGGCGAAAGAGAACTTACCAAAATATCTGACTTTATCCACTCTCCCTTAACTTGCACTGCTGCGTTTTGTACGTCAAAAGCTTCTATCTGGCAATTCATCCAAAGATTTACCCCAGGAGTATTTACACAGATGTCGAAGTAGTCGTCCCAACCGCGCAGGGAGATGGGATAAGAGATGAAAAACTCAGGGCGAACCTCTTTCGTTCCTGTCCGCAACTGTACGCCTTTACCATCAAATTTGAAGTCAGTCAGTGCCGTGTTAGACTCAATCTGCCACATTTTTTGGGAGTAGTTTTTAACAAACTTGTCATACAGTGTTGCACCAACTGAGTAAATCCAATATTCCTCAAAGTTCCGTGCCGTGCTGGGGTCTGGTCTGTCGCGCAACTCCTGGTCTATTTTCTCTTTGTCTGGCATCAAGGGGATGTCATCGGCATGGATTGGGTAGGAGTAAAATTGGCCGTCCCGTTCCACATAGGTTAACAGGTAATGATTGAGTATTCGTTGTGGAACTCGTTCGTGTAAAAAGTTGAAGACGGACTCATGGGCTGTGAACAGGTGGCGCGGGCCAAAAGTGTAAGGATGACCCCCATAATATAAGGTTTGACATCCGCCCCCGAGCTGGGATGTACACTCAATTAATGTAACTTGCCATCCTTTCTTAGCTAGTATGTGAGCCCAGGTACAACCTGCAAAACCACCACCTATAATTGTTGCCGTTTTCACTCGTTCGTCCTCTTGTTTAACTAAAAAATTGTGTTTCCAGGGAAGTTTCTTGATGTTTTACCTAAATGGCTAATGATCCAAGTAGGTGATAAAAGACCGACCCCACCATCCTACTTGGATGTGCGGGGCAAAGTTGAATCGACTTTTTTGCTGGAACTCTGTAAAAGCTTGGGCGACTCCTTTAACAGGTGAACCTTTGTAACCTGTAAATAAGTCGTCAATATATAACAAACTACCTTCTTGTAGCAAGGGTTCTATAAATTCAAAAACAGGAACCGCTGATTCGTATAAGTCGCAGTCAATACAAGCTAAAGCTATTTTCTTATTTCTCTCGAAAAAACTTTGTTGTAAATCTGTGGTGAGGCTTTCTTTATAGAATCCTTTAATGGTTTGACAGCTATCTACATAAATCCCATGCTCTTTGATTAAATGCCAAAATTCTGCTTCGGCGGTTTTGAGAGCGCCTTGTTGCCAAACTTGGTGACTGGGCTGCGATTCAACTTCTGGAAGCCCCTCAAAACTGTCGAAGGCCAAAAAATTCATTGATTCTAGGTTATGTCTTCGCGCTTCCGTTAGAGCCATTCTAAAAGTTCTCACCCGATGGCAGCCGTATTCGTGATAGTCCCCTTCTATTTTGTTGTCTGTCAAGAAATCAAAAGCTTGTACAAAAAAAGCGAGTTTTTGGCATTGACGGTTGGTTTGATTGTAAGCTATCTCATCGTTACGGCTCCAATTTTCTAAGTCAGAGCCATTTGCCAGTTTTACCCAAGGTTCTTGTGGTAGGGGACAGATTTGCATAGATTCATAATTTGTCATTTGAATTTTCCTCTTAGGTTAATGGGACAAATTTTAGAGATAGGACTGGATTCCTTCTTCTAAATCAGAAAACCGGAAGTTGGGAACTAGAGATGATATTAAACTAATATCAAACATTAGATCGAATTCTCTGACCGGAGCTGCTGATTCATAGATTCTTTCAAATTCTATGCTTAATATTTTACCTGCCAGTTGAACTATATCATTAATAGATACAGAGTGACCAGTGGCAACATTAAGGATACCTTGATATTGTAAGGGGAGCAATGATTGCAATAATAAGCATAAGTCATTGATGTAAACATAGTCCCTCTGATTTTTACCCGTACCTTGAATCACTACTTTTCTATTATTTTTTAGGGAGGATACCATTTTGCTAACTACGCTTTTATCATTTGTTGACTTACCATAAATACCAGGAATGCGAAGAACTGTTACTGGACATTGAATTTGACCTGATGATAGTAGTACCCATTCACAAGCATATTTAGCCAAGCCATACCAACTATCAGGATTAACTTTTGTCTCTTCTGTAATAGGTAAGATTGGTTTACTGCCATAAACATCGACGGAACTGAAATATATGATAGATTGAATATTAGCTAGTTGACAACCTGTGATTAAATTGTTGACTATTTCTAAGTTTTGATTGAATGAATTAAAGGAGTTGTCCACCCAACGGTTGATGGTTGCTAGAAACACAATTGTGTAAGTTTCAGTATTACTTAAAGACGTAAAGAATTGCTTTACTTCAGTTACTTCTAAGAAGTTGCAATCTAGTGATGATAGGGAAATTACGTTACTTCCTATGCTAGAAGCATATTTACTAAAGTAACTACCTATATAGCTATTTTTGCCGATAATAATTAAACGATTACTAATCAACTTGATTCACCTCCTGTAAGTAAATAAGCATATTCACGCAAAAAACTACGTCCCACTCTTGCACTGCCGTAACTTTCATAAGATTCTGCTATAGCGTCAAATTTTTGCTGTAGATGATCATCTTCTGGCATATAATTTAGTTTACCATCTAATCGTTCTAACATTTCTAAAACTACATCATTGATTTGTTCTGGTGTATTATCTATTTGCTTGATGTCTAGTGAATCTAAGTGACTAATTTTCTCGATAAAACCTATCTTTTCAATGGTTTCAGCAAAAGTTAGATAACTCTTTTTTGTCTTATTCAAAAATAGTTTAGAGATAAAAATATCCCTACTTGACCAAGGACGAAAACCTAACTGTGACCAGTTAGTTAAAACACAAGGAACTCCAAACGTTAAGGCAACGAAATAGGGGGCTGAAGGCATCCCTAAAAGAAACCGGCATTGCGAAAGTACAAAAACATTCATTAATTCATTATTTAGATCGCTATGGGCCAAGTCAATTACTTGAGGCATTGTTAGTAATGGGGGCATATTTCCATCGCCTATGCGGACAACCCAACCTCCTAGAGCAGTAATAGACTTAATAGCTAACAAATATGTATTAATATCACCCCTGCGAGATGGAGCATATCCTTGACTACTCCATTCCCTGACGTGGAGAGTAACAAACCATCCGTTCTTTGGTAAGCCTAAATTATGCAAACACTCCCAACCTTTATCGTAGTCTTGTACTGACAAAGTTAATAAAGGTGAACGATTCTCTTTTTCCCATTGTCTTTGAACTAATCCACCGACTTGAGAGTGATACATCCATTGTCCTTTACAGCACTGATAGCCCACTCGGTTTCTCAAGTATGTTGCTAATGGTAATAAACTATTTATTAATACCGGGTCAGAAATAACTGTTATGTATGGGTTCCAGTATTTAAGAAAACATTTATTCGTAATGTTATCTTGACTTGTCAAAAGAATGGTCTGGGTCACCGATCGCCACCCTAAAATACCCATTTTTATATATATGTCTATTAAAGCTATATGACCAATGTTTCCTACCCAATCAGCTAGAAAAAATTGCAATCCCAGTCTGGTTAATTTTTTGATTTCGGCGAGTTTTAGTTGAAACGACATCGCCAATTTTACGATTTTAAAGTAACCATGAAAATCGCCTTTATTCCAACAAGTGTTCACCGTATCAATATCTATAGCATCAACAATATTAATTATTTCAGCATCATTTTCAATTAATTCTGGCTTAAGGCTTATAACCTTTTCATATTTTTTAATCGCTTCTGTAAATCTTTTTTGATCTTTTTGTATATTTGCTAAACAGTAATAAGCTTCCGCCAGGTTTGGATTAAATTCTATTGCTTTATGGTAGCATTCAATCGCCTCAGCCAAAGAACCATCTTCTATTAAAGAGTTCGCTAAGTTGTAATAGTATTCTGCTTTTTGTGTTGGGTGTTGGAGTATAGCTAATCTTTTTTGTATTATTTGATTGTCATCTCTCAATAAATGAGCGTAATGAGCGAGGAAATCTCGTCCAACTCGACTGTTACCATAACTGTTACATTTTTTACTTAAGTTCTTAAATTTTTGTTGCAAAATTTGGTCTTTTTCAGTATATTGAAGAATACCGTTGCAACGGTTTAGCATCTCTAAAACGGCATTTTTGATTTCATTCGGGGCATTGTCTACTATCCGAATACCTAACTTGAGCAGTTTTTTAGTGTAATAAATGCTACTTATAGGAGTCGACATAAATTCTGAAAAACTTAAGTATCGTTGTTCTGTTTCAGACCAATATAATTTGGGAATAAAGATATCTTGACTATGAGGTGAAGTCAGTCCCATAGGAGTCCAGTTAGTTAGAACACAAGGAACTCCAAAGGTAGGCGAAACAAAACTCATTCCTGATGCGGTTCCGATAAAAAAGCGGCAGCTACCACACAGAAAAACATCCATATAATCAGCTTTTTGAGCATTATGAGCATAGTCAATTACTTGTTTCATAGGAGGTAAAGGTTCCATAGTTGAGTCCCCCAGGCGAATTACCCAACCTCCTTGCGCTACAATAAATTCTATTGCCTCTAAGTAGGTATTAATATCAGCACTCCGAATCTGAGATAAATGAGAAGCTCCTTCTTTGTGAAAACCGTCTGTTCGGACGTGCAAACTAACAAACCAAGCATCTTTGGGGACACCTAATAACCTTAAATATTTCCAACCTCGTTCATAGTCTTCTGGTGAGATGGCTAATAATGGATCTCGATGTTCTTCTTCCCATTGTTTTTGAACGAGTGCCAACGCCTCACCATAACGGATGGTACGTCCATCAGGTAAATTGATCAGGGAGATCGGCATATCTTTCAAAAAGTTAACTTTGTCAGGAAATCCATCTATGGATGCTGAATCAAAAACAATTTCAATATAGGATTTCCAGTAATCAAGATAACAGGGGTTAGCAATATTTTGTGAGCCTACTAACAAAATTGTATGCTGTGCAGATCGCCAGCCTAGCATACCTAGCTTGAGATAAAAGTCTATAAGAGCGGTGTGACCGATTGCGTGTGTCCAACCATCATAGAGAAATCGGATGCCTAGCTGATCAAATTGATGCAATCTAGCCAAGTCAGATTGTATCTGATAGGCTTTTTTCATCCATTTTTCCCACTCATCTTGGTCTCCTTTAAAATAATAATGATAGGCAATACTAAAGTATGCCCCTATAAAATTAGTGTTAATAGCAAGCATCTTTTCCCAACAATCTTTTGTGGCTTCTTGAAGATTCATTTCGTCAAGCACTGCCCCTAAATGAAAGTATGACCAACATGAGTTGGAATTTAGAGTAATAGCTTGCTCATAGCTTTTTCTTGCCGCTTGCAGTTTGTCCAGGTGGCGTAAGGCATGACCACGAAGAAGATATGGATAGTCCCATTCTGGCTTTAAAGCGATCGTTTTTTCGTAGCTTTGTATTGCATCTTCTAGTTTACCTTGCTGCAACAGTGCATCTCCAATAGTGACGTAAGCTTCCGCCCAGTCTGGTTTGATGGCGATCGCTTTTTTATAGCTCTCAAGTGCTTCATTTATTTTATTATATTTGACTAATATATTCCCTTGTTCATAATAGGGTTCTATCAAGTTAGGATCAACGTTGATCGCCTCCTGATATAGTTCTCTTGCTTGCTCTAATTTTCCTTGATTAGCCATGACCTTACCCAACTGATTTAGAGTTTTTGCTAAATCTTCGTAGGATTTTGCAAAATTGGGATTAAGCTCAATTGCTAGGCGGTAGTTAGTTATTGCTTCGTGAAGATAATCTTCTTTGATTGAAAAAATAAATGTTTGATTGAATTCCTGTGAATTTTTAAAAGTATGAATAAGCTCCTTTCGAGTCATACCTTGGGAAAGATGATTAAGATGGTTGATTTTTCCTCCTTCGTCTGCTTGCCTTTGAAAATATGTGCGATAAACCTCTTCTATAAAAGTTTCATCGTTCTTTGAGTTGGTTGAGCGTAAAAATACATCATCGCTTATGGAAAGTGAATCACGTGAATACTGTGTTGCTTCACCTGGAAATAAAATCTCTAATATTTGCTTGTGTTTTTCTAAAAAACTTGGAGAGAATTCTGAACCAAGTTCTATAGCAACCTGGTAAAGACAGTCTCCTAGCTTTTTATAAGATCCATAATACTTCTGATTTAACTCGATCGCACGGCAGTAGGCAGGAATAGCTTGATGCCAATTACCCATTTTCGCGCAAACATCTCCTAAGTTGTGATAGGATGAGAAGAAATTTGGGTTGATTTCTATGGCGCGTTTGTAAGAAATGATGGCATCTTCAAGCCGACCAATTTTTGCCAAGGATTCTGCCAAACCGTGATAAGACCAGTGAAAGTTTGGATTTTCCTCAATTGCACGCTGATAAAAGGTAATAGACTCATCCCATTTACCATCATGTTTAAGCTTGTTTGCTCTTTGAAAATTGCTTTCTGCTTGTATTTTCATTTTTTTCTCCTTAACCAATAAAATTTAAATTTTCTAAGACTAATTCTAAATAATCACTTGCTTCACTCAACCTTTGCTTAATCAAATTGTCGGCAGAAGTGAATTTTTGTTCCGGTATCTTTAGATTTTTTAGTATAGGGTGTGATGTGATCGCACCGTCTCTCCTCAAATCTGAGGGTAGAGCAATTTTGGTATCTTGATTTGCTTTACTATCTGATGATACCAAAAGAATGGCATACTTACGCAGAAAATCTCGACCAATACGACTAGAACCATAACAATTATTTTGCTCTAACCAAATTTTATATTGAGCTTGCAATTGATTATCAGCTTCAGTATATTCTGCTTTTCCTTCTAGTATATCGAACATTTCTAAAACCAAGCTATGAATTTCTTCTGAAGTATTATCTACTACTTCAATACCTAAATCCGAAAGCACTTTACCACTAAAAATGTGAATTATCGATGCAGAAGGAGCCGTTAACTCAGTAAAATTTAACAAGTGTTGATCTTCTATTGACTTGTATAGTTTTGGTATATAAATATCTCGTCCCGACCAAGGTATAATAACTCCCATTGGTGTCCAGTTAGTTAAAACGCATGGTCTTCCAAAGGTGGGAGGAACAAAACAGAGTCCTGAACTTGTACCTACTAAAAAGCGGCAATTAGCACATAGAAAAACATCCATCCAATCACTTTTTAATTCACTGTGAGCATAATCAATCACTTGTTTCATTTTGGGCAGGGGTTTCATAGTAGTATCTCCCATACGGATTACCCAGCCACCTCGATCGATGATCGACTGAATTGCCAAAGCATAGGTATCAATATTGGCATTGCGATAGCTCTGGGACATGAGACCATAATGTAGATGGTCGTTGAAACCTGCCTCACGAACATGAAGACAAACAAACCACGCATTTCTAGGTACACCAAGTAATTGTAAGCAACGCCAGCCCTTTTTACGATCAGAATCTGACAGTGTAAGTAAAGGTGAACGTCCCTCTAATTCCCATTGTTTTTGTACGATTGCTCCTAATTCAGCATAAGGCACTGTTTGACCATTGGCAATGGTCGAAAAATATACATCTTCTTCTAGGTATTCTGTTAAGGGAGAAAGTTGTTGGACAGTTTCAGAAGCGGATATAAAATCTATATGTGAACGCCAGTAATCCAGATAACAAGGATTGGCAATAATTTGATTAGGAGAAAGCAATAAAATCTGACGGTTTGAAGTCCATCCTAAAAGGCGCATTTTTACATACCAATCAATTAAAGCTATTTGACCAACTAATCCTGTCCAGAAAGGTGCTATAAAACGAAAATTTAAATTTTCAAGCTGATATTTTTTCACTCTATCTTGTTGTATCCTAGCCGATCTTTCCAGCATCGGCCACCAAAGTTTTTGCTGTCCTCGAAGTAAAAATTTATGACCAATGTAAATGTAACCTTTTATCCAGTCTGGCTTGAGGGTTAGGGCTGTTTTCCAATAATAGATTGCTTCTTCTTGACGATTTAATTCATCTAAGGCAACGCCTAAATAATAATAAGCTTCCACTAAATCTGGTTTAAGTTCAATCAACTTTTTGTAAAAGTCTACGGCTTGTGTAAATTTTTCTTCTCTTAAAAGACTCAAACCTTGATGAAAATCAAAATTTTCCTGATTAGTATCTAATTCTCTATCTGATAGCCCTTGTTGTGTTAATGCTTGGCTTAACTCATTCAGAGACTTTGACATTTTTTTTTGTAAATAATGATAGTTTTGTCCCGTAGTCCTTGATTGACTATAAGCTTTCACCGACGCTTCTAAATAAACTACACGAACTGAGGCTACAAACTTAACAAGAAATTCTGATGATTGCCTAATTGATACAATTATTTGATCTCTACTCATGGTTTTACTTAGGAGGTAGTTTAGATAATATTTTTTACCTTCCCTATCTGACTCTCGTTTTAAATAAGTGTAATAAACTTCTTCTACAAAAAGTTCATCGCTTAGTTTTCCAGTTTGCGTTAGGAATACTAAGTCATCTAATTTATATAATTCTATTGTGCGCATAGATGCAAATAATCTGGCTGCAAACTCTTCGGAGTTTCGGAAAGCTGCTAGCACTTCTATCCTGGTCATTTTTTCACTTAGCAAGTAAAGATAATTACGTTTACCTACTTCATCAGCTTCTCTATTTAGATAAGCATCATAAACTTTTTCTACAAATTTTTCGTCAATTAATTTATTTGTTTCCTCTAAAAATAGCTCATCATCAATAATATAGCTTCTTAAATTTATAACCTGATTTTTAGTCAGACCTGAATTTTGAACAATCGTCAACAATTCCTGATGTGTTGCCCAAAGTTCTTGTATGGTTTCTTGATTGACCTGAGTAGATAGATGATAAAGCACCTCGCCTAATTTGTTATAATAACTGTAACCATTGGAAGTTAATTCTAACACACGGTAATAAGATAGAAGTGCCTCCTTCCACTGACCCAGTTCAAAAAATACGTCGCCTATATTACAATAAGACCCAACAGAATTAGGATTAATTTCTATCGCGTGTTTGTAAGCGACGATCGCTTCTTCATGGCGACCAATTTTGGCCAGTGCTTCTCCGAGATTATAATGTGAATAGTAAAATGTCGGATTTTCATCAATAGCTTGCTGATAGAATGCGATCGCTGCTTCTAATTTTCCTTCTTTTTTCAGTTGGTTTGCTCGTTGCAGGTAGCTTGTTTTCATTTTTTTGTATTTATAATTTATTGATTGTTGACCATTTTTTAACTTTTGGTTTAATTACTCTGTTGGCCACCCGAATTTATCTAACAACCTTTGAGGTATCATTTTAGTTGCTTTTTCTTTTTGCTCAGGCGTGAATACTTCTCGCCACTCATCAGTCCTTCCTTTTCTATAATGAGTTCCCTCTTTAAACTGAGGTGGTTCTGGAAAAGTAAAGCTAGATTTTTCGATTTCATAAAAATCTAAAACTTTTTCAAAAAATGCTTTGGGGTTAGTGGCTAAATCTTCAAACTTTGTCAAAAGTATCTCCGGGTAAAAATCTGGGTCTTTCGATGCATCTAGCCATCCTTCTATCCATTTGATAGCTTTGAAAAAATATCCATTTTCATTTTCTAGTTGGAAATCAATTTCATTTTTCAAGGATTCGCTTTGAAAAAATTCATTAACCGTCCATATTCTGTACATTTCTATCTGAGTATTATTATTTGCTGAAAATCTTTTAATGTGTTCTATCCAAGATATTAAAGACTGACGGGGATCTCGAACATTAACTACTAAACGATCAAACATTAAACTAATTGCAAACAAATTCCATTGATTAGGAATCATGTGTACAGTATCTAGGCTTGATAAAATAGGTCTATTAAAAATTTCTTCTGCTGGTGATTTTATCTCTATATTAAAACCTAGCTCATCAGACCAGTAAAACTCTATCCATTGGCGAAGTGGTGATAATTTTCCTGATAACAAGCCTAATCCCTTAGCCAAACTATTATTGATGTACACTGTTCCTGATTTTGGTAAACTGCATAGCAATATTGAACCTACAACTCCTTTGCTCTTTACTTCAGCAAATCTTAGTTGATTAGCATGATGCCAAGTACGCATTGCTTCACCGCGATTGCCCTCTAATAAAAAATTCTTACCTAGTTGGAAGTTCGATAAAACAGACGAATTTGGCTGTAACTGAGCTAATTTTGTGTGTGTTAGTATATGTTCAGGATTTAATCGGATAACTTCTTGATAACAGTTGATCGCCCTTTCCGTCTCACCTCTTCCTGCTAACTTGTCTCCTAGTACCAACCAATTTCCCCAATTACTCGGTTGTAATTGTGTTAATTTTTCATAAGCTAATATGTACTCAGCATTGAGTTTTATGACCTTTTGATAACAGTTAATTGCCCTTTCTGTCTCCCCTCTTTCTGCTAACTTATCTCCTAGTACAAACCAATGTTTCCAATTATTTGGTTGTAGATGTGTTAACTTCTCATAAACTTCTATATAGTCGGTATTTAATTTAATCACTTCTTGATAAGAAGCGATTGCCTTTTCTGTTTCCCCTTTTTGTTCTAATTTTTGACTTAAGATCAGCCAATTTTTCCAATTACTCGATTGTAGCTGAGTTAATTTTTCATACGCCGCTATATAGTTAGAATTTAAACTTATTAATTTTTGGTAACAAGCGATCGCCCCATCCTTATTATAATTTTCCTGTAACTCAGCAGCACGACTGTAAGCCTGAAATGCCTCATGGTTGCGTTTCAGCTTGAGTAAAGCATCTCCTAAATTTTGGTAATAAATAGAAAACCTATAATTTGGAGAGACACTGGTGGGAGAACTGTCAATCCTGGCTTGTAATTTACCTTCTTCTTCAATAATTTGATTTATTATTTCTTGAATACTCATATCGTAAAAATTAACTCCCTTAAAATTGGTTTGTCTATTTCAATTTAATTATTGAGGCCAACCAAAACGTTCCAAGATTTTTTTTGGTATTATGCTAGATGCTTTCTGCTTTTGTTCTGGCGTAAACACTTCTTGCCATTCATTAACACTACCTTTTCGGTAGTGTGTACCTTGCTTAAATTCTACTGGTTTAGGGTAAGTAAATTTAGACTCTTCTATTCCATAGAAATCGAGAATTGATTTAAAGAATACGTTGGGATTAGTGGCTAAATCCTCGAATTTTGTAAATAATATCTTCGGCTTAAACAATGAATTCTCTTGTGCATCTAGCCAACCTTCTATCCATTTAATAGTGTATGGTAAAAAACCATGTTCTATTTGATAGTCAATTTCTTCTTTCTGATTTTCACGTAAATAATGTTCACTATACTTGAAATTTCTACTCAATTCTACTTGGTGAGCGACGATCTTAGAATACCGATTAAAATGTGATATCCAAGAAATAAGACCTTGGCGAGGATCTCTTACGTTAACCAGTAATCTATCTACCATCACATTTATTGCCAAGAGGTTCCATTCACTAGCATTTAGGTGATCGACTAATATACCATATACATCACTATAATAAATTTCTGGGAAACCTAATTCTAAGTGTATATCCATTGCTCCACTAGCTCCTGTACGGATAAACTTAAGTTCTCTCATTGATGAAATTTTCAACCCCTTTCTTAAGCTATCTTCAATGTAAACTGTTCCTGATTTTGGTATTGAACTTATTAAGATAGGCATAAGTTTATCAGTAGTCTTAATCTTAGAACATTTTATTTGAGATGCTTTATGGTAGTAACTCATTGCTTCGTCACGCTTACCTTTAGTAAGAGATAGGTTGCCTATCATAAATAAATATTGAGGTGAATTAGGATTGATTTCTATGAGGCGTTGACTGTGAATCATTGCCTTCTCCAAGTTGTTGTTATTTCGATGTAACACAACTAATTGATACAATGCTTCCTGGTTTTCAGGTTGTATCTCAATTACTCTCTCATAGCTTTGAATAGCTTGACTGTACTTTTTTTTGCCAGCAAAAATATTTCCCAGGTGAGCCGATATTTTTACCCAGATTGGATTGATTGAGATTGCTTCTTCATATCTATGAACTGCTTGTTCAAGTCGATCGTTTTGCGCTAGACTTCTTCCCATTTGAAAGTTAGATTCAGCCTTAGCGTTGAGATTTAATATAATTTTTTGGTAAATATCGATGGCTCTTTCTATTTCTCCTTGTTGCTCTAGCTTCTGTCCTAATTGCCACCACAAATCCCAGTTATCTGCTGGTAAGTCAGTTAGTTTATCACAAACTGGATTTAACTCAATCACCCGCTGATAAGCGGCGATCGCCTCTTCTGTTTGCCCAATTTTTACTAAAACGTTTCCTAACTGCCACCAAATTTCCCAATGATCTGGCTGAAGTTGCACTAGACTTTGATAAGCTTCCACAGACTCAGGATTTAACTCGATCGCCCGCTGATAAGCGGCGATCGCCTCTTCTGTTTGCCCAATTTTTACTAAAACGTTTCCTAGCTGCCACCTAATTTCCCAACGATCTGGCTGAAGTTGCACTAGACTTTGATAAGCTTCCACAGACTCAGGATTTAATTCGATCGCCCGCTGATACATTCCGATCGCCCGATCGATATCCCGCTGAGTGCGCTGCCTCAAGGCCTCTCCCAAACCAGATTGAATTTCCAACTCATCAGGAGCAAGCTCGATCGCCCTTTCACAACACGCGATCGCCTCATCCAACCGACCCAATTTAACGAAAGCTTCCCCTTGATTGCAATAAGACCAAGCCGCATTAGGGTTAAGCTCAACCGCGTGACTGTAAGCATTCACCGCCTCATCCCAGCGCCCCAATTTAGCCAAAACTTCCCCTAAATTGTGGTAAGACCAATAAAACTTGGGATTCTCCTCAATAGCAGAACGATAAGAGGCGATCGCCTCCTCAAATTTACCTTCCTGCTTGAGTTTGTTAGCAGCATCAAAATAGCTTACAGTCATTGCCTTGCTCATATTTCCCCTAAATCTTCGGCTGAAATTTCGACCCTTAATAATAGATAACTTTTTACCTTAGCTACGCTTTATGGACATAATCCAAAGGCTGCTTCAAAATCTCATCCCAAAAACTTTCTACCCAGTTTATTACACCAGTGACACCCTCTGTCAAGCCGATCGGCGAACTCCATCCCAACTCATTGCGAGCCTTAGTGGAATCTATCACATAAGCGGCATCTTGTCCCAACCTTTCCGCCACCGTCTCCGTCGCTTCAGCAAAGGACAAATTAGCAGCCTCGCAAATAGTCTCAACTACCTCCCTGACAGCATAGCCGCGATCGGGAGAAAGATGATAAATCTCTCCAACCCGTCCTTTTTCCATCACCGCCAGTTCCCCCTGCGAGACATCGCGGATGTGAATGTAGGACTTCACCGCGTGTCCCCCGCCGTGCAACTGAATGATTTTGCCCAACTTTAAGTAAATCACCGATCGCGGAATAATTTTAAATAGCTGCTGGTAAGCTCCATAAACATTTGTAGCACGAACAGTCACCAAAGGAAACTTAAAATTTTTATAATAAGTAGACAACAGCATATCCGCCGCCGCCTTAGACGCTGCGTAAGGCGTAGAAGGATTCATCGGAGATAGTTCAGTCACATTTCCTTCGCAAGTGCCGTACACTTCAGGAGACGAAATGTGAACGTAACGCTGCAAGTATTTCTGGTCTTTTAAGTGGTTAATCAATTGAGCCAATGCCACAGTATTCGTTTGAAACCAATGATCCGGATGCACCCAACTGGGAGCCACCTCACTTTGAGCCGCAAAATTAACAATATATTCCGGTGCAAACTCGTCAATCACCTGTAAGATCCGAGGCATATCCCCGTTAAAGTCCAATTGATGAAACTTAAAATTCGGGTTAGTATGGCGCAGATACGGTAAAAATAGCGGCCCTTTTTCGGCAGAACGACTGATGCCCAAAACTTCATTTTGACCGTCTTCTAAAAGCAAATCAACGAAATCGCTTCCTGAAAAAGAATTGCTACCAAGCACTGCTATTTTGCGCCGACTCATTATTTCCCCTGATTATTCGCTGTGTTTTTGACTTGCTAACCGAGTGCTTTTTTGCTTTTACTCAAAGTAAATAAAAGAGTGATCGCCCGTATAGCCGCAGCGGTCAAACCACCACTGCCACTCATCAGGCGTATAGAAACTTTCACAAGTAAGCTGCCAGTAAAGCAGATTCGCTTTTTCTGCTTCGTTCCTATAGGACTCTACCACAATATATTTGTTCCCGTTGCCAACTCTTTCTATTTCCCGCAGAGCTCGGTCAAGCTCAAAACAATACAAATTGTGTAAAGTATTGAGAGAAATCACTAAATCAAAGCTGTTGTCTGCAAACGGAAGTTCGGTAGCGCTGCACGCTTGCAAAAACGGGCGTACTTCTTCCTTAGCGTGAGCAATCGCGTATTCGGAAATATCAATCCCAGTTACTTCGACTCCCGGTACAGCTTGTGTGAAGTCGTAGAGCAAAAAAGCCTTGCCGCACCCGACATCCAAAATGCGATCGCCCGGTTTCAAATTGTAGTGCTCAACGATAGGATCGGCCACCGTCCGCCAGCGACCATCGTATGTATAACCACCGTAGCCAACTTTGCGATCGCCATCCCAATAATCAAAATCAAACTTTTTCGCCAGTTGCGCCGCCTCAGCTTTCGGAAACTCGTTCACCCGCCCCAAATAATCACGTTTTGTCCGTTTGTGAACTGCTGAGAGAAAATCAATATAAGCCATTTTATCTTACGTCGCCCATGTTTTTGTCAATTCTTGAAGAGCGCCGCGCGCCTTCTGCAATTGTGCAGCTTTCAGATATTCTCCCCCGTCAGCACTGCGAGCAAAATTGCGCCGCTTGCTACCGACTGGCAGAAAATTGTTTAAAATAATGCAACACCATTTTACTCGATAAACGGGCAACAAAATTGCCATGCGCTGCCGGTGTATGTCTGAGTCGGACAGGTTTGCCACCACTGCCTCAACAAACTTGTGATAGTAATTCCCGGAGACGGGAACAGCAGGTTGACAAAAAAAGTCGCAAACCATTTTAGCAGGGTCGTCCCATCCTGCATACTCAAAATCAATAAATCTTAACTCGCCAGATTCGCTCAAAATCGCGTTGTGGAAGCCAAAATCTGAGGGAGACAAACATTTATCCTGTGGGGGAATTTCTGCGTCTAAGGTTAAACCCGATCGGCTGGCTCGATCGACAACTAATTCGATCGCCCGAATCCAGACTTCACCAAGCTGATTGTGGATAAAATCAGCAGCTTCGCGATCGCACTCAGTCGCAGCGCCCACAGCTTTGAGTCTTTCCAGACGGCGCTCCACGCACTGCAAATGTTCCGCAATACTAAAACAAGCTTCCGAAGCCTTGGGGAGAACTTGAGCCTCCGGCAATAGCTTACAGCGGTTTAAGTCTCGGTAAAAGGCGATCGCTCGATCGACTGCTGCTTCTGTCACCTCATCCGGTTGTAGCTGCCGTCCCCCCACAAACTCGTACAGCGCCAGATTGTTTTCGGAGTCGCTGGCGATCGCTTCCGGCAACCCTCGCACCCCATTTTCCCAAGCAAAGCGGGAAAAAGCAAACTCCGTTCCCAACCTGTCTCTGGGATCGTCAGGATGCTGAAAATAAGCCTTTAGCAAAAAACTCTCCCCCTTTGCAGCAATGCGGAAAACTCGATTATTGCCACCGCCAGCCAGAGGTTCCAGACTGACATCGCCACAGTACCCAGCCGCCGCCATCAAATCAACGGCTGCTGCATAAAGCGTTTTTGAAGTCGGGGAAAAGTCTGTCAGCATGGAATTAACTGCTCGATTTCGGCCCAGGAAGAGGCGCGGCGAAAAGGATGTCCCGACAGGTGGTGATTCTGGGGATCGAACAAGATGCGATCGACACCCGCAGGAAAATTCGCTTCTCCTAGAAATTCCGGCAAGTCATCAATAAACTCGCTGCACCCGTTTTTACCAATTCGTTCGAGTTTTTCCTGCTTGGTCAATTCAAAATATACTTGGTCAGGTGACAGGTTAATGCGATCGGGGTCAAAAAAACCTTGATTTTCCAACCACCCCCGCGCCGCTGCGTGCAAATCGTATTTGGGGCCGATATAAGGGTGGCGCGTCTTGTGGCTGACAATGCAGATTTTGACTCCATCCTGAACGCAACGGGTAAAAAATTCCAGTACCCCCGGAAATGGTTCAGCTTCCTTCATGCGATCGCCATAAACATAACCCTGCATTTGCGTCCAAGCATCTTCCTTCCCACACTGGCGCAAATAATCCCGCACTTGGCCTTTACTTACAGGCACTTCTAAAGGAATTAAGCCCTGTTCAACAGCCACGCGGTGAAACAGGCCGTCGTAACAGACGATCGTGTTGTCGAAATCAACTCCAATTAACATCGTTCACTCCCCAGTAGCTTGTAGAAAAAAATTGTTGAGTTTTGGGTTTTCTGACTTATGATAATAACCTCCCATTGGTGTATTGGGTAAAGTTAAGACAGCCTGGATCATTTCCTCAAAACTTTCTATCTCACTTCTATCTTTCAGTACCATTTCTTCTAAAGCTGCGTGCAACTCGCATCGAGCCTCTAAAATCCGGTCGTAGATTGCCCATCGCTCTTCTGCTCTCTGGGGCAAAACAAACAAGCTAAATAGGATTATGCCCTGTAGTTGTGGCAATTGAGCCAACACATCGGACAACATCATATAACATCCAGGCATTGCGTATTCAGTTGCACTAAGTTTATAAAGTAAATTATGCCTGGTAGCGCAGTCACGAACTACCAAATTTTGCACGCGGTGCGGGTAACTTACTCCCCGCACTGGACGGCTGACAATGTAACCCCGATAACCTGATTTTTCACTCATTAAACCCCCCTGGCATTGTAAACTTCATACCAATTTTTGAGGCGGCACGCACGGCAATCGGAGCGAAATATTCCCCCAGACGTTTATCAGAGTAAGGTGTAAATAAACCTTTAAATCGAATATTCATCGACCATCTGGTTGTAGATTCTTGGTTGAGCCGATTGCCGTGCATAATCGTCGGAGTAAATAGAACGACATTACCGTAGGGAACTTCCAACCATTCAATTTCTGGCTCGACAGCTCGATAAAGACTTTCTGTCCCGGCTCCGGCAAATTCCTTGACTCTTTCCCGCCATTTAGCATCAGCAGCAGGCGGTAAAATAAACATACTTTTTGTTCGATGGCAATCTACTAAGGGAATCCACAACACTACTTCAAAAGGAGAACATTCCGAACCCCAACTATCAGAATGTAGGGGCAACAAAGAACTGTCGTCACCGGGAAATTGAATGCTTAAACCGATATTGCGCTGCATCACCAGTTCGTTGCCGACAATGGTTTCTACTAGGGAACGAGCGCAGGAAAAATAGGCTTCCCGAAACCAAGCTTCCGCCATTAAACCTGATATGATATGCAGGCGAAAAGAGTTGAGTTTTTCGACAGGTACTAAAGAGAAAATTTTATCTAAAAATTCTCCGGCATCTTCAGGATATGGAACTTCTAAAAAATTTGTCGCTAAATCTACTGTTTTGTGCCTAATTTTATCCAAAGCAGATAGATTTTCACACTGCTGGACTATATAGCCATTTTGAACAAAAGCAGCACTTAAGTCTGTCTCTATTTTTTTCAAGAAGTCCATATTTTTTATCCTTTAAATGAGCGGTTTCCCCGCTGCAACTAAAACGGCTGCTGTTATTTTCATGCTTTCACAGGTTGAGGCGCGACGGCTTGATACATCTGAAATGTTTTATCGGCGATCGCCCTGGGAGTAAGACCAAAATATTCGCGGGCATATTCTTGTTCTCCAGCTTCGTGTAAGAACTTATCTGCCACACCAATTCGCAGGAGGCGTGCTTTTTGAGGGGCGCGATCGCTCAACCACTCGGCTACAGCGCCCCCCAGTCCACCCATAATGCTGTGTTCTTCAACCGTCGCCACTACCCAAAACTGTGAAAACGCCTGGGCCAACAGTTCCTCATCCAACGGTTTAACAGTGTGAAAACTAACAACTTGAACAGAAACTCCCTGTTTGCTAAGTTCCTCTGCTGCTTCCAATACATTCGGTAGCATATTGCCGGTACTCAGCAAGCAAACGTCACTTCCGGGGCGCATCACAATTCCCTTGCCGATCGCAAAATCCGGCATCCCCTCATGGACAAGAGGTTCACCTTTCTTACCCATGCGAATATAGGCAGGCTTATCCTGTTGTAAACAAGCTCGCATGGCCGCCCGCACTTCCCAAGCATCGCCCGGACAAATCACCGTCATATTGGGCAGCATCCGCAGCAGCGCAATATCTTCACAGGAATGGTGAGTAGCCCCGTTTCCGGCATAGGACAAACCCGCCCCGACTCCTACAATAATCACAGGGACATTGTGATAACAAACATCTACCCGAATTTGCTCAAAGCAGCGAGTTGTAGTGAAAGGTGTAATCGTATAAGTAATAGGGCGGAGACCAGACATTGCCATGCCAGCGGCCACACTCATCATGTTCGCTTCCGCAACGCCGCAGTTATAAAAGCGATCGGGAAAACTAGCTTTATATTTATCAAACAGGCGGTTGCCAATATCGCCAGATAGCAAAACAACCCGCTCATCTTCCGCCGCGATTTCGTTTAGTTCTGCTGCAAATTCATTTCTCATAGGAGTTTAAGTTCCACTTTAGCTTTTTCAACTTCTTCAGCATTCGGAACGCGGTAGTGCCAATTGTTGTCATCTTCCATAAAAGAAACCCCTTTTCCTTTCACAGTATGAGCAACAATAGCAACCGGTTTACCGCTGCCATCGGGTACGTTACGCAAGGTATCGACCAAAGCTTTCATATCGTGACCGTCAATTTCGTAGGTACTCCATCCGAAAGCTTCCCACTTTTCTTTCAGAGGATGAAGAGCCATGATTTCGTTACTGCGGCCGGTAGCTTGCCACTTATTGTAATCAATGATGGCAACCAGATTATCTAGTTTTTGAGCGGGAGCAAACATGGCAGCTTCCCAGACTGAGCCTTCATTGCATTCGCCGTCACTCATCGTCACAAACACACGGTAAGAACGTTTTTGAATGCGTCCCGCCAGTGCCATTCCGATTCCTACAGACAACCCGTGTCCGAGGGAACCAGTTGCTACTTCTACCCCAGGCACACATTTCACGCTGGGGTGTTCTGGCAAGTTGCTACCCGGTTCAGCATAGGTATCAAGTAATGCTTTCGGGAAAAATCCTGCTTCTGCGAGGGTGGCATAAAGCGTGGTCGCTGCGTGTCCTTTACTGAGGATGAAGCGATCGCGATCGGGATTTTCTGAATCTTGGGGATCGATGTTTAAAGTTCCCCAGTAAGCTGCTACTAAAATATCAGCACAAGACAGGGAAGAACCTAAATGAGCAGTGCGAGCCTGGTGGGAAAGCTCCACAATTTTGCCCCTAATTTTTCGAGCAATTCCTTCAATTTCAGGAATATTCATATTTATTTTAAACTCAGTCCTTGCATAGTCTTAATATTGTAATAAAGGCTATCCGTCATCGGATTGGGAATCAAATTAGCATTAAACGCCTTCACCAAATCCTGCACAGCATCTTCAATTGTATGCTGCGGCACAAACCCCAATTCTCTCTTAATCTTCTCCGATGAAATGTGATAAGAGCGGTTGTCATTGGTCGGCGTGCTGACAATCTCTACCTGTTTCCCTACGACATTTTGCACCATTTGAGCAATTTGCATCACCGTATGATTTTCATAACCAGCGTTAAAAATCTTACCGTCGATCGCCTCATCTGGCAACTGGAGCGACTTGATATAAAGGTCGGTCATATCCTCAATGTGAATATTTGGCCGCTTCTGATCGCCACCAAACACCGTAATCTTACCATTATTAACCGCATGGTTAGTGAGGATATTAACTGTCAAATCCAGCCGCAATCGAGGCGAATAACCGCACACCGTCGCCGGTCGCAAAATCAAGGTAACAAACCCCGGTTCGCGGTTTGCCAGCAACACATCCTCGCACATTGCTTTGTATTTAGAATAATCTGTTAAAGGTTGCAGCGGCAATTCTTCGCTAACATTTTCGGTTTCTTTGATGCCGTAAACGCTGGAAGAAGAAGCATAGATAAACCGCTTGACTCCATTGTTTTTAGCAACATCTACCAAGTCAACAAAAGCATCGTAGTTGATCGACTTGCCGAGGTCTGGGTCTAATTCAAAACTGGGGTCATTAGAAATACAAGCTAAATGGATGACAGCATCGCATCCCGGCATGATTTTTTCTAAAAGGGCGCGATCGCGAATATCTCCTTTAATCTGTTCTAAACCAGGATTTTCTTTAACAGCAGCTAGAACATCATCACCGTAGATGTAAAGGTCAATCACCTTTACCCGATATCCAGCTTGCAGGAGCTTAGGAACCAAGACAGCTCCCACATAACCCGCTCCACCCGTCACCAGAACTTGTTGGCTTTGAGTCACTTTTACCTCCGCAATTTTTTTACATCTTCTGGCACAGTCATGATTCTCTCACAGAAGTTGCAGGCAACATCTCTGACCTATCAAAATTTCTGCTATCTTGTATGAAATAGAGCAGCTCAGGCATTGACGAAATGACAGTCACTTGCTCAAAGTACGCACTTTGAGACAACTCTTGCCGCGCTTCTACTCCACTGCCGGTTTCCACCAGAAATGCTTTCATTCCTAATTTCAAACCTGGTTCTAAATCTCGCAGTCTATCTCCAACAACCCAACATTGAGCAGGTGTCAGTTTATGATCTCGCAATGCTTGGAGAAACATCCCTGGCTTGGGCTTGCGACATTCACAATCGTAACTATACTGGATAACTTCACCTTGAGGGTGGTGGGGACAAAAATAAAAATCTGCGATCGCGCCGTTGGCCACCTCAGCATCCCGCCGCATTCGATCGTTAACTGCCTCCACAGATTCTTCTGAGAAATATCCTCGGGCTACACCCGATTGATTTGTCAGCACTAGCACTTTAATTTGCAGTTCCTTCAAGACTTTTAGCGCCGCCAACACCCCTGGAATCCATTGTATTTGGTCGGGAGAGCTGAGAAAGTGACAATCTTGGATGAGAGTACCATCGCGATCGCACAAAATAGCTTCAGGCTTCAGTAAATTACCCATCATCGTTAAAACTTCAACAGAGTTGTTGCAAATTTCAACAAGCGGGCTTTTTCCACTGGTTCAGCATTCCCCAAAACATTAGCTGCCATCGAGCCTGCCAAATTGCCCAGCAGTGACCCTACAGCTAAAGGTAATTCCAACTTAGCACTCAAACTTGCCAGAGCAAAATACGCATCTCCCGCCCCAATTGTATCCTTAACTGCCAGCGTCATCGCTGGACTCAAATCTTCTTCTCCCTTAGCATTTATTCCCAGCGAACCAGACGAACCCAAAGTCAGCCAACCTTGCTTAGCCCCTAGATGTTCGTGCAAGCGCTTCAACAGATGGGAATGATCTCCGTGACGGCTGGAAAAAGCAAGGCGGAGTTCTTGTAAGTCCAAACAAAACGTATCCGTTCGCTGGTACTTAGTGATTAAGTTGTAACCGTGATTGGCGCTGTTCGTTTGACAATTCAAAGCTAAAAATTGAGCTTTAGTTTGCACCAATTCCATCAGCGCTGTGTCTAACAATCCGTGACCGTAATCGGCTACTACTACAATGTCGTAATCCCCAATTGTTTTCCGCAAGCGATCTAACAGTTTTTGGCGTTGGACTGGAGAAGGTTGCTCTTCTTCTAAGTAGTTAATAGAAAAGAGTTTGGTATAATCTTCTCTCATCCCTTGCCGCTCAATATAGCGGCGTTTGACTACTGTTGGCGAACCGTCTTCATATTGCAAATCCAGCCTGATGCCGCCATTAATGTTATTCAAAATCAAGCTGTGAATGTCTGGCTCGTTCCCCACGACGCCTGCGACTGTCACAGAGTCTACAAAGCTCGCAATGTGGCGGGCAATCGCTAAAGAACCGCCTAAATGCTGTTCTTTTTTAATAAAGCGAGTTGAAATGACTCTCCCTTTCGATGTCAATCCCTGCACCGTACAGTGAAAGAATTCGTCAATAATTACATCGCCCAAAACTAAAACTTTTAGCTTCTGCATCGCATCAACACCCTTTCTGATTTCCTCAAAAGGGTATTGCTGGCTTAACTGACTGGCATAGCTTTTGATCTGCGGCGGCAAAACATCCATGTAGTTGTTGAGCAGCTTCGTTGAGCTAAAAACAATCTCGCCCGTGTAGGCAAGTTCACCGCCGTAGGCTTTGACTCGTTCAGCTTCCCGATCAATATTTTGGGTGACATCTTTGCTGGGGTCGGAATACTCGTGACCTTTGCAGTAAAAAGCTGGCTGCACGCGATCGAGTACCTCCAGTGCTGTAGCTACAGGAGACAGTAGCACGTAGTCTACGCAAGCGAGAGAAGCAAGGGAATAAAGGCGCAAATCATCCGAAAAAATTGGTCTTCCGGGGCCCCGATTGACGTATTGTGCTGCGGTAATCGAAACTACCAGCAAATCTCCGAGTGCTTTAGCTTCCTGCAAGTGGGTAATGTGACCGGGGTGAAGCAAGTCGAATACGCCGTGACATAGAACTATCTTGCGGTTCTGTTCTCGCAAATTAGCAAATACCTCTTGACAGGTTTCAAAATCAAGATATTTTTCCGTATTTTTTGTTAGCATCTTTGGAATAAGTTGTACATTTTCCTGTTTTGATCCTCTGCTTGCCTAACCGCACTATACGGCTCTTGGAGAGTGGCTTTCCGGCGGTTATTTCAAGTATAAGACACCCCGCCCCTACTGTTCTCACCACCTGAACTACATTTTTCCGACTAGACTTTTCACGGTAAGAACACGCCTCATCAAATCTTTCCATTCCGGTGAATTGCTCAGGGAATTTGTATCAAAGTATGCGCCATTTTCTAATGAAAACCGACCAAAAGTTTCTAACCAGTTCACAACTGTTTCTGTTGAAGAAAAAGGCGTACAAGTCAAAGATTTTTGTAAAGTTTGAGACATTCTAGGCAGATCGCCATTGTTATAAGCATACCAGGCTTCCCATACTAGGACACCGTACTGTACAGGCTTGTTTTCATCCGTTTTATTTTTGATGGCGGTGTGCTGAAAACGCGATTTTTCCAATTCCTCCGCAGTTTTATGCAGTTGCGACTGTGACTGTTCTAATTCTTGTCGAGTCGAGTGTAATTGGGACTGCGACTGTTCTAATTCTTGGCGAGTCGAGTGTAATTGCGACTGCGACTGTTCTAATTCTTGTCGAGTCGAGTGTAATTGGGACTGCGACTGTTCTAATTCTTGGCGAGTTTGATGATGTTGGGCTTGGCTAAGTTCCCATTCTCCGTGAATTTGATGCAGTTGCGACTGTGACTGTTCCAATTCCTGCTGAGTTTGATACAGTTGCGACTGTGACTGTTCCAATTCTTGCCGAGTTTGATGATGTTCTGCTTGGCTCAGTTCCAATTCTCCATGAATTTGAGCCACTTGAATTTGGTTTGATTCCAACTCTTCCTGAATTTGATGCAGTTGAATTTGTGTTGATTCCCAATCTTCCTGAGCTTGATACATTTGCGACTCAAATCGATCGCACTCTTCCTGACTCTGATAGAGTTGAGCTTGCGTTAATTCCAACTCTCCCTGAGCTTTGTGCAGTTGTGACTGGGATATTTCCAACTCGCTTTGAGCCTGATGCAGTTGGGGATGGAGTTTTTCCAACTCTTCCTGAGCTTGAAATACTTGCGCCTGCAATCGATCGCACTCTTCCTGAGTTTGATAAACTTGAGCTTGGGCCAGTTCCAATTCTCCTTGAACAGGATAAATTTGACCTTGAACTACTTCCAATTCTTTCTGAGTTTGATGCAGTTGGGTCAGGGATTGCTCTAACTCTGCCTGAGTTTGATATAGTTGCGACTGTGACTGGGCCAACTCTCTTTGACTCTGATGCAGTTGGGCTTTGCACTGTTCAAACTCTCTCCGCTGTTCGTAGGTCATATTGTAATATAAATCAGTTGGTTCTACGTTTAAGTTGAGATTAAAGTCGCTTGAAACCTTGGATAATTCTATTATTGCAATTGAATTTGCCTGTGACAAAGGCCATCCGTATTCGCTATCGCTAAGTTCTCGCACATCTACTTCTTTCCAAAGCATATAATGCTTCTCGTCCGCTGTTTCTCTATCTATTAGCTTTAAATAGTTTGCCGATATAGCATCTTTCGGAATCCCATGTTTTTTCCATAAAACCTCTAAATACTCTTTGCTAAACTGAATGTACCATTCTGCATCTGTAAGTTTTCCAAAAGGAACGGTAATCAAGGCTTTTCCATTAAGAGCGAGTAGATCGTATATTTTGGCGATCGCCTTCAGCGGAGCTTCCCGATCGCGGGACTCTGTTTGTTCGCCATAGCCTCCAGAAGGATCGTCGCCTTGCCCTACGTGTTCTACACTAGAAATTGATACTATTGCATCATATTTTTCGCTCGCTGGCAGGTTCATCAAGTCTTCGTTCTCTACACCGAGATCGACTTCAAATTTATCTATAATTCGTCTCGTTCTCAGACCCAGATTTTCGCTCAATGAGTTTTCATAGTGGGAGAGTACGTTGCCCACTTCGAGGATTTTTTGAGGATTTTCCAGATTGGCAATAAAATCAAAGGCAATGGAAATTTCTACGGCTCTTTCTGTCGGATTATTAAATTTTATCCGATTGTAATATAGCTCTTTACCTTTAAAAGTAAAGGTTCTTGTCCACTTACTCATTTTTTCCTCAAAAAGCAAACTCTCAAGTTGTCCGGCGCAGCTAACGCCGAAAATAGGGACTTCTCGGCGGGAGTATGGAATGCGAGCGTTCAACCAGCCATTATAGTTCCCAATTGCACCACAACTTATAAAAATCAGCGCAGTTAACTATCGTAGATACAGTAACTGTACATACACATCTGCTCGGCTTTGGTTAGCTTTCTATTGGCTTTGGACTTCGACGTGGAGGGCGCCAAAATTCAGTCATTCCCACACCTTCCAAACAGCCTCCCCATTATCCCACAGTTCGTTCAAATACTTTATACTGCCGATAAGTATCGATCGCCAAACAGAAACCGCCCCGCCAGTCAGCCATCAACTGCCCTCAAATCATCTTTGCCTCCACCATCATCCGCACCACATCGGGCATCTTATACTTCGCCTCCCATCCCAACTTTTCCTTTGCCTTACCCGGATTCCCCATCCCAAGTGCAATCTCCGTCGGTCTGTAGAGACTTGCATCAGTTACCAAATGTTCCTGCCAATCCAAACCCGCAGAAACAAAAGCACTCTGCACAAACTCCTCCAAAGGATAACTTGCACCCGTAGCAATTACATAATCATCCGGTTCATCCTGCTGCAACATCAAATACATCGCCTCCACATACTCCGGAGCCCAGCCCCAATCCCGCTGCACCGAAATATTACCCAAATGCAGTTTTTCCGAACTACCCGCAGCAATCCGGCACACAACAGATACAATTTTTTGCGTCACAAACCTCTCTGGGCGCAGCGGCGACTCGTGATTGAACAAAATACCAGAACACGCAAACAAATTGTACGCTTCCCGATAATTTGCTACTTCCCAAAATGCTGTAGCCTTCGCCACCGCGTAAGGACTTCTGGGGCGAAACGGCGTATTTTCATCCGCTGCTGTGCCTCCGGTATCCCCAAAACATTCGCTGGAACTGGCATTGTAAAACTTAATTTTGCCACCTGTAAACCGAATTGCTTCTAACAGATTTAATGTACCTGTAGCAATACTTTCGAGAGTTTCTACGGGTTGTTCAAAGGATAGGCCGACGGAACTTTGACCAGCTAGATTGTACACTTCGTCCGGTGCAATTTTTGCCAATACTTGCAAGACGCTGCGAAAATCGTTGAGAGACATTGACTCTAGTTTTACTCTGTCCCGGATTCCCAAACGGGCCAGGTTTCCGAAACTCGACATTTGCGCGTCCCTGGAGGTGCCGGAAACTTCATAACCTCGATCGAGCAACAGTTTAGCTAAATAAGCTCCGTCCTGACCTGATATACCACTAATTAACGCTTTTTTCATATCACAATTTTGTTTTCAAAACTCTACCGTAGAAGACTGGGCGGTTGAAACCGCGTCGATACAGACAAAACCCACCTCCGTGGGTTGAAGACTGGGCGGTTGAAACCGCGTCTACACAGACAAAACCCACCTCCGTGGGTTGAAGACGCGGCACTTACTATTCGGTTATTCTTCCGTCCGCAGGCGAGTGGACTACCCTTCGGGAAGGCTAACACGTTTGTGTAGATGCGGTTTCAACCGCACGTCTGCATCTACCAAAACATTTCAGGACTAACGGCGGGGGACTAGAGAAACCGGGTTTTTTACCGATATGAAGGTTTTGAACCAAATATTGGGAAAAAAAACCCGGTTTCTGCTCACCCGTGCGCCGCGAAATCTCGCTGATAGCCGAGGCCAGATCCCCCTAAATCCCCCTTAAGAAGGGGGACTTAGAGAAGACTCCTGTCCCCCCATTTTTTAGAGAAGACTCCTGTCCCCCCTTTTTAAGGGGGGTTAGGGGGGATCTGGGCCTAAGAAGACCGGGCGGTTGAAACCGCGTCTATACAGACAAAACCCACCTCCGTGGGTTGAAGACCGGGCGGTTGAAACCGCGTCTATACAGACAAAACCCACCTCCGTGGGTTGAAGACGCGGCACTTACAATTGGGTTATTCTTGAGTCCGCGGAGGCGGACATCATTTGTGTAGACGCGGTTTCAACCGTACGTCCTATCTAGCCTTCCCACCTGGCGGCGACCAATTCAGCCAAGTCAACTACCCGCTGACTGTAGCCCCACTCATTGTCGTACCAAGCCAAAACCTTCACCATGTCGCCGTCCATCACCAGCGTCAAGCTAGAATCCAGGATCGAAGAAGCATCATTTCCGCGATAGTCGCAAGAAACCAGAGGCAAATCGTTGTATTCCAAAATGCCCTTCAGCGGGCCTTCGGCTGCTTCTTTGAAAACTTGATTTACTTGCTCGGTAAAAGTCTTTTTCTCTACCTGAGCCACAAAATCAACTACCGACACATTCGGAGTCGGCACCCGCATGGCGATACCATTTAACTTGCCCTTCAATTCTGGAATCACCAAAGCCACAGCTTGAGCAGCACCAGTAGAAGTTGGCACAATATTCATCGCCGCAGCCCGTGCCCGCCGCAAGTCGCGGTGGCTAGCATCCAGCAAGCGCTGGTCGCCAGTATAGCTGTGGGTAGTGGTCATCATGCCTTTGACGATGCCAAAATTTTCGTGCAGCACTTTCAGCACGGGAGCTAGACAGTTAGTGGTACAGCTAGCATTGCTGATGACTGTGTAGTCACTGTGCTTGTAGTTGTGGTGGTTGACTCCCATCACGTAGGTGCCGACTTCAGGCCCCTTACCGGGTGCAGTAATCAGCACTTTTTTCGCGCCTGCTGTGATATGCTTCGATGCACCAGCTTGGTCAACGAATACACCAGTCGCTTCAATAATCAGATCAATACCCCAATCTTTCCAAGGCAAGTTCAGCGGATTACGATCGCTCACACATTTAACTGTCTTGCCATTGAGAATAATCGAATTTTCATCCGTACTGATGTCCACACCCTTTAACGTTCCCATCATGGAATCGTATCTCAGCAAGTGGGCATTAGTTTTTGGATCGGAAGTGTCGTTAATAGCTACCAGCTCAAGCTGACTATTTTCTCGGCCCAGCAAGCAGCGGGTAAAACTGCGCCCAATACGTCCAAAACCATTGATCGCGACTCTAATCACCTTGTACCTCCTAACGATGGCAGCCCTTAGCTCAGGCTTAAATTTTGGAAAAATTTAAGAATTGACTTATGAGACAAGATCATATCGCAAAGGCTGATCCTTTCTAACTTTTCGTCTTTATCAAAAAAGCTCAAACTTTTGTCTAAGGCAGAAATCTCAACACATAAGGCATTCAGCTTTCGGCTGCTGGTTGCTGGTAAAGGCTGTGAGTCGCAATATAACTTCGGACACTTTCCGGGACTAAGTAGCGGAAGTCGCGATTTTCGGCCGAGCAGCGACGGATGTGGCTTGACGAAATCTCGATCGCCCGCATCGCCAAAACCTGCCACCGAAGTTGCACTCCCAAAACAGCCATCTGTTCAGCAACTTTACAGCAAACAGCGTTTGTCTCAACCTGGATTGTATCTCGGGCCCAATCATCAATGCTCGACTTTCCCATCTCCGACTCCCCCACTCCGACACTCTCCCGTCCCGCCACCAACCAGTCACACAAACCGGCAATTTCCGCACAGCGGGGCCATTTGGCGAGAGTTTGGAGTGCGTCAGCACCGATAATCCAGTAACGCTGAGCCTCTGGATACAAATTTTGCAAATACAGCAGCGTGTCAATAGCAGAAGTTCCAGAGGGATTGGTATCCACTGGCAAAAGTCCAAAATCCGACCGCCCGGCCGTCGCCAGAGCCACCATTTCCCGCCGTTGGTCAAAACTTGCCAAAACACTGTGCGACTTGTGAGGAGGGGTGCGATCGCACGCCCAAATGACTCGATCGATCCCAAATTGACTCACCGCCGTCTCGGCCATCAACAAATGCCCGCAGTGAACCGGATCGAAAGTCCCCCCCAAAATCGCTACTTTTTCCATACAAAGTGGTAGTCTTGGTAAATCTTTGTGGGTTTCACCCCACATCGGGCTTAATTCAGTTGACAGTTGACTGTTGACTGTTGACTGTTGACTGATGAGGGCGACCTCTTCCTTTTAGGTAGAGGATTGGAGTAATGAATAGTTTTCTTTTAATTTCTCCCGATCAGGCTTCCGGCTTTAAACCAATTCTTTGGAGTAAAAACATCGCGGGGCCTTTGCTGACGTATCCCAGCACAGCAAGGGGATGGAAAAAATCATACAGGAATATGCGATCGCCCAAAATCAGTCTGTTGCCCCAGACCCCAAACCCCATCCTCTCTAACCTGCAATTTTATAGTTATGACTATTCCGGAAATCGACTCGGTACTAAGTCAAATAGGATACAAGACAAACCTCTCTACAAATCCCGAAATTTAGGGAAGCGCAGAGAATTGTATACAAAAATCTCTAGCGAACTGTATCCTGAAAAAACAATTCTTGATATGATATCGCGTGTTATTGGCGTGGCGTGGTGTGTGAGGAGCGAAGATGCCGAGTTCTGTTGATTTCAGCGGTAGACCATTTCATTTCATCGGCATTGGTGGGATTGGGATGTCAGCCATTGCCTATATTCTAGCTAAACGCAAGTTGCCTGTGTACGGCTCCGACATTAAATCGAGTCACATAACCGAGCGCTTGCAAGGAATGGGAGCTCACATTTTTTGGCGTCAAGATGCCAGCAATTTTGAAGTATTTCAAACAGTCCTCAACGGTAGCAGTCCTAACCTCGGGCCGCAGGAAAAAGCCGTATCCTCAGCAGTCGCTGGCACGGTAGGGACTTCCGTGGCGACAGCCGAATCTCTCAAATTGAACGGCAACGGTTCGGGCACTCAAGCAATTGGGGGATTGCCTCAAGTAGTCTGTTCGACGGCAATTCACCCGGCAAATGCCGAATATCGAGCTGCTTTAGATTTGGGCTGTCCGATTTTTCATCGATCGGATGTGTTGGCAGCCTTAATTCAAGATTACGAAAGCATAGCCGTAGCGGGGACTCACGGCAAAACTACTACTAGCAGCTTAATCGGCTTCATGCTGATGGCTGCGGGTCTAGATCCGACGATCGTTGTAGGAGGCGAGGTAAATGCTTGGGAAGGCAATGCCCGTTTGGGGCAAGGCCCTTACTTAGTTGCCGAGGCTGATGAATCCGACGGTTCTCTCGTCAAGCTGGTAGCCAAAATAGGCATAGTGACGAATGTGGAACTGGATCATCCAGACCATTACGATACCCTCGACCAGGTAATAGACACATTTAAAGTGTTTGCCCAAAACTGTCAAACTTTGGTGGGCTGCATTGACGACGAAATCGTCAAAGACTGCCTGAGACCTCATGTAAGTTATAGCTTGCAGCCGGAGAGAGGTGCTGACTACACGGTTTCGAGTGTGGAGTACGGTTCTGAAAGCACCAAGGCTCAAATTTGGGAGCGAGGAACTCTGCTGGGGGAAATGGAGCTGAAGTTGCTAGGCAAACACAATCTCAGCAATGCACTAGCTGCGGTAGCAGTGGGTCGATTGTTGGGGTTGGAGTTTTCGGCGATTGCGAAAGCGATTGCCGGCTTTGAAGGCGCTCGCCGCCGTTTTGAGGTGCGGGGTTTTCATAATGACATCCTGTTTGTGGACGACTACGCCCACCACCCGAGCGAAATTCTAGTCACCTTGGCTGCGGCTCGCTTGCGGATTGAAGGTAGCCAAAAGAATCCTCAATCCCGAAGAGTAGTTGCTATTTTTCAACCGCACCGTTACAGCCGGACTCTGACGTTTTTGCCAGAATTTGCTCAGTCTTTTGGGGATGCAGATTTGGTTGTGGCTTGCGATATTTATAGTGCTGGGGAACCGAATTCAGGAGAGATTACCGGGCAGCAGGTTGCTGATTTGATTGCTAAACAAGGCTCAAAAGTTGTGTTTGCGCCTTCCCTAGAGTCCGCACGCAAGTTTTTAACCGAAAATCTGCAACCGGGGGATTTGGCTCTGTTTTTGGGTGCTGGCAATCTAAATCAGATTATTCCAGAGGTTATGGCTTTTTATCAAGAAGCCGATCGCCCGGATTAGCTCTCAGAGCCCCGGATTAGCTCGACAGCCAGGGCGGTGCAGGTTGTACCGACACTGCTGGAAGAGCGACTCGCTCAAAATGGCGACATAAGTTAAGTAAGTTACGTAAATCAAATTTCAACCGCGTCGATCGTAGGTATTTTTAAGGATTTTCAAGATGGTGACTATCTCGAATGACTCCTCAGTTAAGGAAAATCGGCGAGTGTATTCTCCTATTTCTTTGCGGGGAACTGACTGTCAGATCGACTCCCAAGTTTCGCTGGCCGGTCTGACTTCCTTCCGAGTCGGCGGCCCGGCCGAGTGGTATATTGCTCCCCGCAGCATGGAGGCTTTGCAAGCGAGTTTTGCCTGGGCACAGGATGAAGGCGTGCCGGTGACTCTGCTGGGTGCGGGTTCTAATTTGTTGGTGAGCGATCGGGGTTTGTCCGGTTTGGTCGTCGCCACTCGCTACCTGAAACAGGTAAATTTTAATGCAGAAACAGGTCAAGTTACAGCCGGGGCGGGTGAGTCAATCCCTCGCCTCGCTTGGTTGGCGGCTAAACGCGGCTGGAAAGGTCTAGAATGGGCAGTCGGCATCCCAGGCACCGTGGGAGGGGCTGTGGTGATGAATGCGGGCGCTCACAGGGACTGTGCTGCCGATATTCTGGTCAACGCTCGCGTGCTATCCCCTGGCGGTAAGGTGGAAATTCTGACTCCCCAAGAGTTGGAGTACCGCTACCGGACTTCGGTGCTGCAAGGGGGCGATCGCCTGGTAACAGAAGCGACTTTCCAGTTGCAACCGGGATTCGATCGATCGCAAGTCATGGCAGAAACTAATAACAATTTCAGCCAGCGGCGGACGAGTCAACCCTACCATCTGCCTAGTTGCGGCTCAGTCTTCCGCAACCCCAGCCCAAAGGCAGCAGGTTGGCTGATCGAACAAGCGGGACTCAAGGGATATCAGATCGGCGGCGCTCAAGTAGCTCAGCGCCATGCTAATTTTATTCTTAACTGCGGGTCGGCCACGGCCAATGATATTTTTCAAGTGATCCGCCACGTTCAACAGCAAGTCGAACAGCGGTGGTCGCTGTTGTTGGAGCCAGAAGTTAGAATACTGGGAGACTTCCCATTCTAAGGCATGATTGAAGTAATACGGAAACGGCACACTGCCAGCCCACACACCATCACAAAGTAGTTATGACAAAATCAGGACAAGGATTTGGCTTCGGCCTAGGTAAAATGAAAGAACTGACTGAAGCTTTCAAAAAAGCTCAGCAGGTTCAAGAAGGAGCTAAAAAGCTCCAAGAAGACTTGGATGTAATGGAAATTGAGGGAACTGCCGGCGGCGGCTTGGTTAAGGTTTTTCTCAGCGGCAACCAAGAACCTCGCCGGGTGGAAATCTCACCGGATGCGATCGGTGAAGGTGCTGATGTGGTTTCTGAACTCGTCACGGTGGCGATGCTGGATGCTTACACTAAGTCTACGGCTACGATGCGGGAGAAAATGGAAGAACTCACTGGCGGACTAAATCTCCCCGGTTTCGGTTAGTAATTAGCGATCGGTCAATTGTTGACTGTTGACTGTTGACTGTTGACTGTTGACTGTTGACTGATTAAACTTTCTGGAAAACCCCTATATAGCCTTTCTCAGGTACATGAGGTATGTAATAAGGCTTGAAAGTCCCGATATTCATGGAATCTCGTGTACCTCATCTTTCTAAGAAAGGCTATAGTAAGTGTCCCTACAATGCTATTTTGGGTAGGGACACGGCACTGCCGTATCCTAATTCCGGTTACTAATAATTCCGATGCAACCGGAAACAACAAACAACAAATAACTAATAACTAATAACTAATAACTAATAACTAATAACTAATAACTAATAACTAATGACTAAATTATTGTTTGTCTGCCTCGGAAACATCTGCCGATCGCCCTCAGCAGAAAATATTATGAATCACTTAATAAAAAAAGCTGGTTTGGGCGATCGCATCACCTGCGATTCTGCCGGAACTGGCGGCTATCACATTGGCAGCCCCCCTGACAGGCGGATGGCATTGGCGGCGAGGAAGCGAGACATTGAATTGTTAGGCGCAGCCCGCCAATTTCAAAGGAAAGATTTTGAAGATTTTGATTTAATTCTGGCGATGGATCGCGACAATTATCGGAATATTCTTGCTGTTGATACTGCGGGAAAATATCAAGATAAAGTACGGCTGATGTGCGATTTTTGCCAGAAACACGACCTTAAAGAAGTGCCAGATCCTTACTACGGCGGCCCGGAGGGATTCGATCGAGTAATTGATTTGCTGCTAGACGCGCAAGCAGGTTTGTTGGAGTACGTTATCAGTCAGGAAAAATTAACAATTAACAATTAACAATTACCAATTCCCAATTCCCAATTCCCAATTCCCAATTACCAATTACCGACCAAATGATGTTCCATCGCAAAGCGAACGAGTTCTGCACGGTTGTTACTTTCAGTTTTTCTGAATAAGCTGCTGACGTGCTTTTCGACGGTTCGAGGACTGAGGTGGAGCCGATCGCCAATTTGAACATTAGAAAGACCTTCTGTCACCAAATCTAGCACTTCTTGCTCTCGCTGCGTCAAAGTCAGAGCATTTTGGTGGAGAGATGCACGCGCGGCGGAGCTACCCCGTAGGGAATCGCCCGTTTTTGACTTTTGAGTTAAAAAATCGACTTCAGGATTGCCATTGGCTCTGCTGCGTGCCTCTGCTGGCATCTGTTCGGGTTCCGGGGAACGAGACGGTGCCTGAGCAATTAGAGCATAGCGATCGAGCAAAGAGCGAATTACCGCCCCCAATTCCTGAAGTTCAAAAGGCTTAGCCAGATAATTGTCACACCCCATCTGATAGCCGCGAACCCGTTCCTCCGTGCTCGTGCGTTCCGTCAAAAAAATCACCGGTAACAAGCGGAAAGCGGGACGAAGCCGAACTCGCCGCACGAATTCGTAGCCGTCCATCTGGGGCATTGTAATGTCGGTAACAATCAGGTGGGGCTGAAATTCCTGTACCAACCCTAAAGCTTCTTTGCCGTTCTCAGCAGGAATTACAGAGTATCCGATAATTTCCAAATAATCGGTAATCGACAGGCGAGTCGCGAAATCGTCGTCAGCAACCAGAATCGTCAAGGGCATGGGGAGACATTAAAAATTAAACATGAAAAATTAAAAGTGAGTAATTTCACTTTTAATTTTTTATTCTACTGTTTAATTTTGATAACTTGCAGTTAAAGTAGCAGGCTGCGCTAATTTTCCCTGCAAAGCTACGCCGCGCCCGTTGGCTGCCAAATGCCGCAGAGTTTTGTAAATTGTCTCAATTTGCTCTGGGCTTCCGGCTTTTTCGGCTAATTCTGCTACAGATAGAGGTGTTTGGGCGTCTTTGAGCACTTGCAGTACCCGTTGCTGCAAGTCCAAGACAGCAGCAGCCGCTTTTTTGCCTGCTTCCACCCCTGGCTGGTGATAGGCATTGACATTCACCAAGGAACCGTAAAAACCTACGGCTCTTTCGTAGAGGGCGATTAATGCTCCTACTGTCCGAGGGTTGACTTGGGGAATCGTGACGGTAATTGAATCTCGGTGATTTTCGTACAAAGCTTGTCGAGTTCCCTGCAACAAACCAGATAAATAATCTCCGCAAGTGACTCCGGTTTCTACTTCTGGGGAACTGCCTTGTCTGTCTTCCAATACTTCGATAAATGTGAGGAAGAAATTCGCCACGCCGTCTCGCAGTTGCTGGACGTAGGCGTGTTGATCGGTTGAACCTTTGTTGCCGTAAACTGCGATTCCTTGATGAACTGTGTTGCCGTCTAAATCTTCCTGTTTGCCGATCGATTCCATGACTAATTGCTGCAAGTAGCGGCTGAACAATAGCAGTGAATCTTTATACGGCAAAACTACCATATCTTTTTCGCCGCGTCCATTGCAGGCATAATACCATGACATGGCTAAAAGGGCGGCAGGATTGTGTTTAATGTCGGTAATTCTGGTAGCTGCGTCCATAACTTTCGCACCTTCGAGCATCGCCCGAATGTCAATGCCTTGCAAAGCTGCTGGCAAAAGTCCTACTGTTGACAGTTCCGAAGTGCGCCCTCCCACCCAGTCTGCCATCGGGAAGCTGGCAATCCAGCCTTGTGATTTGGCTAGTTTGTCTAGTTGGCTGTCTGTGCCGGTGATGGCAATTGCTTGTTTGGCGAAGTCGAGTTTTTGGGCGGCGAAGGCTTTTTGAACTTCGATCATGCCGTTGCGGGGTTCGGGGGTGCCGCCGGATTTGGAGATGGTAATTACTAGGGTGCTGGCGAGTTTGTCTTTGATTTTGTTGAGGATGCGATCGATCCCCGCCGGATCTGTGTTGTCGATAAAATGAATTGCTAGGGGTGGAATGTCTGGGGATAAAGCTTCGGCGACAAATTGGGGGCCCAGGGCGGAACCGCCAATGCCGATCGAGATTATATCGGTAAATTGCGGAGCAAATGGCGGCTTGATATCGCGGTTTTGAACTTTTTTGACAAAATCTTCGACTTGTGCTATGCCTTCGACTATTTCTTGTTTTAATTCTGGAGTGGGAGCTAAATCGGGGTTTCGCAGCCAGTAGTGGCCCACCATACGGTTTTCGTCGGGATTGGCGATCGCACCTGCTTCCAAAGCTGCCATGTCTGTGAAAGCTTTGTCAAACTTGGGCTTTAATGCTGCGGCGAAAGCGTCATCAAATCCCATCAGGCTGATATCGAGGTAAAGTCCCAATCCCTCGTGATAGTAAAGCCAGTCTTGATAACGTTGCCAGAGTGCTTTGGCGTCCATAGGAATCTCTACAATTTTTATAATGTTCGATCGGCATCGTCGGGAATCCAACAATTGTAGTTTAAAACGATCTGATGTCAGGATTTTGCAGAATCCCAATAAATTTAAGCATTAGTCGCTTGAAGGCTGAAGGCTGCGTGCGGCAGAATTAAACAATAAAAATATGACTTGGGTGGCACTTTTCGTAAGTAGATCGCCCATAGGTGGTAACGCCCCATAGATCGATCGAAAGTCAAGCAACAGCGGCATATAGATTTAAGAGTTGTCGGGTTGGGCTTTGGGTTCTGGTTTGACAATATTCTAATTCTGGCGATCGCCCGCTGTAAAATAGACATTGCAGTCTGGTTAAATATACTTTTAGCTGCCACTCAATAATTCACTAAAAATACAATTAACAACTCTCCATTACCGAAATTGTAGTATAATATACAGCAATACGGTTCACTTAAGACTGATCCCCCCTTAGCTTGCCCCCTACTCCCCCTTAAGAAGGGGGGGACAAGAGTATTTTCAAAGTCCCCCGACTATCCGGGGGATGCGAGGGGGATCTCCGGGCAATAAACAGCGCTAACTGAAACGTATTGGAATATACAGATATTAGAATTTAAAGTGCGATCGACTATGCTTACCCTATCTCCCGAATTAAAAGAAAGATTAGCAACTCCGCTCAAAATCGGCGACTTTGAAGTTAAAAGCCGCGTCTTGCAATCGCCCTTATCCGGCGTTACCGATTTAGTATTTCGCCGCCTGGTGCGCCGCTACGCCCCGGATTCGATGATGTACACCGAAATGGTGAACGCTACGGGTTTGCACTACGTAAAGCAACTGCCGAGAATCATGGAAATTGACCCAAATGAGCGCCCGATTAGCATTCAATTGTTTGATTGTCGGCCGCATTTCTTGGCAGAAGCGGCGCAGAAAGCTGTGGCAGAAGGAGCAGATACTGTTGATATTAATATGGGTTGTCCAGTTAACAAGATTACTAAAAACGGTGGTGGTTCTTCGCTGCTGCGAGATCCCGAAAATGCCGAGGCAATTGTGCGGGCGGTTGTGGAAGCTGTAGATGTTCCTGTGACGGTGAAAACTCGCATCGGTTGGAGTGACAAAGAAATCAATATTTTGGAATTTGCCAAGCGGATGGAAGATGCGGGAGCAAAAATGATTACCATCCACGGCCGCACGCGATCGCAAGGTTACACTGGCCCGGCAAAATGGGAGTGGATTCGTCGCGTTAAGGAAGTGTTGTCGATTCCAGTGATTGGTAACGGAGACATTTTTTCAGTGGAAGCAGCGATGCGGTGTCTGGAAGAAACCGGCGCTGATGGAGTGATGTGCTCGCGGGGAACTTTGGGTTATCCATTCATGGTGGGAGAAGTTGATTATTTCTTGAAAACTGGTGTGGAAAAGATACCTCCGACACCAATTGAACTCCTTGAATGTGCTAAGGAACATCTGCGGGCTTTGTGGGAATATAAAGGTGAAAGCGGTGTCTGTCAAGCGCGCAAGCACTTAACCTGGTATGCTAAGGGCTTCCCCGGTGCTGCGGAATTACGGGGTGTGTTGGCTGTGGTAGAAACGGTTGAGCAAGGTTGCAATTTGATCGATCGCGCGATCGAGCAATTGCCCGCATAAACCTTGAAACAAAACCCGCCTCTGCCGGCTAAAATTTAAGACACAGTTAGAATTTTGTGTGTGGGGAAAGCATGGATTCATTAAAAGGGCGAGATTTATTAAGTCTGGCAGATTTAAGCATTGATGAATTAAATTATTTGCTGGATCTAGCAGCCAGTTTAAAATCAGGAATGGTCAAGCTGAAACGCAATAAAGTTCTCGGCTTGTTATTTTCCAAAGCTTCAACGCGAACGCGGGTGAGTTTTACGGTGGCAATGTATAAATTGGGAGGGCAAGTAATTGACCTCAATCCCAACGTTACACAAGTCAGCCGAGGTGAACCTTTAGTCGATACAGCGAGGGTTTTAGACCGATATTTGGATGTTTTGGCAATTCGGACTTTCGATCAAAAGGATTTAGCAACATTTGCCAATTATGCAAAAATTCCTGTAATTAATGCGCTGACAGATGACGAACACCCATGTCAAGTGTTGGCGGATTTGATGACAATAAAAGAGTGTTTTGGTAAGCTGGAAGGAGTGACGCTGGCTTATTTTGGCGACGGTAACAACATGGCAAATTCGCTGATGTTAGGCTGTGCAATGACAGGGATGAATGTCAGAATTGCTTGTCCTGAAGATTTCAAACCTAATTCTGAGATTGTGGAAAAAGCTCAGGCAATTGCTAATGGAAAAACAGAAGTTATTGTGACTGCTGATGCGGCAGCGGCGGCGAAGAATGCTCAAGTTATTTATACTGATGTTTGGGCGAGTATGGGACAGGAAGAAGAAGCGAAACTCAGGATTCCTTTGTTTGAGCCTTATCAGGTAAATGAAAAACTGCTAGAGTTAGCCGATCGCCATGCAATTGTACTGCACTGTTTGCCGGCACACCGGGATGAAGAGATTACCGATGCGGTGATTGAAGGTTCGCGATCGCGCGTTTGGGATCAGGCAGAAAATCGGATGCACGCTCAGCAAGCTTTGTTGGCTGCCATTCTCGAAAGCGATTAGGAATAGAGAAGAGAAGAGAAGAATCAGAGAAGAATCGGCGGTTGAAACCGCGTCTACACAAACGAAGTCCGCCTGCGCGGACTGAAGAGTTAAAAAAAAGCCAATTATCTCTATCTTTCTCTCTTCTCTTTCTCTGCGCCCTCTGCGCCCTCTGCGGTTAAAAAAAATCTAATTCAAAAATGAATAGAATTGAGAATACTCGGCGGTTGAAACCGCGTCTACACAGACAAAACCCGGATGGTGCGCGGGTTGAAGAAAAGATGATAATTTAGGCGGTAAGGTGGGCAGCGCCCACCATACAGACTGATTAAGAGGCTCCGAAATTCACTTTTGTGACTTCACCGGCGACAACATTAACTGTTTGTTGAACTTGACTTCCATCAACTTTTAACTGATAAGTTCCAGGAGAAAGCTCGATCGCGCCAAACCATCCTTTACCATCAGCGCGCAGTTGATGCACCTTGCTATTAGCATCGATCGCCTGCAATGTCAAGTTCGCACCGTCGCAAGTTCGTGAAGCGAAGCTATCCCGTAGGGAATCGCACCGCTGCAAATTTCCGGCGATCGCCCCAGCAGTCGGCCGCGACTTCCAAGGCATATCGGGAATCCCCACCGCTGTCGCCCACACAGGCTGAGTTTCAATAGTTTTACCCGTCGCGCCATCAACGTATTGACTCGGTTGCGACAGCGCCGTATAAAACCAATCATTACTCTGCGACACGAATTTCCAAGGCTGGCGGGGCAAATCACCGCTGCCGCCCGATCGCCATTCGACGTTGGCGTACACGTTGCTGCTAGCGTAGGAATACAGCACCGTACCCGCGACGTTATTTCCTTTCGCAGAAGGCTGTTCAGCGCGGCGGATTTGCGCGAGGGTGTCTTCGATGTAGTTGAGATAGTTGCCGGGGCCGATCGCAATTTGGCGGTTATATTGGTGGTCTTTAGCGTACTCGATCCAGTGGTTGTAACCCATCTTCTGCTGAGGCTTGTACTCGCGCTGGTAAGTCATCGGCATCGCCATGTCGATAATACCTTCTTCCAGCCAAGCGCGCCAATCCTGCAATACTTCTCTGTACGGCTGCGTTTTATACCAGCCTGCATCGTTTTTCGGGCCGTCTCCCCAGGCGATCGTCGCCGCCGTAATTTTAACACGCGGTTTAATTGCCAGGGCTTCCACATAAAGCTTCCGCACTAAATTTGTCACCTGATCGCGCCGCCACTGCATCCACAGGGGATCGCTGGCTGCCGGTTTGCCCGATCGACCGTTTTGCTGGTTGAAACGGGCGATCGAAGTAGGATTGTAGCCCCAATTAGGCCCGCCGTAGCGCACATAATCGAGCTGTACGCCGTCCACATCGTAGCGCTTCAGCAAGTCCAAATAGACGGAAACAGTATAATCTAGCGCGTCTGGATGGCCGGGATCAAGAAAACCTTTTGCTTCGCCGCCCGAAGTCAGCATCGCCCAATTGTCCTTTCCTGGGGCATCGGGCCCGTGTTGTTGCCAAACGTGATTGGCGGGAAGTTTGCCACCGGAAACTACTGGTAGCGTCACCATCCAGGCGTGTACTTCTATACCTGCGGCGTGGGCTTTGTCAATCAAATCTTGGAGGGGATCGAAACCTGCTGGAACATTCGGATCGGTGGTGCGGGGTTCGATCGCACTCGTGTAAAAAGCATCGCCGCGGCGGCGGACTTGGGCGACGATCGCGTTGGCATTGGCTTTCTGTGCGTCTGCAATCAACTTTGTGACTTCTTGAGGGGTTTTGAAACCTGGGTTGAATGCGTCCACCCAGAAGGCGCGAAATTCGCTAGTTTGGGTTTGTGGCATAAGGGCGTTAGCCCGTGAAGGGAAAAAGTTTGATAACCAACCGGGAGTCAGCAGAAAACTGATTGTTAAGCCGATCAGGAACAGGCTTGACAAAAAGAAGGTTTTGGTCTTTCGCATGAGGAATGTGTGAGAGAGCGTTTAACTGTCCTTTACGGACTTTTGGTTTGAGCGTCCGCTTGACATTTTGGCACATCTTTGAGTTAAAAAAACTGATGGCGTGAAACTGTGTTCTGGAATAGCGATCGCTTATACTGAACTCTGGTATTTTCTATACAATCTCCCAAATTTTTAAATGTACGAACGCACTGATACTGAGATTGAAGCAATCCAAGAACTGATATCGCCACACTTTGGAACTGACTTTGAGCCTGACGAACTGACAAATAGCGAACAGACAATCATCCAACAAGTATTGGAATACGTAGGTAGCAGGTTTACCCGGATGAAGTATATCCTCGGTCTTGCCCTTGATTTTGCGATCGTCGCACAGCGTCTATCTAATGTTGATGACTCTGCCAAAAGATTAAGAGAGCATCTGACAATTGAACAATTATTCCAACGTTATCAAGTTGTCACTGAACGGGGAGAACAACAGGCAAATACACTAAGTTTAAAATTTGGTCAATCTACTCAAGTAGGTATCCGACGTATAGAAGAATCACTTGTTCAATTTTTTCACACTCTAAATCGTTCTAAATATCCCAGTGCTTATGTTTACAATACAGGTCAATGGCAAAAGTTTCAAGACCTACTGATTCTCTGTTTTCGTCTGTCCGAGTCTGGACGATTTCAACTCTGCCAACAACTTATTGATTTTGGTCTTGAACGATTGCCAAAGAACATATTTGTTACTAGAGACTCTTTACGAGTTCGTTTATTTTCCGAGATAGTAAACAATTACCCGCGCAGCGCTCCAGATGAGAATGGAGGTTTAGTTTTTCAAGCCATTGCTTGCGGTTATTTTAAAGCCGATCGACCTCATCTCAGCTTTGCCGTTGATAAGGTACGCACAGGTTCGTCCAGACAGCGGCGTTTTGGAGATATTGACTGTTATTATGGTCTGGATCTAGAAATATCAATAGAAGTAAAAGACTGCCACATTTCCCTGAAGAACCTCAAGCAACAATTGGGAAGTTTCCAGAAACAAGTAACAGGCAATCAAATCCTTGGTGTGGCTTTTGTACTCTCCATAGATGGGGAAGCGAGTTCTGTACTTAGCGACAGCGGTATCATTTCCTTCGCACAAGACGAGATCATTAAATCCGTGAAGATCTGGGATTGGCAAAAGCAGGATGCAGCCGTGCATGAAATGCTTCACTATCTTGCTCACGTTGAACAGAATCCTAGTGCTGTTGGCAGGCTGCTGGCATTTATTGGCGATCGAGATCCCCAACACAACTCTCTTACTTATTTTCAAAGTTAAACTGTGATTTCAAGAGCAAGCTGAATCGGAAAATTTAACTCTGAATTTAGTTGCTTTACTTTTTGCGATCTGGCTCTAACAATTTCATCATCTGAATGGCTTTGATAAGCCTTGACAACTTCCTTTCCTACCGCAAATCCGAGTAGTGGCGGTACGGCATTTCCGACTTGAAGATACTGTGATGTTCTCGAACCAATAACCTCAAAATCATCGTCAAAAGATTGCAGCCTCAATCCTTCACGGACAGTCAATCCCCGATGCTGGCTGGGATGAGTGGCTCGTGCAGACGAAGGTTTTCTCATGTTAGATGTTACAGCAATAGCTGGTTTATCACTAGCTAGTCGAGCATAGCTATTGTGAAAACCGCTGGCTGGTTGAAGGCGATCTGGAATTGACTTTCTGTTGCCACCATCTGGGATATACTTCAGAATTTCAATTAAATTTTGTGAATGATTTGCCGCCTCGTGATGTAACAGTATATTGGCGGTTTTCCGCCTAGCTATTTGATAGTCAGTTTGCGGCGTAATCTGGTAAATTTTACATATTTCTCCAGCATTTAATGGCGGCAAATCTGAAATTGCATCAGCTACATTCACATAATAGTGAGAACTTGGCAGTGGAAACTCAGGCGGCAACAATCCATCAAGCCAACCTATAAAAAAAGCACGTTTTCGCAGTTGTGGTACGCCGTAATCAGCCGCTTTTAAAATGCGACATTTCATGTGATAGCCGATATCAGCAAAGCTAGCAATGACTGAATCACGCACCTTGCCTCCCTGCATTACCAGCATTCCTTCAACATTCTCGATAATCACATAAGCAGGACGAATTTCAGCCACCAAATCGCGAAAATTACGCCATAAAGAATTGCGAGGATCTGCGCTTTCTCGCTTGCCAACGGTGCTAAATCCTTGGCATGGTACTCCCCCAGTAATAATGTCGATTTCTGCTACCGAAATTTCAAAGAACTCCTCTATCTCGGAAACGGTTGTCTGTGTTAAGTCAGATAGCAAACAGGGAAGTGGAGATAGGTTGCGTTCAAAAGTTTGTTTGGCGTTTTGACAGTAATCTATGCCGCCGATTGCTTGAATGCCAGCACGTTTAAAACCCAGAGTTAACCCTCCAATGCCACAAAACAAGTCAAGGCTACGCGGAAAATGCTTTGTTTGAGTTTTTGTCATCGTTAACTACCTCTTGAGAGAACTATATGGAAAGTCAACATACTTTTGCGAACTTACGGCACTTCTGACTGGGATAAGAATGTCCGCGCTGACTTCGTTCATTTTAACGGACAACATCTGTTGCAGGTTTATTGAAAAAATGAAAATATTTGTGAGTCAGAATGATGCTAAAATACACTGTTTGTATGGCTGCCGCTCGCCTCAGAATAACATATACTGTGATGTCAGCGGTTTAATTGACCGGAATTGTCGATCGCACTCAGTAAACCAGATCAGTAAATCAGATCAGTAGTTAGCCCAAATATGTCTGCAATGGAAAAAAAACAAATCGATGGATTGTGGGTCTCAGTATTGTACTTTGCTCAGGGTCTCCCGTACACCGTCGTTAATTTAATGTCGGTGATTTTTTTGAAAGGTATGGGAACCAGCAACGAGATGATCGGATTGACAAGTCTTTTGTCTTTTCCGTGGGTATTAAAAGGTTTGTGGGGGCCCGTCGTTGATATGTATTCCACTAAACGCAAGTGGATTTTAACGACGGAAATTATTTCTATTTTTCTGTTTGTGTTGCTGACTTTTGGTGTATTGACGCCACAACCGGTTATCATATCACTGGTGCTCTTTACGGCGATCGCCTTTGTGTCCGCTACTCACGACATCGCCATTGATGGATTTTATTTAAACACTCTGAATAAAGACAAACAAGCGCTATTTGTCGGCGTTCGCAACACCGCCTACAGGGGTGCAGTTATTGCCGGAAGCGGTGTATTGGTGTTCTTAGCCGGGAAACTGGCAGAACAGCATTTAGTAACAGGAACTGCGGGCGATACGAAAGTATACCAGGATATTCAGTTGTCATTTTTGGGCTCGTCTTTTAGCGTGTCTGCACTTAAATATGGATGGGCGACAGCATTTGGCATTTGTGCCATTATATTTGTGCTGATTTATCTGTTCCAGCGCTGGTATCTTCCCTATCCTAAAAATTATGCTGTCGCCGACGGCGCACCCCAGCAGACAACGAGCTTTATCGAGGCATTTAAGACTTATTTCCAGCAAGATAAAATTGGTTGGATTGTGACTTATGTCTTAATTTTTCGGTTGGGCGATGCCTTGACATTCAAAATGGCTCCTCCATTTTTAATGGATAAAGTTGAGAAAGGAGGGTTAGCTGTTTCTACGTCGGAAATGGGTTTGCTATCGGGTACTGTCGGGGTAATTTTTCTGTTAATCGGAGGGTTGCTGGGCGGCTATTTGATTGCCAAACAAGGATTGAAAAAATGGATGTGGCCGACGGCAATTCTCCAAAATTCGACTAACGTGCTGTATTGGCTGTTGGCAATAAATCAACCGGGGATTGAATGGGCCTATGCTGTAAATTCGATCGAGCAATTCACCTACGGACTTGGCGTAGCTGCCTATACAGTGTTCTTAATGCGGACTGTCAGGCCTGAATACGAAGCATCACACTACGCGATTACAACGGCTTTTATGGCCGCAGGAGTGCTGATTCCTGGGGTTTTTAGCGGCTACTTACAGGCAGGACTGGGCTATCAAAATTATTTCTTGTTTAGTTCACTGGCTGTGATTCCCGGTATGCTAACCATTTTCTTTCTGCCGCTAGAAGACGAGAAAAAATTAGCATCCATGCCCAGGCCAGGACTCGACGATTTCGATTAATATACAGCAGATTGCAGGTCGAACGAGCATACCTCAGAAATCAGGACACAACATTGTTGTGTCCCTACCGAATATCTGTATTGGTAACTGCTAACTAAATCGCAATAAAATCGCTAGCTGTCAGCGGACTTCTGCGGAGGCCGGGAATATTGGCAAGAGCTTGACCGTTACTTGCAAGTTCGATGGTTGTTGAAATATCGCCTTGAGCGATTGTCAGTTGGTTGAAGGTCAAACCTTTACTTAAACCGATTAAATCTTGACCCTGTTGAAAGTCTAAAATTGTGTCTGGCCCCGCGCCGATTCCTAACACTAATACGTCGCGTCCTGCGCCGCTAATTAAGAGGTCTGCACCCAATCCTCCAATTAGCGTATCGTCTCCTTCTCCACCGTTCAAAACGTCGTCTCCTTTGCCACCGTATAGCAGGTCGTTGCCAAGGCCACCGCTGATATTATCCATGCCACCGTTGCCGCTGAGAGTGTCGTTTCCGCCATTGCCAATGATAATATCGTCTCCTGCTAAACCTGATGCTGTATTGTTGCCATCGTCGCCTACTAATTTATTAGATTTCGACGGATCGAGAGCAGTTTTGATTGCCACAACGTTTCCGATAAAGGAGCCTCCCGGAGCGGTTCTGGATTGCTCTAAACTGCTGCGCGATCGCAGCGATGTTCCCAGGGGTGGCAGTGCGTACTCTAAGCCGGCTAACAGCTCTAAATAATCGGAATCTGTGAAAGTGAAATCCGGGCGGTTCAACTGGTCTACAGAGATATCTGTTTTAGTCAAGCCAGGAGGAGGAGAGCTTAATAAACCAGTTTGTGTGTGCTTGTCCAAGACAAGTAGCGGGTTGATAATTGGGCTTGTATATGTTTCTAAAACTACTTTCCCCGGGATGAAAGCTTCTCCTCCCAAGCTGACAAAATCGCCGCTAACTACGTAGTGAGTTACATTTTTGCCGGCGCCGGCTTTTTGCTTAAATGTATTGACGCTACTCTGAGCGATTCCGGGAGAATTGAAGGTGACAATATCTCCGACTGTAGATGTGAATTCGGTGGCTGCTAGCTGCGTTAAAGCACCGCCCAAGCTGTGCCCGAGCAGGTCTGGTGGCAAGCGTCGGGGGTTTTTTGTGGTATCTTGACTGATTTGTGTCAGCCAATTTCCTAAGGCTTGTTTGTTGGCTTCAAATTGGTTGAAACCGACGCCGCGCTTGTCTGAGTTGGCAGCATCGTCTACAAGCGAGTCGGTGCCGCGAAATACTAAAACGGGGGGTTTGTCTGGGGTGGTGGAAATTAAGCCGATCGCGTGAAAGCCAGTTATCGGATCGTCAAAAGTGCGATCTATTTGGTAGCCAGCAGCCGTCAAGCCAGTTTGAACTAATGTTTGAGACTGGGGATTGTTATCTAGGTAAACAAGTTGCTTGGCGATAGTTTCGTAAGCGGCGGGGGAGGACGGCATATTTTTGATTTTTCCTGTTGTTTAACTGGGAATTGCTTTTTAAGCTAGTTACCTCATTTTACAGTAAGCTGCGTTTATTAACAATATTTATTTTTCTTATTTCCTTGTGTAAAATCATCAATGATTCTGCTTTGTACGGGCGGGTTTAGCCAACAATGTTTGTGAAAAAAAAACTCTTAGGAATGAGAATTAAATAACTTAAAATTTGATGATTCTTGTGGGATGGGCGTCCCGCCCGTTCTTTATGGACGGGCGGGACGCCCATCCCACAAACTTGTGTAAATTATTTAATTTGCGATCCTTAGTACAAAACCCGCCGAGTTTTAGCGCTAACCAAACTACAAACTTTTTTGCACTTAAAGCTGCACAAAATCCTGCCGCGTAATATCGCTCGTCGTCACGCCTGTGAGAGTAGCAAGAATTTCGCCAGTAACCGGGATAGTAATTAAAGCTCCGCCAGCACCTTGGCTGACTCTAATTTGAGCAAAAGTTAGACCCCGCGACAGTGCAATTAAATCTTCACCTTTTGTAAAATCGGCAATCACATCTGCTCCGCCGCCGGATTCCAATACAAAGCGATCGCGCCCTGCGCCGCCAATTAAATAATCGTTGCCAAACTCGCCGGAAATCAAATCGTTTCCCTCGCCGCCCTCCAAATAATCGTTATCTCTGCCGCCGTACAAGAAATCGTCGCCAGCGCCGCCGCTGATGCTGTCATTACCTCGATTTCCTCGGAGAGTATCGTTACCGCCGTTGCCGATAATGGTATCCTCTCCAGGGCCGCCGGTCGCAGTATTATTGCGAGCGTCGCCTAATAAATAATTCGGTTGGAGGGGAGCTAAACCGAATTGCATTTGTCTGATTAAGTCCACAAAAGAAAATTCGGGGGCTGTTCTCAAGCTCTCTGCACCCGCTCGGCTTCTAATTGCCACTGACACGTTGGGTAGGGGAAGATTTAGTGCAGCGATAAATTCGTTAAAATCTGAGTCGTTGTTGCTATAAGTAAAGCCGGGACTGTTTAAGTCTTCGAGGGAAATTTGCCTCTGTACAAAATCGGCGGGTGGAGCAGTTAACAAATTTTCGGTTCGATGTTTTGCTAAAACAGTTAAGGGGTTTATGCTGGGGTCGATAAAACTTTGGAAAAATACTTTTCCCTGTATAAATGCTTCGCCAAACAAGCTGACAATATCTCCGCTGACAATGTAGTGACTGACATTTTTGTTGCCGGCTCTGCTGAGGTTTCTCCGAAAATTGTTGGCGATAGTCGCTGAGACTCCGGGAGAGTTGAAAGTAAAGATATCGCCGGTTATAGATGTGTATTCGCTGGCTACGATTTGAGCGATCGCTCCGCCCCAACTGTGACCGACGACATCGGGCAATAATTTGCTGGGGTTTTTAGCAGGATCTTGACCGATTTGTGTGAGCCAATTTTTGAGATTATCTTTGTTGCTTTCAAATTCGGGCAAGCCAATGTCGCGGGAGGCGGAAAACATCGCGTCGCCGTCGATGAAGTCTGTACCTCGAAATACGAGGACTGGCGCTTTTTTGGGGTCGGAGGAACCGAAGCCGATCGCGTAAAAGCCTGTTTCTTTGTCGTCGAATACGCGATCGATGTAGTAGCCGTTAGTATCCAGGAAACGCGAAACTTGATTTTGCGCGTTCGGCTTTTGATTCAAAAAAACAATTGACTTAGCGAGAGTTTCATAAACAGCAGGCGAGGCACTCATAATATTATATTTTTTGTTTGTTGGTATTTGCGAAAGCGAGATTGTGAGCTAGTTGTCCAATGGCCGCCATTATAACGGACAAGATTTGTATGGTACACTTGATAAGATCAACTCAAGAATCATTTTTTTGCGGTTATGGCTATCATTCGTCAATACATTGCTCCATTTATAGCGATATTAGTATTTTTTGCGGCTCTGGTAGCAGTCAGCGCTCGCATCTTTTTGCCGGCTGACATGGCGGCCCCAGCACCGATTGAGGAAGCGATCCCCCAAAAGCAAGCCGCAGGAGTGAATCCGATTTTCTTGGGGCTAAATTATTCCCCTCTCCGTATCCGTATCCGCTGATGTCGCTTGGGCTGATACCGGGCTACTGGCTGCGATCGGGTTCTGGACTCGATCGCGCAAAACTACTAAAGTTCCTGCACCATACTTACCGAGAGCTTTACCCCGATCGGGAATTGGGACATTTGGCTCAAACTGTCGAGCAGTATTTTTCTAAACAGACGCCGCTTTGGTGGGTAGAGTGCCAGAAAAACAACCCCTTGGAGGCAGAAAGTTTGTCCGCCCTGCCTTCGGGATCTCTAAATCCCAAATCGGTTGTGGGATGTTTGTGGTTGGGAAATGCGATCGACCAAACCACCGGAGAACGCCACGGTCACATTTTTCTGCTCTACATAGCACCGGAACACCGCCGTCAGGGACTCGGTGCAGGTTTAGTTATTCATGCGGAAAATTGGGCGCGTTCCAGGGGCGATCGGCAAATTGGTTTGCAAGTTTTTTTGAGCAATCAGCCTGCGATGAATCTCTATCAAAAATTAGGCTATGAGAGTCATTCTGTGTGGATGATCAAATCTCTTTGAAAAACCAGAGGTATTTGTTTGCAGTCAGGACTTTAGTTCGGATTCATCCACATTATGAGGAGTCTTCGTCCTGACTGCGAACAATAGGAGGACGAAGAGTCTTGAATCGGAATCCTTTTATTGCCCGGAATGCTAATTTATATTGACCGCTGACTGAGTTGCGCCCGTAGCATCCTCTGTGCGGTAAAGTTTTTTTATGAACAATAACGACTACCCCAACGCCCTAGATCTTGATACGGAACTGGAAAGCCCTTTGGATCAATTTGACGAATCCGAGCCCCCGCTACCAGATCCCCAGGAAATGCTGCCTTTGCTGGAATCGCCGGAACCTCAGCACCGGATGATGGCGGCGCGGGCTTTTTGCGAATTGCAGGACGATCGCGCGATTTCGCATTTAATTAATTTGTTGAGAGACGGTTGCCCCTTGGTGCGGGTGAGTGCGGCTTATGCGTTGGGGCGAAATCCGAGTCCCGATGCTGTGGAACCGCTGATTCTTCAGCTCAACCGCGATTGGAACGGTTACGTTCGCAAAGGGGTAGTTTGGGCCCTGGGAAATTGCACGGATCACCGCGCTTTAGCGCCCTTAATTGATGCTCTGAGAACTGATATTTCGGCGGTGCGTTTGTGGGCGGCGAGTTCTCTGGGTCAAATGGCAAAAGTTGGTTACTATGTGGTGATTGCAGCGATTCCGCCGTTGATTGAATCGCTGCGGGGAGATGCTGTATCTGCTGTCCGCAGTAACTCCGCTTGGGCGATCGGGCAACTGGCGCGCGAATTGCCGAATAATGTAGTGTACGCTGGGGCGATCGACGCTCTGATTGAATCATTAGAAGAAGATCCAGATATGGGCGTGCGCGAAGATGCTAAATCTTCCCTATTACGAGTCGGCGATCCGCGAGGCTTGCAGATAATTGAAGACTTAGAAATGGAAGGACTGTTATGATTAAAATTTCCCAATTAAACACCGTTTACCAATTACCCTTTACCCGTTACCAATTATGATATTCATCAATCCCAAGACAGATTTTGGCTTCAAAAAAATCTTTGCCTCGCCCCAGCACAAAGAAGTTTTGATTAGCTTCCTGAATGCCATGCTCTACAACGCAGAGCCGACAATTCAAGACTTAGAAATCATCGATCCCTACGCCGCACCAGCCATTACTGGTTTAAAAGACACTTACCTGGATGTCAAAGCCAAAATTACAGGCAACAAAACTGTAATTATCGAAATGCAGGTAATTAATGTAGAAGCTTTTACGAAGCGCGTCATCTATAATGCAGCCAAAACCTACGCAACTCAACTCAAACCGAGAGAAGGCTACTCAAAATTAAATCCTCTGATTGCTTTAACAATTACAGATTTTGTTTTATTTGAAAATACCGAGAAATTTCTCACCCATTTTGTGTTTAAAGAAGTCGAAGAAAACATCGAGTATTACAGAGAAATAGAGTTAGTTTTTCTGGAGCTTCCCAAATTCAACAAAAGATTAGAAGAAGTTGAAGGTTTGATTCAAAGTTGGGCTTATTTTATCAAAAACGCTCCCGATCTGGAGGAAATACCAGAAAAATTTGCATCTGTACCAGAAATTCAAACAGCTTTTAACATTGCTAATAGGTCTAGTTTAAATCTTGAGGAATTAGGAGCCTTAGAAAAGCGGGAAATGTTCTTTGAAGACCAACGCGGTGCTGTGATTAAAGGTGTCAAAGAAGGTCGGATTGAGGGGCAAATAGCATTGATTTTGCGTCAAATCGCGCGACGTACTGGTGAGATTTCGCCGGAAATTCAAACTCGCATCCAGCAGCTATCTCCCGAACAATTGGATGATTTAGGTGAAATTTTGCTAGATTTTACCAGTCAACAGGATTTGATTGCTTGGCTTGAATCGGTGTCAGCGTAAATTTCTAATTATGTCCGGCAAAAAAGACACGGTAGTGCCGTTTCCCTGCGGATATTAGGACACGGCAGTGCCGTTTCTCTACGGATATCATGTGTTAATCTAATAGGTCGGGTTCCCGGTGCACAATCATGTCATACAGCGGTTGAAAGCTAAACCATCCCATGCGGTGCGAGCCTACTTGCTGCTGCGTTAAACGCGCGCATTCCGGTTTGATGAGAATGGGTTTTCCCGCTGCTTCGGCCATTAACTGCGCTTGACAAGAACGTTCCATCGCAATAAACCACCAAGCCGCTTCATCTACTGTTTGACCTACTGTTAATAGTCCGTGATTTTGTAAAATAATTGCTTTTTTGTCACCTAACGTTTTGGCGATGCGTTTAGCTTCTTCGATTTCCAAAACAACTCCGGTGTAATCGTCAAATAAAGCTTGGTCTTCATAAAAAGAACAAGCATCCTGAGTCAGCGGGTCAAGCAGGCGGCCCAAACTAGACCAACTTTTGCCGTAGGGAGAATGGGCGTGGGCTGCTGCAATTACGTCGGGGCGGGCGCTGTGTACTTGGGAATGAATGGCAAATGCTGCTTCGTTTACGGGTTTATTTCCCTCAACAACTTCGCCTTTGTGGTTGACTAAAATTAGGTCGCTGACTCGAATTAAACTAAAGTGCATTCCAAAGGAATTTACCCAAAAGTGATCGAGGTGTTCGGGGTCGCGGACGGTGATGTGTCCGGCAATTCCTTCGCTAAATCCGAAGCGGGCAAATAATCGGAGTGCGGCGGCTAAACGCTGTTTGCGGTGGCGACGTTCTTCTTCTATTGAGTTGAATATTGGGGGTTGAAAAGTAACTTTGGGAACTTTTACTGCAATCATAGCTGTTTGGTAACTGGTAACTGGTAATTAGTCAGTAGTCAGTAGTCATTAGTCATTAGTCATTGTTTCATATTCGCTGAGGCGCAGGCCTGCTATATTTTTGCAGTCGAAAGTGGCGTTGTTTCCCGGGTGCCGTTCGATTAATTCGATGATTTGTCCGGCGGGATTTTGCAGAAACCACTGGGTTAATGAGCCGTAGTTTAAAGGTCGATCGGACAGCGGTAGAAAGTTTTTGTTTTGCCATATTGTAGCAGCATTCTGCACGTTTTCGACTCGAATCGCGACGTGGTGAACTGCTGTCAATCCCCTTTCTTGTTGGAAGCGGTTTTTTTGGTCGCCTGTGGCGTGGGGCGCATCCAATACTACTAAGCCGCCGGCTGGCATTAATAAGGTCATTAAATGCAGCCACAAATCTGAGGGAATGTTGATGTTTCCGGTACAAAAGTTAATGGGAAACAAGTCTGGCCCTTCAACTATTTTGGCGCCGAAAGGGCGGAAAGATGCGGCGTAGTCTTCGAGTTGAGTGCGACTGGGAAATGTGATGACAAAGTGGTCGATCGCAACTGGTTCGTAGTACAGTTGTGTTTCAAACGTCCAGGTTGTTAAAAATTCGGGAGTGATAAATTTGGGGTTGAATTCCAGCAAGCCATTTTTTTCGATGAAAGGTGAGTCAAGATGGCTGTCAAGGTTGTTGTCTAATTTTAGGGTTGGTAGATTCAAGTTTTTCATGTCTCTCACCCGATGTTACCTCCGCAAAACTGCGAATTTTGTCTGCAATATGAAGTTGACGCACATTGAGTGCGCCTTAATTCAAACGTAACACAAAACTTAATATTGGCAAGCCGATCGCCCGATCGAACTCTCAAACCTCGATCAAAAATCGGCTGATTTGCCGATCGCCATTCCCGCCAACCACGCCGTAGTCCAAGCACTTTGGAAGTTAAAACCACCCGTCACGCCGTCAATATCCAAGATTTCTCCAGCAAAGAAAAGTCCGGGACAGCGGCGGCTTTCCATTGTCTTAAAATCAACTTCTTTGAGGCTGACACCGCCGCAGGTGACGAATTCTTCCTTAAATGCGCCTTTTCCTGAAATCTGATATTCGCCTTGAACGAGCTCTAGCAAGAGGCGATCTAGGGCTTTATTCGATAAGTCAGCCCAGCGTTTTTGCTCGTCAATGCCGATCGAACTTGTCAAACGATCCCAGAGGCGGCGCGGCATCGGAAACGGACAGCTAGAGACGATCAAGCGGTGCGACAACTGCGATTTGACCGCTACCAGTTGCTGCCGCAAAACCTCCCCATTGTACTGAGGAAGCCAATTAATCAGCACAGATGTTCGATAATGGCGATCGTGCAAAAATCTTGCACCCCAAGCCGAAAGTTTGAGTACAGCAGGCCCGCTTAAACCCCAGTGAGTAATTAGCAAAGGCCCGCTTTGTTCTAATTTTGCTCCCGGCAATTTGACCTTAGCATTAGGAACAGAAACTCCGGCTAAATCTTTGATTCTGCCATCAGCAATATTAAAAGTAAATAGAGAAGGAACAGGAACTTCTACGGTATTACCTAACTCTTTTGCCCACTTATAACCCGACGGATTGCTGCCTGTAGCGAGAAGAATGCGATCGGACTTCAATATCTCCCCAGATTTCAACTCAACTTCAAACGTAGGGGCGGTGGATGGTGCGTGCCCGCCCTCTTCTGCTGTTAATTTCTTTACTGAAACAACTGCATCACCCGTGCGAATTTTTACACCTGCATCCTCAGCGGCGCGGATCAAACAGTTAACAATTGTCCCCGAATCATCTGTGATTGGAAACATTCGCCCGTCTTCTTCTGTTTTCAATTTCACGCCGTGACTGGCGAACCAATCAACAGTATCGCGGGGTTGAAATCGAGTAAAAGCACCGCGCAGAGCTTTCCCTCCTCTGGGGTAATTCTGCACTAAAACACCGGGGTCAAAACAAGCATGAGTGACGTTGCAGCGTCCGCCGCCAGAGATGCGAACTTTTGCCAGAAGTTGGCGGCCCGCTTCTAGTAAAGTGACGCGGGCTTGCGGGTAGGTTTTAGCACAGGTAATTGCACTAAAAAAACCCGCTGCACCGCCACCTATGACTGTAATTTTGAGGATTCGATCGGACAAATTTTTTCTCGCTTATTCTGGTTCAAAATCGGATTTTGCCGCCCCGCAAGTGGGACAAACCCAATCGTCTGGGATATCTTCAAAGGCTGTACCGGGCGGTATGTCTCCGTCGGGGTCGCCTACTGCTGGATCGTAGACGTAATTGCAAGTTGTACAAACGTATTTTTGCATTTGCTAATCCAATTTTATATTGTCAGCCTATAGATTGTACTTGACAAAGCGACTTAGTGCAATACCAGAAAAATTAAATCTTTCACAAGTTACAATTCACAATTATAAAATAGACAAGATTGAAAAAATAAATAGGACGGGCTAGAAGCCCATCCCACAATTTTTTTTCTTGTGGGATGGGCTTCTAGCCCGTCCCAAAATTTGATCAAAAGGACTGTTGCAATCTTGTCTAATCTATATAATCTAAAATAATACAAGCCTCTAGAACTTCGGTTCTAGAGGCTGCATTCTATCTTTTATTAGTTTACTACTGTCAGGGTACTAGACTTTCGCTAAAGGCTTAGTCCAAACGCCGCTTTCATCTTCTTCGTACTGCTTGTGAATGGCGTCCCAAGCGGTGTGTTCCGCTTGTATCGAGTCGTTGCTTTCATCAAATGCAGCGTTGTAGGATTCCATAAAGGTTTTTTGTGCTGCTTCCGACAGGTGCGATCGCACTTCAGGAGACAAATCTGCCGGACTATTGCAGCGACCTTTGACGGCGCGCGGCAGCGTCATTTCGCTAACTGAAACTTCTTCACCGCCGGCACTTTCTAGCAAGAGTTGAAATTCGCCCGATTTATCGGCGGGAACTTCTGCCATCACGAGAAATTCGCCTGCTTCGACGCGGGTTTGATAGATAGTTGCTTTGTCTTCGGGCATTCCCAAAGCGACTAATGCCGAAACTAAGCCCGCACCGGCCGAACCTGCGATCGCGCCGCTAGCTGCACCCAACAATACAGCACCCAGCGGGCCTGCGGATACTACTGCACCGACAAAGGGAATAAACAGCACGCCGACGCCAGTTAGCAAGCCCAAAAAAGAACCGAATAAGGAACCAAAAATCGCCCCGCTTCTCAGGCCACCTAAAATCACATCTTTTTTAGTCAGAAAGCCGGCAATTTTAGTTTTGGACTGAAAGTTTTTGCCCATGACTGAGATGTGGTCGCGGGAGACTCCGCGATCGAGCAACCGCCGAATTACGCCGTCTAATTGTTCTTCTTCCTTAAATACGGCTGAAACTGTGCGTTCTGCTAGATATTCCTCTGTCATTGTTCCTCCTTGATGATTTATCAATTATTTATGCTTGTTTTTAGTATAGGAGGACACCGTAGGGCGATCGCATCGATCTTGAGATAGAGGTGAGTGCGATCGGAGATAGTTTGAAGCTCTATCAAAAGAGTTAAATAATTTTGAAATTTGCGATCGCTCATCTCTTACAGACAGTTATTAAGGTCTAATATAACCTCCCATAAACTCCAATTGATTTATCATTTCTTCCGCTGACTTGGCAGCCATCAAATTCAAAATTCCTCGCCATTGAGCGCCTATTGAGTAACTTTGTCGCGTTGCAACAATAATTCCTGAATGAGTCATCTTTAGTTCAGCAAAAGTTCTGTGCAAACGGCAGAAATCTCCCATATTAGCAGTGTAAATGACCCGCCCTTGCTCAGTTGCCCAGATTAGCTGCTCCTCATCTGAAGAGCTAAGTTTGTTCGCGTCTGGAGTAGTCATCACATCTACACCAGAATTCCGCAAAGATTCTACCAACGACAGGTTGCCAGAATCTTCATCAATATAGAGACGAATTTGACTCACGATAAATTACCTGCCATATATTCAGCTTCCCAATACTTGCACTCTTGGTAGTACGCTGCTATATCAGCCTCGATTTCATCTTTATTAGCATGATAATAAGCCAATCCAGCATAAATTTGTGCTAAGGTCAAGTGCGGAAATTCTTCAGCGATTTTTTCAGGAGTCATTCCCGCTTTATAGTCAATGGCTATGCTTTGCACGGACATTCTTGTACCTGCGATGCGGGGGCGGCCGCCGCAAGTTCCCGGCGTGCTGACAATTAGCGTTCCAATATCAACGGCAGTTGTCATATTTACCTCAATTGAGTTAACTTTATTCTATTGTAACGCAGCTTCATTTCTACCCGATCGCACTTTCGCAACATTAACCAATGCCACTAGCACCCCTGTTTCCTGTCGTTCATCCCTTTCTCAAATCTGCTTTTCCCAGATGTCTGTGGACGGGAGATATCAACAGCCGAGAAATAGCCCTGACATTTGACGACGGGCCCCACCGGCAGCACACACCTCAACTGCTAAAAGTTTTAGATAAATACGACATAAAAGCGAGTTTTTTCTGGCTGGGTTTTTGCGTGGACAGGCATCCAGAAACGGCTAAGGAAGTGTGCGATCGCGGCCACTGGATCGGTCTCCACGGCTACCAGCACGTATCGTTTGCAAAACTCAAAACCCACGAACTAAAACACAGTTTAGAAGACACGCAAAAAGCAATTAGCAAAGCTTGCGATTTAGACCCAAAATTAATCCGCGACGTGCGGCCGCCGAACGGCATTTTTACGCCGCGAACATTAGAGTTATTGCAACAGTGGGAATATCGCCCTGTAATGTGGAGTGTCGTCCCGGAAGATTGGGTGCGGCCGGGGGTGATGAAAGTTCTTAGTCGCGTCGTGCAGCAAACAGAAAACGGTTCAATTATTGTATTGCATGACGGCTTTTGCGGCGGCGAAGATGTTGCCGCATCTGCTGATAAAATCATTCCCTTGCTTTTGTATAAAGGTTACAAATTTGTAACAATCGATCGCCTGTGGCAACAAATTTCTGTGTGAGTATGTCAGTGCGATGCTAAGCAAAGCAATCGCCAAGGTTTGAAATTGCTTGGCTTGGGTGCGGAATCATTGCGTGGCTGTGAATGAGCAACTCCTGAGTATGTCAATAGGAACAGGGTAAAATACCTGGTATTGTATAAATTTTACTTCGGTTTCGATCGCAAAGAAAGCAAGTAGAGGAGGCTGTGGTATGGTTCGATCGCACAAACGTCAAGCTGTCATCGCTTTAGTGGTAGCCCTGGGGATAATCATCGGGAATTTAGTATTTCCAGGGCTGAATGTAGCCCCGGCATTTGCTGAAGCCAAATTTAAGGATGTCAAAGACCATTGGGCTCAAGCCTGCATCGAAGAATTAGCCGAGAAAAAAATCATCAGTGGCTACTATGAAGACGGCAGTTTTCGCCCGAACCGCCCAGTCAGCCGCGCTGAGTTTGCGGCGATGCTGCGTAGGGCTTTTCCCGATGCGAAAACCGTCCGCAATCCGATCAATTTTGTAGATATTCCCACGAATTACTGGGGTTATAAACCAATCCGGGAAGCTTATCAGACGGGCTTTCTGTCCGGTTACAGTGGCAGTATTTTTAACGCGACTTTAAACATTCCCCGCTGGCAGGTTTTGGTAGCCTTAAGCAGCGGTTTGAAATATACACCTGCTGGTTCAGCGCCTGAGATTTTAGATGCGACTTTTGAGGATGCGCGAGACATTCCAGAATTGGCGAGAAATGCGATCGCCGCCGCAGCAGAAAAACGACTGGTTGTCAATTATCCCGCCGTCAAACAGCTAGAACCTACACGCAATGCGACACGCGCCGAAGTAGCAACTTTCTTGTGTCAGGCGATCGCCAAACCAGGACAAACAGCCTTAGTTCCCTCGCAATACATCGCGCAAGTTCCGCCGGATATCGGCCCGCCGAGAACCACAGAAATCTCGGAGTCAGGGAAAGTTCGGGCGGAAGTTTCTTTCGTGAAGGAAGCAGAAAATGCTAAAAATATCCGCATCAAAATTATCCGCAACGGTCAAATTTCATTAGAAGAACCAGTCCTAATTCCGACTCGTTCTCTAGCAGACAATCCCGACAAAAAAGCCAGCGACGAAGTATCGGAAGGGCGTTTGTTGTCGGTACGAATCCGCGATTTGGATGGCGACAAGGAACCGGAAGTGCTGGCAGATTTAGTCTCAATCAAAAGTGGCGTCCGCTGCTGCAATTATTCGTTTATTTACCGCTACGACTCAGCGGCGAAGAAATACACTCACATCAAGCATTTCTGGGGCAATGTGAGCTACGAAATTGTCGATTTTGGCAAAAATGATATCCCGGAGTTCAAGAGTCAAGACGGGCGATTTGCCGAGGCTTTTACCAATTATGCTGATTCTCGCTTACCGCTGCAAATTTGGCAGTACCGCCAAGGTAAAATGGAAGATGTTACCAAGCAGTATCTCGTGGAAGTATACACGAATGGTGCTGAGCTGTGGCTGGAATCTCGGAAGCGATCGAGCGAAGATGGAGAGGTAAAAGGCGTTTTGGCGGCCTTCATGGCGAGCAAGTATGTCGCGGGCCAGGAGGCGGAAGGTTGGCAATTATTGGACAAGGTTTATCAAGGAGGCGATCGCACTCAATTTTTTGGGAAGTTGCGCGAGTTTTTGGTGAGCAGGGGTTATGCGAGTAAGTAGATAAAGATCCCCCTAAATCCCCCTTAAAAAGGGGGACTTTGAAAACTCTTGTTTTTGCCTCAATAAAGGGGACTGTGAAGACTCTTGTCCTCCCCTTTTTTAAGGGGGGTTAGGGGGATCGAGCCGTGTTAACGATCGAACCTAATTATATCAGGTGCGTCAGAAGCTGACGCACCCTACAATACATGATACTTACCATCCAAATTCTTTATCCGCATATTCGGCTAATTCTCGATTGTGCGGCTGAAAATACTCGCGCAATCGCTGGCTGACAGCATCATCCGCAGGCTGATAATTCCCGCCGTTATATTGTTTGTAATCGCTGAGTTGATAATCTGGCAAATCTAAAAATTCAAAAACTTGTTTGAGTGTCGCAGCCGGATTGGCATAAAATTCTTCACTCTGCAAAATCAAAAACTGTTCTCTGGGAAAAAGTTTCATCCACTGTTTGAGGCTGCAAGCATAAAGACTCTTGTAAATGTAGTGACAATCTTTCCAAGAACTTTTATCTGCTAAACTAATTTCGGTTGCGCCAGCTAGCAATTGCAACTCGGCATCGATCGCCTTTTCAAACGTCCTGCATTCCGTACCGCGCCTCACCAGCATTTGATAGTGCGAAAAAGCGCGATCGACTGGATTTCTCAAAATCGCAATCAGCTTGACTTTTGGCAAACATCCGTGCAATCTTTCCGCAGCTAGCGGGTGAGTTAGATAAGTCGGAGTTGCTTCTCCCGTCAAAAAATGATGCGCTTCTATTTGCGGCGGAAAATGCGCTTGATACCAAGCTAATCCTTTGTTGAAATGTTCTGAAAAAAAACAGATTTCTTTATTGGCAGCGGGTAAAATCTGAGGGTGCGAAGTGATATATTTGTAGAGAGAAGTTGTGCCGCACCTCGGAGAACCGATGATGATAAAATCGGCTTCACGAGCTTTTGTTGAATTCCATTCTACTTGTGACAGTTCCGGGCGAGATGCTACAGTTTGCAGACGGACTGCGGTTTGAAAAAGGGATCTCGACTCCTGGATTTTTCCCTGCTTGCTCAGCGCCACTGCCAAGTTAATGTAGGCTAAGGGAAAATTTGGCAAAATCTCGATTACTTCGCGGTAAACAGCCACTAAACCATCAATCAGAGGAGAATCTTTGGGCAGGGGCGCGTACATTAATGGGAAGTAAGCGGCGGTAAAGTTTGGTTGCAAGAAAATGGCTTTTTGGTGACAGGCGACGGCTTCGGCAATTTGCCCGTTTTGTTGCAGGGCTTTTCCTAAATCGTGGTAAGCTGAGGGCGAATTGGGATTTTGGGCGATCGCTTGTTCGTAAAGGGCGATCGACTCCTGCAATTTTTCGCGATCGTTTAAGCTGTGCTGCATTTAAATTGTATGTTAATAAACAATCAAATTCTTGTGGGGTGGGCTTCTAACCCGCCCTGAATATGCAATTTTCCCCCATAGTTTAGAGTATCTGTAAAAGTGCGAACGGCAAAACTCATACTGGAATCCTGTAATAACCGCGCATCATCACCTTAACATCCAAATGCTTCATATCTGCCGTTGAAGCATCGTGAATCATATTTTCAGTCGGTGCAATATAAGCCTCGCCCGGTGCAATTCTCAACTTCACCACCGGATATTCTGGGTAGCGCTGCATAAACTCATAAGTTAACTGTCTCGTCCAAGGTTTCCTAATATCGGAATCAGAACATCCCAACATTTCAAAAATGTCAATTTCAGTCAAATTCACAAACAAAAAGTAACGGCTTTCCCGCCCTAAATTCACACAAATCCGATTAGTAGCCTCCTGCTTTTTCGCCAGCGGCAGATTGTCCCAACTATCAGTATGCAAACCGTTGCGACAACCGCGTTTGTTATCAATTGTCGCCGTACTCAATCCCGGCTGTCGGCCTCCCATACCGCTGATAACTGGCGGCGAATCCGACAGACAAAAAGGCTTAAAATAGTCAATTAGTCGATCGAGTATCTGCCCGCATTTTTCCTGAGATTTAAACTCAGCCACCTGTAGGGGAGTCCTTAGCGAAGCGATAGCAGCATCAGCCAACAAAGCCAAAACATCCGCAGGTAAGCGCACAATTCCAACACCAGCATAGGGGGGCGGCGGTTCGTCTGTCCAAAGCAGTGCCGACTCTGCCAGTGTCGGTTCCCTCCAAGGTTCTTTGGGCATAAAAGCACCTTCACAATACTCAAGGCGATCGGGCGCAGTGTCAACAGCTAGCTGCGTGCCCGCACTCAGCCACAATCGGGGAATTTCGCACTCTTTTGTAGTTTCTAACTCCCCATTGTGACAGCGATAAATTACTATACTTTGACGGAGATTGCACATTATTTAATATTGATTAATCGCAATTATTAAAAACCCCGTTCGATCCTTCGGACTTTAGTCCTTTGTCCTAAGTTTCCAGTTCATAGTAAGGACTTTAGTCCTTTCTTTTGAGTTCGCAAAGCAAGGACTGAAGTCCTGACTGCGAACTTTTTAGGACTGAAGTCCTGACTGCGAAATTTTTACACTTTGACAATCTTGCCTAATGAGTGCAATGGGTGCAGTGAGTGCAGTGAGAACACATCGCCCCTACCTCAAACCCTTCAGCATTCGGAAACTGCCAGAGAGTTTGTGTTAAAGTTGTGCGATCGACATTCTGCCGGGGAACAGAAGAAAAAGTCAAGACACGGGCTGCGTCGTCTGTGCTTTCCACCAAAATTTCGCCCTCAGCAACCTTAATTGCGTCTCGGTGCAAAATGCTGATTCCGAACATACCAGTCATTCCCAATTGTGACAGTTTACCTGCAATTTCATTGAGAAAATTCGAGTTATTGACAACTGCTTTTGACCGTTCAACTGCTGCCGATACAGCTTCAGTAACTCGGACAAATTCTAAGGGAAACCAAACCCATTCGCCTGATATTTGATTTTGTTCCACCTTCCACATATACGGAATAGCATCGCCGTATTCTGCGGTCGGCTTGACATAAGCATTGTTGCCGTCAAACTCTTCAACCAACCTCTCGTTATTCGACAGGTCAAAGTGTTTGTGAAGCAAGCAGATACCAACCTGTTTTTGCAAGCCGTGACTGCGGATAATTGCACCGAGTTCGGTCATGTTGTCTGGGGCTTGTTCCAGCAGGTCTCTGGCTGTGAAAAAATGCTCTAAACAATCGAAAACATCTGGTTTGTAAGATGTCAGCATACAGGTTTAGGTTCCCTTCTAAATATTCACTAAGTAGACGATATTTAACTTTTGCTCAAATGTCAACTAATTGCTAGCTGTTCACAGATTAATCTTTCTTATGCGTAGATTTACCAAGATTTTATGAATAACTACCAAAACCTGTTGCTGTTTTAGAGCCTAAGCTAAAATAAATATAAAATATCAGACATAAAATCACTTAAAATGGTATATTCACCTGCTCCTTGGCACCTGCAAGGTTATGCTGTTCAGACTTTACAGTTGGTAGATGTGGCACGAGTGCGCCCCTTGGTTCCCTCTGAGTTAGAAATTGTCTGTTTATTGCCAGGAAAAACCCTAGGCGGCATTTATATATCCTCCTACGGGCTGGGTTCCGTGATGGAGTACAATGAGTTAATTGTCGTAAGTGCGATCGCCAGTTATGCAGGAAAATGGGGCGCTTGGATTTCCCACATCTACGTAGACAACCCTAACTCAGCAGCTGGCGGGCGCGAAATTTGGAAACTTCCTAAAGAATTAGCTCAATTTAGTTGGGAAGGCAGCGATTCAGTAAAGGCATCACCGTTAGGCTACCGCGTTACAGTTAGCCAAGGAAATCTTCAACTGTGCAGTCTCAATTACAGCAAACAGAGTTTTGCCTTACCCGTACCTTTTAGCGGCAATGTTTTTAGCGCTGGTTGCAGCAATTTGCTAATGTTTAAAGGAGAATTTCAGTCTCGCATCGGCTCGATTAAAGGCGAAGTAGAAATACCTGAAGAGAGTAATTTTGCCAGTTTAAAGTTAGGTCAGCCATTGCTTACATTTGGCTGCGAAGATATGCGTTTAATTGCAGGTGCGCCGCAAATTGTCGGGAACAGAGCCGCTGAATTCAGTTATTAGCTGGAATCGGTAGGTGGGCATTGCCCACCTTACTTTACTCAAATTAAATGCCAGCGCCCGGAGCGGCTTCGGCACCCATTTCTAAAACTGTACCGCGCAGGAAATCAATTTGCTGCTGAAAGTCCATGCCTTGAATCTTTCCTAATAAAGCTTTTGCAGCTTCGGGAAGTTGATAGTCTGGAGGCACGGGAATAATGGTGCCTTCGTCCATTCCTACTGCCAGGAAATACCAAAAAGCCAACTTGGTTTCTGGGCTCATCGAGCCGTACATCCGGCTGATTTCAGTATTGGCTTTTGAGGCAATGTCGCGCATTACTTGCAGTTGTGCTTCGTGGGGCAGCGGCTTGACTTGATCGAACAAACCCTGAGCGATTTCGGAACCGGAAGCACCGGGAGCCGCTGGGGTTATTGACTTGCCCAGTTCAGTGTAAACAAACCACAGCAAACCTAATTGGTCGTCTACACTCAAGCTTTGAATATCAGCTTTTCCTTGGTCGTAAGCGCCGGCAGTAGTAAATGCCATTGAAGCCTCCAAAATAATATGTATTGCTCAGTTTTCTTATTGCGAAAACTTTTTTTGCTACTTAATAGAAGTTACCGAATAAAGACCGAGGCTAGAATCTTGCTGAAGGTAGAGATGATCCCCGACAGTAATTCGTGGTGAATGCTAGGAAGGTGTGGCAAAGTTTACAACTAAAGGATGATGCGATATGTCTCAGATTAATTAATTTAAGATCGCACGGGTTCGATCGTTCGGACTTCAGTCCTAATTAATTTTTGCGGACTAAAGTCCTCACTACAAGCCTTACTGGTAATCAAGGTTCGATCGTTCGGACTTCAGTCCTTCTTGATTTTGACGGACTAAAGTCCTCACTACAAGCCTTGTTGTGCTGTGGAAACGGATATCGCAGGATGCCCAAGAAAATAGGCTGGCATACAGCCAGCCTAGAATCAGGAGAACTTTAATGGAAACTTGTGGAAAGTCTAGCTAAACAAACCCGAAATACCGCCGACTGCTATTGCTCCAGCCAAAGCCGAAACAACCACAGAAGTTAGAGCCGTACCGAACAGCCACCAAGCAGCGGTTGCGGCGGCTTCGCGCGCATCTTCTGCTTGCTGCTTGGTCTTGTTTCGGATGTCTTTGATGCGTTTTTTGGCTTCAGTTTGTATGCGTTCTGAGCGCAATAAAACGCTGTCTCGGGCTCCTTCCATTTGGTCAACAATTCGGTGGGCGTCTGTCTCGGAAATATCGGAACGAGAGCTAATGACAGCTACTAAAGTATCGCGATCGAACTCACCCAAACGCTGTTTAATCGCGTCAAATCCCGCCTGCGGATCGTCAAACACTTTGCGGAAGTCCCGCTTGATGCCTTCGTAGTTGAGCTCTGGGCGATCGAGCGAATTGAGGTAATCCCGAATTTTCCCGAAGATACCGTCAATTGTTGACTGGAACTTGTCCTGCACCATTTGAATTTGTTCGACAAACTCGTTGCGGACAGATTCAATGCGATCGGCAATTTTGTTGGCTTCCTCTTCCGAAATGTCTTCCCGCTGCGACAGCAAGGCTACCAACGTACCGCGGTCAAAGTGCTTCAGCCGATCGCCCAAACTTTGCATCCCCGTTCCCGGTTCGCTAAACAGCAACTGCAAATCGCGCTTGATACCGTCTGGATTGAGCTCTTCCTTGTCGGTATTCCGCAAGTAATTTTCCAAACTTCCTTGAAAATCCTTGACAGTTTTTTGAGCGCGAGATGCCAAGCGGCGGGGCGATTTCACGATGCTGCGAAGCGAATCTTGCACGCGATCGATCGTCCGATTGATTTGTTCTTCGCTCAAATCTTCTCGCTGCGAAAGCAACTTGACCAAGGTTTCGCGATCGACCTGAGACAGTCTTTCCCGCAGCGCCAAGGCACCTTCTTTCGGATTTTCAAACAATTTGGTCAAATCCCGATTGATGCCTTCAGGATCGAGTTCTTCCAGGTTGGTATTCCGCAGGTATTCGCCAATCTTTCCAGTAACTTCCTCGTACTGCTCCTTAGCTTTATCTGCAACAATTTGCGGCGCGTGGATAATGTTGTCGCGCACAGATTCGATTTTGTCGATCGCCCCATTGACCTGTTCTTCGCTGAGGTCTTGGCGCTGCGACAGCAGTTGCACTAGCGTATCGCGATCGAATTGAGACAAGCGCTCTGAAAGAGCTTTAAAGCCCGCTTGCGGGTCGCTTAACAGCGTTTGAAACTCGCGCTCGATCGCTTCAGGATTGAGTTCTTCCTGATTAGTATTGCGAAGATACTCTTCTACCTTTTGGCGCACTTCTTGCGCTTTCGATTTCGCTTGCTCTTGCAATTCTTGAGCTTTGGAAATTACGCGATCGCGCGAACTTTCCAGCCGCCCAATTAACTGATCCGCTTCCTCGGGGCTGAAATCCTCGCGCTGACCGAGCAATTGCACCAAAGTATCGCGGTCAAATTGCGACAGGCGATCGCGCAAAGCCTCAAAACCAGCATCGCGATCGTCCAACAGCGCTTGGAAGTCCTTCTCGATACCTTCAGGATTCAATTCTTCCTTGCCAGTCGATCGCAAATAATTCTCAATCCGGCCGCGCAAATCTTGAGACTGTTCGTCACCAGCAGCAGCTTGCACGATTTCCAAAACTTCTTGGCGGACACTTTCAAGTTGTTCGGCAATTTCCGCCGCCTGTTCCTGACTGAAGCCCTCGCGGCGGCCCAGAATCCCTACAAAATAATCAGGATTAAACAGCTCTAACTGGCGCAACACGGCTCCCGGAGAAGCTTCGGGATCGTAAATAACATCCCTAAATTCCTGCTTGATAGTTTCTCGGTTGAGATGCCAAGGTTGAGCATTCAGCAAATAATTTTCCACATCAGCCTTAGCTGTATTGAAAGGCAGTGCAGGCAGTTTATCGCCCACCTTATCAGCCACCGATTTAGCTGTTTCCTTGCCTTTTTCTGTCAGTTGCTGCAACTGACCAGAGATTTTTTCCACATCCAAATCAGACAAATCCGTCCGCGACAAAACAGTGCCGACAAGAGCTTCCACACCCATCTGCATTGCTCGCTTCATGCCGCCGCTGCTGCTGGATGTCGATTTATTTTCTCTACTTTCGAGAATTTGAGATAGTTTGGCGTTAAGTTCGTCAGACTTTAACAAATCGGGAGCCGCAAACTTGAGAAAATCAACTAACTCTAAATTCGGGTCTTTCTTGTCTTGCTGCTTGCCGAAAGTTTGCTTCCATACGCCTTCGAGTTGGTCGGCAACTTGATTGATTTCATCCTTAGAAAAATCACTGCGGCTGCTAATCAAATCCACAAAAGTCTGGCGGTTAACATTCTTGAGAACATCGCTTCCAGCCAGAGATTTGATATCGGCATCGCCCAGCAATTTTTCAAATTGACCGCGAATTTCCTTAACATCCAGCTTCGGCAACTGCAAAGCACCGACATAATCTTGGATTGTTTCGCGAATGCTGTCCGGGTCTACAGCCGAGCCCAACTCGCGGCGCACAGCAGCCACAGATGCTTCTACAGTATTCACCATTTGGTCGCTGGCCATCTTGCCGCCGATCGCAGCACCGGCAGTACCCATCACGCCTTGAATGCCGGAAAAAGCAGTTTTGATCAAGGAACCGATCATCGAACCGACGGCGCTAGAACCGAGCCACACCAGCGTTAAAAAGTACGCCGACCAAATGACCACACCAATAATTGCCGCGCCGTCTACCGAGGCAATTGAAGTTAGTTTGACTGCCAGAAAACAAGCTAAGAATAAAGCTAGGTTAACTGTGACTAAAATCCAACCGCCGACTAAGCCTTCGATCTTGCGAACTTTAGTGCCTAAACTTTCCGACTCATCATCATCGTCAGTGTCGGGTAAAGCCTCATCCCAATTGGAGATTTTGGCGGCAATCGAGAAATTCGTTAACAGGAATTGGAAGCCGAAAGCCATGATGACTCCGGCGATTAATGCCACGAAAAACTGAGGACTCAGAAACATCAGCCCTCCGATATCGGGGTGGTCAAACGGGACATCTATTTCTACTGGCATTTGAGCAATATTGAATTGGGGACTGTACAGCGACATTAATAACTCGCTTTCAAACATAATTACCTCCTAAAGTTTGATGCCGAATTAGGCATATTGAAATTTACCCCTAACTTTTAAGTAGGGGATTTGGAACTTTTTAGATGGTGGTTTGTTTCGTCAGACTTTATCTTGGCTTTATCTTACGGAAGCCTTGATTCGTGAAAGCCGGATAAGTAGTAAATCAGATCTCTAGTTATCTCATCCTTACTGCTGATTATGGCTCTTTAAGCTGAAGAATAAATCCGTCTAAAGTCAGAAATCAGCTTTTCTGCGACTGGTAGCAGCAGAGTTCGCCCAAAAGCGGGAAGTTTGAGGCGGGGGCGATCGCGCTACCAATTATCCATTGATATCTCCCAAAACTCTTGTGGGGCGGGCATCTTGCCTGCCATTGACAGCTTTTTGACTTCAATGTCTGATAGTAGTAAAGTGCGATGCGGCGCACCCTAAATATAGTAGAGTGCGCTACCTAGTTAGGATTCCGTTTGATTTAGTGGCCCAAAACGAGCTAGTAATTCCGATCGCTCTAGCTCCATAATCAGTCGCGTGCGATCGAGGGTTTCTAATTGAATCAAAGGCTCGATTATTTTGGCTAATTCTTCATCAATTTCGCCAAATCTCACTTGTAAAATACTCTCAACCATCAAGCGTTGACTGCGCTGGATACCTTCTTGGATACCTTGCTGGATACCTCGCTGGATACCTCGCTGAGTTGCATCTTCAAGTCGTTGCAAATAGAGGGGTGACAGTTCCATAATTAACTCCCGATCTTCTCGATCTATGTCTTTGCGGACTTCTAAAATCGTTCGCAAGTTGTACAACAATTCTAACGCGCTCAACCGAAAGAAATTATCAGACGGTAATTCTCTCAATTCGGCAATAGCTTGCTTTTGGACGTTTCCCTTCCCCAAAACCCTCAGCCACAGCGTTTCGGGAGTACGGGGGAGTTGGTGAATCGCAATGATTGCTGCTTTCAGAGACGGACTCAGAAAATAAACTCCACTTACCCAATTTTCTGGTTCGGGAATCGCCCCAAATCCAACTAGCATCGCGTCGGAAACCGTCGGCGACAGTATCCAGAGTTGGGGCAAGTCTGCCTCTGCAATCCTGATATTATCTCTGGCTGCGATGCGTTCATATTCGGCGTGGACATCAAAGAGTTTTCCCAGACAACTGCGAATTTCTCCGGTTTGCACTGGACTGCGGAATGGTTCCAACACAGCGGCTTTTACTGCGATTTGACCCAGAATGCCGAGGGCTGTTGGTTCGACATCAGGTTCTGCTTTCGGGGCAAAGAAAACGTCAACCTGTCTCACTTCTCCAGCAATGTCGCGGCTGGTTTCGACTTTGCCGAGAGGCGTTAATAGTTCTTTGAGATATTGTTTTGCGAATTGGTCGTGAATGAATCTGGTCATGAGAATTATCAGCTACAAAATGTTTAAAAACCTCGCTATCAACCGTCAACCGTCAACTGTCAACTGTCAACTATCAACTGTCAACTGTTGGCAGCATTTACCCTCACAGTTGCGCCGGCTGCGAATACAGCCGTACTCCTCAAAACGTTCGCTATGTTTGCGGACAGTAGGATAGGCTACCAAATGTAAAGGAATTCCGATTAGTTTGTACAGCAATCTACCAGCGGCATGAGCAATATCCCAAACCTCACTCAAGTTAGGTTCTCGAACAAATTCTCCTATTTCATCTTTTAAGGCAATCCACTGAGATTGCAGAGTAGGATGGTGACAATTATCAAATGCTGTCATACCTTTTTGGTAATTTTCCCAAATTTTATTCATATATTTATTCAAATCTGGCTCACCTCTGATAATATCAGAAGTTAATCTGAGATTACAATCATCCGGTATTTTAAGGAAATCAGCCAATGCGACTCTCTCAAATGCTTTTCGTCACCCTGCGGGAAGATCCCGCAGAAGCAGAAATTCCCAGCCACAAATTATTACTCCGTGCGGGATACATCCGGCGCATCGGTAGTGGCATTTACGCTTATCTCCCTTTGATGTGGCGAGTTCTCAAAAAAGTCTCGCAAATTGTGCGCGAAGAAATGGACGCTACTGGCGCTCAAGAATGTCTCCTGCCGCAACTGCAACCGGCCGATTTGTGGCGGGAATCCGGCCGCTGGGATACCTACACTCAAGCTGAAGGTATCATGTTTGCGATGACAGACAGGCAGCAGCGAGAAGTCGGACTGGGCCCAACTCACGAAGAGGTAATTACTACAATTGCTAAAGATATGATTCGTTCCTATCGGCAATTGCCCGTACATCTTTATCAAATTCAAAATAAGTTTCGTGATGAAATTCGCCCGCGTTTCGGTTTGATGCGCGGTCGCGAATTTATTATGAAAGATGGTTATTCTTTTCACACTAGCGAAGAAAGCCTGAAAAAAACTTATCAGGATATGGCTCAAGCTTACAGTAATATGCTGCGCCGATCGGGCTTGGAATTCCGAGCAGTAGATGCTGATTCTGGTGCAATTGGTGGCTCTGGTTCTCAAGAGTTTATGGTGCTGGCAGACGCGGGTGAGGATGAAGTTCTTTATACTGAAGACGGTCTTTATGCTGCTAATGTGGAAAAGGCTGTATCGATGCCTGCTGATGCGGAATCGTCGCCTTTTGCAAGTTTTGAAAAGCGGGAAACGCCGGGAACTGAAACCATTGATAAACTTTGCAAGTTTTTGAAATGTTCTCCGACGCAAGTTGTTAAAAATGTGCTTTATCAGGCTGTTTATGATAATGGCACGACTGTTTTGGTACTCGTAAGCATTCGCGGCGACCAAGATGTGAATCAGGTAAAGTTGTTGAATGAATTGACAAAATTAGCGGGGAATTATCAAGCTAAAACTGTTTTGTTTTTGACGGTTCCTGATGCGGAAGCTCAGCGAAAATGGGCGGCTAAATCTTTGCCTCTGGGTTATATGGCTCCCGATGTTGCTGATGATTATATCGCTGGGAGTAAGGAGGTAAATTCTAAGTTTTTGCGTTTGGTCGATCGCACCGCCGTCGATCTGACAAACTTTGTCACCGGTTCTAACGAGTCAGGATACCACGTTGTCGGCGCTAATTGGAATCAAGAATTTCCCCTACCTGCAACCGTTGTGGGCGTTAGAACTGCCGTTGCGGGCGATCGGGCAGTGCACAACCCCGAACAAACCTTGCAAACCGCCCGAGGCATCGAAGTCGGCCACATCTTCCAATTAGGCACCAAATACTCCCAAGCAATGGGCGCCACCTACACCAGCGAACAAGGCGAAGAAATGCCCTTGATCATGGGCTGCTACGGCGTCGGCGTATCGCGGCTAGCTCAATCTGCCGTAGAACAATCCTACGACAAAGATGGGATAATCTGGCCAGTGGCGATCGCCCCATATCACGCGATCATTAGCATCCCCAATATTTCCGAGGCCCAACAAGTAGAAGTCGCCGAAAAACTCTACGCAGAACTCAACAAATCTGGCATTGAAACCTTATTAGATGACCGCGACGAACGAGCCGGAGTTAAATTTAAAGATGCCGATTTGATCGGCATCCCCTATCGCATTGTGACCGGCCGTTCGCTGAAAGTAGGCAAGGTTGAAGTCGTGGAAAGAGCAACTCACAAATCCCATGAAATTCCGATTGAGGAAGTCAATTCTACTTTGAAACAGTGGATTGATGCCGCCATCAAATAAGCCTCGATCGGGGGTTAGGTGCGCCCGGTCGCACCCTACATTTAGGCTCGCTACCCCCACGATCCATCCGTTAAATCCGTTACAGCATCCGTTGCCGAACTTTTTTCTGATGTGAAATTATCTCAAACTTAAAACTCGATATGAATCTGAACCTAAATCAGTTTCTTCGATTCCCTCAATCCCGAATTGGGCGCTACTTAGTCCAAGTAACTGTCGTGGCGATCGCTTACGCCGTGGGGGCGAGGCTAGCATTTGCAATTCAAGGTGTCGATCCCTTTGCTTCTTCCGTTTGGCCGCCCGCAGGAATTGCCCAAGCCGGACTTTTATTGTTTGGCAGAAAAGTCTGGCCTGGGATATTTTTGGGTATATTTTTACTCAATTTAGTTAACCCAAGCGAACAAATATTTGCAATTTGGGTGGGAGGAAACGTCGGAGCTATTTTGCAAGCTGTTTTTGCAGTAACTGCACTGCGTTGGCTCGGGTTTCGTCCCTCTCTAGAACGCTTGAAAGATGTAGTTAATTTAATCTTGTTTGGCGGGATAATTTCTACTCAGATTAGTTGCACTATTGGCGCGCTTTCCCTATATTTAGCAGGCAAAGTAGATTGGGCAGAATATTGGTCACTTCGGTGGAATTGGTGGTTGGGAGACACAATGGGAGTTTTAATCTTAACTCCCTTAATCCTGATATTTTTTCGCCCTAAACTAACGGCAGATCGTTTAAAAAGACAAACAGAGACACCAAAACATTATTTAATTTGGCGGGGAGTCTGGTTGATATTATTAATTGGGGTGAGCTGGCTGGTATTTGAGTCAAAAAATACAGCTTCTATTTCTCGCTATCCCCTGGAATATTTGCCGTTTCCTTTGATAATTTGGGCGGCGCTCCAATTCGGTCAGCGGGGCGCTGTACTGGCATCCTTTATTGTCTCAAGCATCGCTATTTTTGGCAGTTCTCACGGCAGTGGGCCGTTTATAGCCAAAGCCGAAAATATCAGTCAGGCAATTTTATTTTTGCAAGCTTTCATGGCGGTAGTTACGATTACGTCGTTGTTATTAGCAGCGACGGTAGCCGAACGTGCCGAGGTAGAAAATTCCCTGCGAGAAAACGAAATTAAATATCGAGAGTTGGTGGAAAATTCTAACAGTATTATTGTCAAGTTAGCTCCCGACGGCACAATTACTTTTTTTAATGAGTTTGCCGAAATATTCTTTGGATACAATCAGGAAGAAATCATTGGTAAAAATGCCGTGGGAACAATTATTTGCCTGACCGACATCGAAGGAAATAACTTAGAATTAGTTTATAATAAAATTATACAAAATCCCGATCGCTTTACCAGCTATGAAAATGAAAATATCCGGCGCACTGGCGATCGCGTTTGGGTATCTTGGGCAAATAAACCGCTGGTTGATGCAGCGGGAGAACTCTTGGGCATCCTCTGCATCGGCACAGATATCACCGATCGCCGCAAAGCAGAAATAGCCCTGCAAAAGCTGAATGAAGAGTTAGAAATCCGAGTCAAAGAACGGACAAATGCCCTGAAACAAAGCGAACTTCAGCTACAGAAACAAAAATCGGCATTAATCGATTTAGCCAAAAATAAAGCGCTGAATCAAGGCGACTTAACCAAAGCGCTTCAAGAAATCACTGAAACTGCTAGCCGTACTCTTGAAGTTTCGCGATCGAGCGTCTGGCTGTACGATCGCACAAAATCCAAGATGGAGTGCCTGGATTTGTTCGATCGCGCCCTCAACCAGCACGACTACGGTTTGGAATTAGGAGAATCAGAGTATCCTGTCTATTTTCAAGCACTGCGAGAAGAACGCGCAATTGCTGCCTTTGACGCGCAAAAAGATTTTAGAACTAGAGAATTTGTGGAATCTTACCTAATTCCATTGGGCATCACTTCCATGCTAGATACGCCGATTCAAATAGGCGGAGAAACAGCAGGAGTTCTCTGTTTAGAACAGGTAGGAATGCCCCGCTATTGGACTATTGAAGAACAAAGTTTCGCTGTTTCTCTAGCAGACTCTGTAACTTTCGCAGTAGAAGCGCGAGAACGCCAGCGCGCTGAAGCAGCGCTGCGACAAGCTGAAGCCAAATACCGCAGCATTTTTGAAAATGCGATCGTCGGCATTTTTCAAACTACTCCCGATGGGGAATATCTCAGCGTCAACCCTGCTTTAATTCGCATCTACGGCTACAGTTCCTGTGAGGAGATGATGGGAACTTTAACTGATATTAACCGCCAGTTATATGTCTACCCTGAACGCCGCGCCGAAGTCATCACTTTAATGCGAACAAACGGCAAAGTATCGGATTTTGAATCTCAAGTTTACCGCCAAGATGGTAGTATAATTTGGATTGCCGAAAATGCTTATACTGTCTGCGACATCCATGGAAATTTGCTTTATTACGAAGGTACTGTTGAAGATATCACAACTCGGAAACAAGCTGAGGCAGCTTTGCGTTTAGAACAAGAAAAATCCGACCGTCTCCTGCTGAATGTCTTGCCAAAAGCGATCGCCGACAGATTAAAACAAGACCAAAGCATCATTGCCGAGACTTTTGCCGAAGTAACAGTATTGTTTGCAGATATCGTCGGTTTTACCCAAATTAGTTCCCAAATTTCTCCGCCGGAATTAGTTTCCCTGCTTAACGACATTTTTTCCACCTTCGATCGCCTAGCAGAAAAGCACGGATTGGAAAAAATTAAGACGATTGGCGACGCTTACATGGTAGTGGGAGGGCTGCCGACGCCCCGCAGCGATCACGCAGAGGCGATCGCCCAAATGGCGATCGATATGCAGCAGGCAATTATTGAATTCAGCGATACCCACAATCAAGATTTCAGCATCAGAATCGGCATCAACAGCGGCCCGGTTGTCGCCGGAGTCATCGGCATCAAAAAATTTATTTACGATTTGTGGGGAGACACGGTTAACACCGCTTCCCGGATGGAATCTCACGGCTTAGCGGGCTGCATTCAAGTCACATCTGCAACTTATCAGCGATTGCGAGAAAAGTATTTCTTTGAAAGCCGCGGCGCGATCGAAGTTAAAGGCAAAGGCCAGATGACTACTTATTTACTGAAATGCCGAAAATGGCTCTAATCCAGGACGGTTTTTTTGTAAAAGTAAGGGCGATCGCACTTTTAATGTACACGATCGCCCTTTTTTCAATTAACAAGGTTATTTAAAGCTTGAAAAGGTTAATACCAGCTTTCTTCGCCATTACTTCTAAACCCTTGTGTTCCAAGGTTTTAATCGCCTTCGTAGAAAGGTGCAATCTTACCCAGCGCTTCTCCTGTGGCCACCAAATCCGCTTCCACTGCAAATTTGCTTCTTGCAACTTGTGAGTGCGGTGGTGCGAGTGAGAAACCGCAAAACCGTTATTCGCCTTCTTGCCCGTTAGCTGACATTTCCGTGACATATTGCCCTCCAGATTACCGTTTTTTGATGCAGCCTCTCATTATATAGCAACGCCGGACTACCCCCCTAGCCCCCCTTGTTAAGGGGGGAACAAGAAAACCCCTCTAGCCTGCATGGTGAAGGCGGTACAAGAAAATCTGCTGTTTCCGACAGAGACCACAAAAACCAAACTCTAGCTCCCCCCAAAGCATCGGGGGGTTGGGGGGGTTCTTACACTGCACGTTCCGTCAATTTTGTCAACACTTGATTCGAGCGCTCGACAAAATCCTGCATCCCTTCCGCATCGAAACCCTTCTGGGCCATCAAAGCCAAGTCATAAACGTGGTGACAAATCATGCTCGCCAACTGCGCCGACGGAGACTCCCCGCCGCCTTGAATAATCGCACCCTGACTCAAACTCGCCAGATTTTGAATCAGCGGGTGAGACGTATTCACCAGCAAAACGTGTTCCTCGGGGAATTCGGCCGCTTGCTGCTGCAAAAGCGCCGTCATATCCCGCATCCGGCGCAAAGCTTCCGGTAACAGGACGATCGCAGGTGGCGCCCCCTCCGCAGAGTCAGACTTCAAAGCTTCAGTGCGAATGTTCACTTTCGGCTTATTAAGAGCCTTTTGGAACATTTCTTTAACTTGTTCGCTGCGAGTTTTATTAGTCGCCGGATCGACAATTTCCGCTTCTTTTTCTTTGTCAATTAGCGTGTCGTCAATGTCGGAATCAACCCGCGAGAATTTGACATCTGAGTATTCTCGTTCCAAGAAACTGATAAAGTGCGTGTCAATGAAAGAATCCATAAACAGCACTTCTAAACCTTGGCTTTTGTGCAGTGCGACGTAAGTTGCTTGAGACGCAGGTTCCGTGCAGTAAAACACGCGATTTTCGTGACGTGTTTGATTGCGTTCCAAATACTCTTTCAGCGTCGTGTAAGGTTGCGTCGAAGTAGATTTGTCCGACTTCGGAGTCACATCTTGCCACAAATCTCCTTCCTCAGTTTGCACCTGCACTTCTGGCGTTGCAGTTTCTGGCTTTTCTGCTGTTGGCTGGTAAGTGCTGCGGTAGATTAAGATATCTTCGACTTGCTTTTTGAACTTGTCATCGTTGAGAGTTCCAAACTTGACAAAAGTGCCGATATCTTGCCAGCAGCGGATGTATTCGTTGCGGTCGTCGCGGTAAAGTTCTTTCAGGCGATCGCCCACTTTTTTCGCAATATAATCAGCGATTCTCCGCACTGTGCGATTGCTTTGCAAAGAACTGCGAGAAACGTTCAGCGGAATGTCGGTACTATCAATGACTCCCCGCAGCGGCATCAAGAATTTCGGGATAATTTCTTCGCAGTGGTCGCTGACAAAAACCTGATTGCAAAATAGCTTAATATTGCCTTGGGTGACATCGACATCTGGCCGCAGTTTGGGAAAGAAAAGAATGCCGTTGACAATGAAAGGATAATCTGTATTCAGGTGTACCCAAAGCAGCGGTTCATCTTGGAATGGGTAAAGGTAGCGATACAGTTCTAAGTAATCTTCTTTTTGCAAATTGCTGGCTGATTCCCGCCAGATTGCTTTGTGCTTGTTGATTTCCTCTCCCTCAAATTTGATGGGAACAGGCATGAAATCGCAGTAAGTTTTGATTAACTGCTTAATGCGGGTAGCTTCTACATACTCTTGTTCTTCATCTTGGAGTGTCAGAGTAATCGTAGTGCCGCGTTCTGTGCGGGCGGATTCTGATAGTTCAAAAGCGGGAGAACCGTCGCAAGACCAGTGTACTGCTTGGGAGCCTTCTTTGTAAGAAAGGGTGTCAATGTCTACTTTCTTAGCGACCATGAAAGATGAGTAGAAACCGAGTCCAAAGTGACCGATAATTGCGTCGTCGCCACTGCCTTGATATTTTTGAATAAATTCTTCGGCGCTGGAGAAGGCGACTTGATTGATGTATTTTTTTACTTCGTCGGCTGTCATCCCGATGCCGTTGTCGGTAATCGAGAGGGTTTTGTTTTCGTTGTCAATGACAATGTTGATTTGTGGTTCGCCCATGTCGCCGTTGTATTCGCCGGAACGGGAAACCATTTTGAGTTTGGCAATGGCATCGACGGCGTTAGAAATTAGTTCCCGCAAGAAGACTTCGTGGTCGGTGTATAGGGACTTCTTGATAATCGGGAAAATATTCTCGGTATGGATGGAGATTGTTCCCTGTTCTAAAACTGTCATAATTCTTCTCTCTGATGATTGCTGATTGCTGATAAGTAGGTGGTGACAAATAAACATTAGGTGGGGAGGGCGGGTTTCGCACTCATCTTCTGGTTTGTATCATAAATTATTAGCTAAACCCGCCCCTACAAGATACTATGTTTTTTTGCCGTTACCTACTTAGAGGGCGGGTTTTGCACTCATTTTGTCGTTTGTCTCATAAACTATTAGCTAAACCCGCCCCTACTTAATGATTTTGGGTGATCGCGCTACGCTTTACTCAAGGGATTACCCTAAAAAGACGATTCGGTTTCCCTCACATGGTAGCTCACAAAGGCAACCGCAGGAGAAAGGTGCTGCCGAAACCCAATTCGCTGCGGGCGCTGAGGCTGCCGCGGTGCGCGCGGGCGATGGTTTGGGCGATCGCCAATCCGAGTCCCGAACCGCCTGTATGACGCGATCGATCGCTATTAACCCGGTAAAATCGATCGAATATGCGCGCTAAATCTGCCGCCGCTATCCCAATCCCGGTATCTTGAACCTGAATTATCGCCTCTTGGTGACTGCAATCTAAGATGACTGTGACTTTTCCGCCACCCGGAGTGTATTGAATGGCATTCACAATTAAATTAGTAACTAAACGGTAAAGTCGATCGGCATCTCCGACAACATTCAATTGCTGGTGTACGCGGATTTCGGATGTTAGCGCTACCTCGGAGGCGATCGCCAAAGCAGCCAATTCCTCAACTAAATCGCTAACCAAGTCATTCAAACAACAAAGCTGAGGGCGATCCTCTTCGAGGGCTTCGCTAACGGATTTTGGTTGAGAGTCCATCCGCGCCAACAACAACAAATCAGTGACTAACTGAGTCAGTCGGCGGTTTTGGCGATCGACTGTTCGCAAAATTTCCCGCGCTTCTTTCTCATCTAATTGTGGCATCAACAGCGCCGATTCTACTGTAGCTTGAGATGCCGCTAAAGGCGTCCGCAATTCGTGGGCAGCATCGGCTGTAAACTGTTGGATTTGTCGGTAGGAAGAATAAATCGGTTTCATTGCCAATCCCGCCAGCCACCAACTAGAAAAACCCACCAAAATTAAGGCTGTAGGTAATCCCAATTTCAAAATTAATCTCACTGTACTGAGATAATCATTGAAGTCTTGCAAACTCCGCCCTACTTGAAAATATCCCCAATCTTCCAGGGTGTTAGTGTGTAGCGATACAGAAATCTGGTGATAAATATTGCCTTTGCTATCAGCGATTGTTTGCCAGTGTTGCGAGTTAAATGTCGGCGGCAATGCTTCGGGATAAGCGCCTGCTGTTGCAATCAATTTTCCTGAATTGTTAAATAAACGGATATAGTAATAGCTTTGGTTGATCGCGCTTAAAATATGGCGATCGGGTAACTGTTCTTTAACGCCATTAACTCCAATTACGCGAAGATTTGGCAAAAGTTCATTGACTATTGGTTCCAAGCGTCCGGGCTGCTGTAGCTTGATTTCGAGGCTATCGTGGAGTGTCCCCGCTACCGATTCTAGTTCACGATCTATGGCGATCCAGTGCGCGTGGGCGATCGCCCTATATACGCCAAATCCCAACAAGCTTAAAATTAAACCCATTACTGCTGCGTAGGAAATCGCTAATTGCCAGCGAGTGCGGTTAAATAGTTTATTTTGATTCACATTACATAATTGGTAATTGGTAATTGGTAATTGGTAATTGGTAATTGGGCATTGGGCATTGGGCATTGGGCATTGAGAATTGGTAATTGGTAGTTGAGCCTGATGTTTTTTTGTGAACCGCAGAAAACGCAGAGTTTCTGTTTCTTTAGGGGCGGTACTCGTGTCCGCCCTCCGGGTTTCTTTCAATTTCTCATGCGGTATCCTACGCCGTGGACAGTTTCAATTAAATTCGCGCAGCCAACTGATTCTAGTTTGCGCCGCAGCAAGCGCACTTGAGCGGCTACTACATTGCTAAAAGTATCTGCGCTGGCTTCCCATATCTGATTCCGAATTTGGTCGGTGGTGACAATTTGGTTCGGATGTTTCATCAAATATTCTAACAGTTGAAATTCTTTGTTTGTCAGAGAAATTGTCTGGTTTGTGCCGTTTTGATTCAGATGACAAGCAGTTCTATTTCCGCAATCTAAGGCGAGATTGCCGATTTGTAGCTGTTGAGGTTGAATTTGGGGCGATCGCCTTTGCAACGCCCGCAACCTTGCTAACAGTTCCGCCATCCCGAACGGCTTGACCAAATAATCGTCAGCCCCGGCATCCAAGCCCGCGACTTTATCTTCCATCCGGTCTTTTGCTGTCAGCATCAAAACAGGTAAAAAACTATGTTGTGCGCGCAATCTTCGCAGCAATTCTATTCCCGACAATCCCGGAAGCAACCAGTCAAAAATGGCTAGCGTGTATTGCGTCCACTGACTGTCTAGATATTCCCAAGCTTCATTTCCGTCCTGGGCCCAGTCAACTATGTATTTTTCTTGCTTCAAAGTGCGATCGATCGCTTTTCCTAAATCAGGCTCGTCTTCAACTAGCAAAATTCTCATAAAAGTAACCTGTTTTGCATTTGAATTTAACCGTATGGGCGGGCAAGATGTTAAGGTTATGGGCGGGCAAGATGCCCACCCCACGCATAGTTTGAAATGACAGAAATGTACAACAAATTAAATGCGCGAAAGCTGATACCAATTTTCATAATTATTGCAATATTATTCCTAGGGTGTGTCGCCATCCACAATCTATGAATAAAAACGGACAATCTCATAGCGACGCACCTCATGCCAATTATCAAAAATGATGCAACTGTTGCAGAATTTTTGATAACTGGTATTAACTTTAACTTTCGCTCAGTAGGTCTGAATGCCCACTCTACCCAGGGGAATCTCTGCGTTTATCCCCACAATTTTACCAGATATCACGTACCCCCAGTTGTGGCTGTAACCGGGAGCATTAATACCGCCCATATAAATTGAGATGGTAGTGTCAGGCGCGACTGGTTGGACAAAAACTACGGTGGCTTTTTGGTTTTTGACAGATACTTGAGTCTCGATTTTCTGATGGGATTGATTTTTTACCTCAATTCCTCCGCTGATGCTGAGATCGTCTGGAAGGGCGATCGCAATTTCCGAAAGAGCTCTGCCCTGAACGTGAACCTCAAAACGATGGGTAGCACCCTGAAAGCTAGCTTTATTAGGAGTTGCAGCGCTACCAACAAGGTGAGGAATATTAGCATTTTGCATGGCTCCTCCGGCAATAGTAGCGGGGGCATTAGATGCCAGGATGACGGTAAATGCGGCAGCGTAAATTAACTTTTTCATCGCAGTATTCCCTAAAAACTTGACTAATTGTTGTTCTTATTTATTAGCTTGGCTGTCAGGAATGAAATAGCGATGAAATTTTAGATATTTAAAAGTTAATTATTCGATTCTAAGTTAAGAAAAACCCGGTTGATAAAATAAACCGGGTCTCCACAGCTAAATTTAACTCAAACTACCGACTGAAGGTAAATCGACCATCTACCTTTTGACCGCTAATATCAGCAGTAATCTTCATCTGATACTGACCGACAACTTTTCCAGGCAGCAAAGCTGTATAGTGCTGGTCTTTCTGGTCATAGGTGAAGGTAACAGTCTTTTGAGTGCGATCGGGCATCTGAATTTGACTTGTTACCTTAGCATTAGGTATTGTCTGGTGGTTGTCGCCTCTTTGCAAATAGAAATCTAGATGAGTTTTATCAGCTTCTTTTTCGACCACCAACTCTAAATGATAAGGGCCTGATTCTACCACTTGCCCCCCTTTTGATTCCTTAGAATGACCAGTACCAGCTATTAGTGTAGGGGCGGTTGAACTATTTTTGGCGGGAATTTGTGCTAGAAAATCATCGGGTTTGTTAGTGGCATTTGTGGCCTGCACAGTATTGCTATAGGCGGCTAGTAACATCAGTGCTGCACTACCTACAACGATTAAACCTGTCTTCAGAGATTTCATTTGTTTTTGTCCTGTGTTTGTTAGTAATGAACAATGACGGCTCTACAATCAATTTTCAAAGCCAAATTCCTATGCGTTAACAGGAAATAAGCGCTTTACTGAGTGAATGTAAAACGACCATCCACTTTTTCTCCCTTAATATCCGCATTCACCTTCACAGGATACTGACCCGCACCTTTGACTGGAAACACAGCAGTGTAATGTTTGTCTGCCGGATCGTATTTGAAGGCTAGCGTTTGCTGCTTTCCATTCGGCAACTGCACTTGAGCGGACACTTTAGCATCAGCGACTGTTTCCTTTTTATCGCCTTTTTGCAGGTACAAATCTAAGTGAGTTCCGGTAGATTGTTTTTCAGGTACAAACTCTAAATGGTAAGCTCCAGCATTGACAACTTGACCCCCTTTAGCTCCTTTTGCACCAGCAGGAGCGGGCGCGGGAGCGGAAGAGGCAGGTTTTGAAGCAGCAGGAGGGGGTGTGGGAGTGATTTTTGTATCGCTTGCTTCGTCGCCTTTACCGCAAGCTCCCAAAAATAGCAATCCGACACTGCCGAGAATAATTAAACTTGATTTGAGGGTTTTCATGTGCTTTACTTTTTGCTAACAATTACTTGTAAAGTATGACACTTTAAAACAGGGCGTCAAGGAAAATTATCAAAAATTATTCAGCGATTAGCAACATCACTGCTCAAAACTGCTTTAACTGTTTTTCCATCTTTAACAACTGGCTGAGGTTGTTGCGGTCGTAAAAATCTACCGAATTGAGCATACAAAGCTGGTAAAACTAGCAAAGTTAAGGCAGTAGAAGTAAACAATCCTCCCAAAACTACGATCGACAAAGGTTGCAAAATTTCTTTCCCCGGGCCGCCTTCTAAGACTAAAGGTGCTAAACCCAAGGCAGAAGTTAAAGCAGTCATCAGGATGGCGTTGAGCCGTTCCATCGAGCCTTTGACAATAGCTTCTTTAAAGGGCATTCCTTCGGCAAATTTAGAGTTATAGTTGTCTACTAACAGCAAGCCGTTGCGGGTAGCTACGCCGAATAATGTGACAAAGCCAACCAGGGAAGCGACGGAAATTATACCGCCAGTCAAAGCTACAGCAATTACTCCTCCAACTAAGCCGAGGGGCAAATTAATCATAATCATCGCAGTTGAAGCAATTGACTTGACGGACAAGTACATCAATACTGTAATTACCAAAAAGGCGATCGCGCTAAACACCATAATATTCTGCGAAGCCCTTTGTTCCGCCTCAAATTGACCGCCGTACTGAATAAAATAGCCAAAAGGCAACTGCACCTCTCGTTTAACTTTAGCTTGAATTTCATTCACAACCGATCGCAAATCCCTACCTTTCGCATTAGCCGCTGCCACAATCAACCGCGAAACATTCTCACGGTTAATCGTATTTGGCCCAGTACCGTATGTAACAGTCGCAACTTGCGCCAGGGGAATTTTATTGCCGCTGGGAGTATCAACCAACAAATTCTGAATAGTTTCTAGGTTATTTCGAGCTTCTGGCTGCAACCATACAACTAAATCAAAAGTTTGCTGTACTTCCAAAACTTGAGAGACAACTTTGCCATTCAAAGCAGTCTCAATGATTTCCGAAAGTTCTCCAATTTTCAAACCGTATCTACCCGCAGCTTGGCGGTTAAACTTAATTAGAATTTGTGGCACCGGTACCTGCGGTTCGAGTTGCAAATCCACAATTCCCTTAACAGTTTTCATTTGCGCTTCAACTTGAGCGCCGAGGCTGCGAAGCTGATTCAAATCCGGGCCAAATATTTTCACAGCAATTTGACTTCTGACACCAGACAAAACCTCATCCATCCGGTGAGAAATAAAACCGCCGATATTTGGTGCAACTCCCGGCAATTTAGCAAATTCCTGCCGCAGCGACTCCAAAGTTTTCGACCTATTTTTCATCCCTTCCTCACTCAAACCGATATCAATGTGAGCTAAATTCACTCCCGCAGCATCAGCATCGCCCGGAGCTCTGCCCGATCGCACTTGCACGTATTCAAACCTGGTATCCTGCTTAAGTGCATCTTCAATAGCAAAAGCCGCGCTATCCGTCGTCTCCAAAGACACCCCCGGATAAAGCAGAATAGTATTCACCAAAGTTTGCTCCTGAAACTCCGGCAAAAACACCCGTCCAAAGGAAGGCAAAATAACTAATGCAGCCACCATACTAGCAGTAGCTAAAACTAAAATAATCACCGAATAGCGCATTGACAATTGGATGAAAAAATGATAGATGCGCTTGCAAAATCTCGGCAACCAAGGTTCCTCAGCACTCATGCGTTTGCTCGGCAACAAAATAGCACAAAGGGCGGGAGATATTAACAGCGATTCCAGACTAGAAATCACCACAACCACCAAATAAGTAATCCCCATCGGCGTAAAAATTCGCCCTTCTACACCGGGCAAAGTAAAAATTGGCGAAAATACCACAATCCCAATTACCGTCGCTCCAATTAACGAATCGCGCACCTCCTGACTGCCATCAAAAATCACATCCATCACCGGGCGCGGATGCCCAGAAGCCGTGTTTTCTCTCAAATTGCGGTAGGTATTTTCGGCATAGACGATCGCATCATCGATCGCAGTTCCGATCGCCACCGACAACCCCCCCAAAGTCATCGTATTCAATCCCAGCCCCAGCCAATACATCGCCAGCAGCCCAAACAGCCAAGTTAGGAAGAAATCGAGCAAAACCACCGTCAGAGTGCGCCAATTCATCAAAAACGGGATTAGGATGATGGTGACAATGATGCTACCTTCCACTAAAGCCGATCGCACATTTTCCACCGAAGAGTTGATATACTCTTCCTGCCGGAAAGTCACAGTAACTTTAATATCCTTGGGCAGAGCTTGCTGCACCTCAGCCATTGCCGCCTCAACCGCTTTAGTTACCGTCGGAGTATCAGCAACTGGCTGCCTATTTACCATCACAATCACAGCTTTTTTGCCGTTAAAACTGCCGTCCCCCCGCTTGATTGCAGCACCAATCTTGACATCGGCGACATCACCAATTCTGACGGGCGTTCCTTGCCGAGATGCGATCGCCGATTGCTGCAAATCTTCCACAGACTCAATCCTGCCCACCCCCCGAATTAAAGTTTCTTTATCCGGCGTAATTAAATACCCCCCCGGCGCGTTAACATTCGCAGCCTGCGCCGCTTCGGCAACTTGCTGCAACGACACATTAAAAGCTTTCAACTTGGCAGGTTCTACTAATACTTGATACTGCCTCTGATCGCCGCCGTAAGCCACCACTTGAGCAACGCCAGTCACTGCCAAAAGGCGATTTGTGACTTGCCAATCAACCAGACGGCGCACTTCCATCAAAGGAGTAGTTTCTGATGTAAAAGCATAGGTAATTACCAGCCCGACTGGAGAAGTTGTCGGAGAAATTTGCGGTGTTTCTACTCCTGTGGGGAGTTTGCTTTGAGCTTGCTGCAATCGTTCGGTTATTAACTGTCGTGCTTGATAAATTTCTGTTCCCCAATCAAAGATTACCTTAATCGCAGAAAGGCCAACAGCGGAAGATGATCGCACTGCTGTCACCCCTGGAGTTCCATTGATCGCACTCTCGATCGGCAGTGTTACTAAAGACTCGATTTCTTCCGGTGCGAGGCCCGGTGCTTCTGTCTGAATTTCTACCTGCGGGGGTGCAAAAGGCGGGAAGACATCAAGGGACATTTGGGGGACGATATATAATGTCCAAAGACTAACAATAATTGTGGCGAGAACGACTAGCCAGCGGCGGTTTATTACCCATCTCAGAATTGTGCTGAACATTTTATTAGTTATTGGTTATTAGTTATTGGTTATTAGTTATTTGTTATTTGTTATTGACTATCTTAATTTCCGCATCTTCATTTTTAACGTGATGGTTGTCATTTTGTACAAATTCATCGTGCAACATGGGTTCAGAGGTGGAAAAACCATTGTTGGCATGACTTTGAGATGCTGCTATTGTTGGCAATTTGCGCCGATTTCCCCACAATAGCCCGGCGGTGAAAGTCAAGGATGCGATCGCCAATCCTCCCCCGATTCCCGCCCACAAAGGCACGGGTAAATTATTAAAATTAACCTCTGTTGCTTTGGGAGTTGCCTCTTTCTTTTCCTCGCTTGTTGACGGCTTGCTGCCGCCCCGCAACGATTGTGCGTAAAGTTGAGGTGCGCGCTGGGTAACAATCAAATCTCCATCGAATAAACCGCTTTTAACTTCAACTAAATCCCCCGCAGTTTGACCGATTTCAATGTCAACAGCTTGATAGGCATCGCCATTTTGAACGTAAACGGTTTTTTTACCGCTGACATCCACTACCGCTGTACTCGGAATTGCTAAAATATTTGTGGCAGTTTTTTCGGTTAAAATTTCCAACTCAGCAAACAGTCCGGGCTTTAATTCCCCGTTACTATTATCTAGTTCTGCTTTCACCGGTACAACCCGCGTTTCTCCTTGCACGGATGAGCCAATTAAGGTGATTTTTCCTGTGAAAGTGCGATCGGGCCAATTAGCAACTTTTACCCTGACTTCCTGGCCTTGTTTTACCTGATTCAAGTCTTTTTCGTAGATGTTGGCGGTGGCAAAAACGCGGCTGTCATTTAAGATGCTCATCAACGGTTTTTCGGCGTTTACAGACTCTCCTGGGGTGATTTCGCGATCGGCTACCGTGCCAGAAATCGGAGCAATTACGGTGACAAGTCCTCGGTCATTCGCAACAGTCCCTAATTGTTGCAGTCGCGCTTGATAGGCTGCATCGGCTAAACGAATGCGCGATCGAGCGACTTGCACGGCAGTTTTGCCGCGTTTGACCTGATTCTCGGCTTCCAACACTTCCCGGCGGCTCAAAGCTCTGGTGAGTTGAGCTTTTGCTTCTCCTACTTTGCCTTGGGAATCGCGCAATTCTCGCATTGGCAGGTCTACTTCGGCTTGTTTAATTTCGGTTTCGGCTTTGATAACTTCGGGACGGCTTTTTGCCTTCGCAACATTGGCTTTGGCTTCCGCGAAGTGGGATTGCGACTCTAGCATTGTACGCCGCGCGATCGCCCCTGATGCCACTAATTCTTTGTCGCGATCGAACTGTTCTTTAGCCACAGTCAGTTCAGTTTCCGCCCGCGCTATCTCTGCTTGCGATATTTCAATCTGACGCTGATAATTTTCCTTAGCAACTTTGACAACAGAACGCTTATTGACTAATTCTTGCTCTTGCTCGTACTGTTTAGTTGTTGCTGCTAATTGAGTTCTCGCTTGTGCTATTTCAGCTTCAGCTATTTTAATTAGGCGATCGTAATTTTCTGTGGCTAGTTTCAAATCGCCTTGCGCTTGCTGCAAATCCGCCTCAGCTTCCGCTTGTTTCGAGAGAGATTCAACCCGCAACTGTCCTAATTCTGAACTCGACAAAACAGCAACCGGTTGACCTTTTGATACTTTGTCCCCGGGCTTAACTAGCAACTCTACCACTTTGCCAGCCACCGGAGCAGTCACTTCTACCTTTTGGTTGGGTAAAGTTTCAATTTGTCCTGTGGTTTTGATGCCGATATCTAATCGCTGGCGGGCGGCAGGAGAAACTTTAATTCCCAACCGTTTTGCTGTTTCGGCATCCACAGAAATAGCAGCAGGAGTTGGAGTTGTTTCGCCGCTTTGGTGAAATTCATTTCCGTGCCCAGCGTGGGCGAAAACGGCAGCGGGAGAAGCTAGGAATGCGAGGCTGATAATTAACCCAGAAATGCGGTAGAGCTTTATTGGGGGCATGATTGAGTTGGGGCGAATCTGAACTCACAGTTCAGTTTGGCAGATAAATATGAAATCAGGATGAAATAGGTTAAATAAACATCGTTTCTGTAGGGGCGGGTTCACTAACAATACCTACTAATAATCGACAATCTCAAAAACCAGCCCCCACCAAACGATAAATTACTTACGCACGGGTGGTCAGAAACCGGGTTTTTTTACGAAAATACGCGCTGTAGCCTACAGATTAAATAAAAAACCCGGTTTCTTTGGTCTTGATGCGTCCAAGACTGATGTTATCTGTGGTGTGAGGGCGGGTTTATCAAGATTATTTGTGGGAATTACATATTGTTGGTGAACCCGCCCCTACAGATATTGCGATTAATTTATCCAGCCCGTCACTACTGTTTGTACCAAGCTTTGCGCCACTCTTTCATTTGCTGAATTTCTTGCTTTTGCGAAGTCAGAATCTCTTCAGATAATTTCTTCATTTCCGGCCGTTTTGACTTTTTCAAAGCATCTTCAGCCATGACTAAAGCTCCTTCGTGGTGGGGAATCATCGCATTCAGAAATCGCAGGTCAAATTGGTCGTCAGCAGCGCCTAAATCCATGCTCATCATCATGTTTTGCATTTGTTCAGGAGTCATTGCCATCATGTGACCCATTTGAGCATGATAAGCCATTGGCGTATTGTCGGCTTTGGCATACCAAGTTTTTCGCCACTCTTTCATTTGATTGATTTCGCGGTTTTGAGCGGCAATCATCTCATTTGCTAGTTTTTTCATTTCCGGGCGTTTGGATTTATTCAGCACCTCTTTAGCCATGTTTACAGCACCTTGATGGTGTACTGTCATGCCATCAATAAATCGCAAATCGTAGTCGGCATCCGCAGGGCCTAAATCCATTGACATATTATGATTCATGCCACCCATGCCACCCATGCCGCCTTGTGCCGCGTCTTGCTTGTTGTTCGCTTCAGTTGCTGCGGTAACATTTGGGGCTTGAGTTTGGCTTGTGGGAGCTTTTGAACAAGCTGCAAGCACTCCACTGGTTAAAACGGCTGTGGCGGTCAATGTCAGCGCTGCAAAGCCTGTTTTTAATGAAATTGATTTCATAGATTTTTTATCCTTAAAATTGCCATCTTTATTCACTTTCTCACATATAAGTGAAATTAGGATGAAATTATGGATTCTGACTTGTCAACCAATATTGCTGTGCCGCCGGTCAAATAAAGCATGAGTTACAGTAAAACTTAAGAATTAGTTCGGAATTCCCCCTTGACTCTCCTGCTAACTGGAGGCTTTACAATGAAGTTAATTCATTAATTGAGCAGAGTAGTTTCTGCTGAGGTTCCAATTATGACTCTAGAGTTAAAAGTTCCCAAGATGGCTTGTTCTGCTTGTGCGAATACGATCGCAAAAGCAGTCCAATCCATTGACTCAGCAGCCACTGTTGAGGTGGATCTCAAGACAAAACTGGTCACGATTCAAACAGCTAAGCCGGAAAGTGAAGTTAGGAAAGCGATCGCATCTGCTGGCTATCCTGTCAGTTAAACGCAAAAGGTAATTGTCTAATTTAGGAGTGCATTTATGGACAATCTTACACTTAAATTGCGGGGCATGAGTTGTGCTTCTTGTGCTTCCTCTATCGAACAAGCAATCCAATCTGTTCCCGGCGTCATTGAGTGCAGCGTCAATTTTGGGATGGAACAAGCAACCATCCAATATGACTCGAAGCAAACCAATTTAGCAACAATTCAATCGGCTGTTGATGCGGCTGGATACGAAGCTTTGCCGCTGCAAGAAATGGCTACGGAAGATGATGCAGAAAAAGCCGATCGCAAATCCGCATCTCAAAACTTGCAGCGAAAACTCTGGACAGCCGGTATCATCAGCATCCTGCTATTTGTGGGTGGTATTCCAGCGATGACTGGCTTGCACCTGCCATTCATCCCCGCATGGCTGCACAATTATTGGCTGCAATTAGTCCTGACATCACCCGTACAATTTTGGTGCGGCAAATCGTTTTATGTAGGAGCTTGGAAATCCCTAAAACGGCGCGTCGCGACAATGGATACGCTGATTGCTTTGGGTACGAGTGCTGCTTACTTTTATTCGGTATTTGTGACATTTTTTCCCGGTTTATTCACCGCCCAAGGTTTGACTCCCAGCGTTTACTACGAAGTTGCCGCCAGCGTTGTCGCCTTAATTTTGTTGGGGAAAACCCTAGAAAATCGGGCGAAGGGAGAGACTTCGGAAGCGATTCGCAAACTGATGGGTTTACAAGCAAAAACTGCTCGGATAATTCGCAACGGAGAAGAGTTAGAAATGCCGATCGCCCAAGTGGAAATTGGCGACATCGTGCAGGTGCGCCCTGGCGAGCAAATCCCCGTTGACGGAGAGGTAATTGAAGGCTCTTCGACGGTAGACGAAGCAATGGTTACGGGAGAAAGTTTGCCCGCTAAAAAGCAGCTTGGCGACGAAGTGATCGGAGCCACAATTAACAAAACTGGCAGCTTCAAGTTTCGCACTACCAGGGTTGGCAAAGATACATTTTTAGCTCAAATTGTCAAGATGGTGCAGGAGGCCCAGGGGTCAAAAGCACCGATTCAAAAGTTAGCAGACCAAGTAACTGGTTGGTTTGTTCCCGTAGTAATTGCCATCGCTTTAGCTACTTTTATTATCTGGTTTAACGCGACAGGAAACTTCACTTTGGCAACGGTGACAATGGTGGAAGTGCTGATTATTGCCTGTCCCTGTGCTTTGGGTTTGGCGACTCCGACTGCTGTGATGGTTGGCACAGGTAAAGGTGCCGAAAATGGGATTTTAATTAAAGGAGCAGAGAGTTTAGAATTAGCACATAAAATTCAAATTATTGTGTTAGATAAAACGGGAACACTCACGGAAGGTAAGCCGACTGTAACTGATTTTGTGACAATTAAAGGAACTGCCGGCAGCAATGAGTTAAAGTTGCTGCAATTGGCGGCTTCTGTAGAGCGAAATTCGGAGCATCCTGTGGGGGAAGCTGTGGTGAGGTACGCTCAATCTCAAGAGGTAAAGTTGACTGATGTTCAGGATTTTGAGGCGATCGCAGGAAGCGGCGTGCGAGGCGTTTTAGGGGGAAAGTCGATCGCCCTGGGAACACTCAGATGGATGCAGGAACTAGGCTGCGATACTGAATATCTGGAACTGCGCGCGCGAGCTTTGGAAGCTGCGAGCAAAACGGTGGTTTGGATGGCTGTAGAGGGCAAAATTGAGGCAATTCTGGGCATTGCCGATGCCCTGAAACCGTCGTCAGCGCGGGCGGTGAAAGCATTGCAAAAACTCGGTTTGGAGGTGGCGATGCTGACTGGGGACAACCGCGCGACTGCGGAGTCGATCGCCCTTTCTGTCGGTATTACTCGCGTTTTTGCCGGAGTTAGACCAGACCAAAAAGCAGCTCAAATCCAAGCCCTGCAAAGGGAAGGGAAAATTGTCGCGATGGTGGGAGACGGGATTAATGATGCACCGGCTTTGGCCTTAGCAGATGTGGGAATTGCGATCGGCACCGGCACAGATGTGGCGATCGCAGCCAGCGACATTACCTTAATTTCAGGAGATTTGCAAGGCATAGTTACAGCAATTCAACTGTCACGCGCCACCATGCGGAACATCCGCGAAAATCTGTTTTTTGCCTTTATTTATAACATCGCCGGAATACCGATCGCGGCCGGGATTTTGTACCCAATTTTGGGCTGGCTGCTCAATCCAATTATCGCCGGGGGAGCAATGGCTTTCAGTTCGCTTTCTGTAGTAACTAATGCTTTGCGTTTGCGGAATTTTCAACCCAAATCTATTGTATAAATTAGGAGTAATTTTAGAAATGTTTAGCCAGCGTCAAATCTTAGGAAGCGTCGGAAGTTTAGGGATTATGCTCGCAATTGCATCAGGAGTTCGAGCAAATCAAACATCAACTCATCCTGCAAATTCAACCGCTCTATTTCGGCATATCGAACAGCCGTTAAGTTTAAGAATTGGCGTAACAGCAGGCGGATTGACATTAATTGGTTTAGAACTCTGGTGGTTTTTGTTCAGTAAAAAGCAAACTAAAACTAGGTAAAATTTGCGGGCGCGGTTTTTTCCAGTAAGATATCGCTAAAATTGGAGAAAGCTTAAAAATTTGGAGTGAGCTAAATGCAACTACTACACACGATGCTCCGAGTCGTTAACCTGGAAGAGTCCCTCAAATTTTACACCGAAGTGCTCGGAATGAAATTGCTGCGGCAAAAGGACTATCCAGATGGTAAATTTACTCTGGCTTTTGTGGGCTACGGCGATATGTCCGATACTACAGTTTTGGAATTAACATACAACTGGGGCGTCGCAGAGTACAATTTGGGGGATGCTTACGGTCATATTGCGATCGGCGTTGATGACATTTACGGTACTTGCGAAGAAATTAAAGCCCGCGGTGGTACAGTTATTCGCGAACCCGGCCCGATGAAACATGGTTCAACTGTCATTGCTTTTGCACAAGATCCAGATGGATATAAAGTTGAATTAGTTCAACTGGAAAATCCACTCGACTAATCCAAGAAACCGGGTTTCTGCGATATTTTTGGCATCCTCACGAGATTTTGCCAAGAAACCCGGTTTCTGAGGCTCCACACGATCGCTGTTATCATAAAATCACTTCAGAGCAGAAGGGAACGACTATGCAAACCCAAGAAAAACCAGCAATCGCCAAGCAACCACCAACCGAAAAACGCCACTACACCCCGGAGGAATATCTCGCATTAGAAGAAAGTGCGATCGACAAAAGTGAATATCATGATGGAGAAATCATACCCATGACAGGCGGAACAGCAAACCACAATAAAATTGCACTGAATTTTTGCCGAAAATTCCCCTTCAGTGTGAATGGTCAAGATTACGAGACATTTATCAATGATCTGCGCCTGTGGATACCCCTAACTCGCCGCTACGTCTATCCCGATATCATGGTCATTCAAGGAGAACCAGTCTATCAAGCAAGTAACAAAACAATTGTTACAAATCCTCTGCTAATCGTCGAGGTTTTATCGAATTCAACCAAAGACTACGATCGCGGTGGTAAATTTCTCGCCTATCGCTCAATCCCTGAATTTCAGGAATACATTTTAGTAGATAAATATAGCTATCACATTGAGCAATTTGCCAAAAACTCTAACGGGAAATGGGAATTAACAGAATATGATTCAGAGGAATCTCTATTACTCCTAGAATCCGTAGAATTTCAAATGCCACTGAGAGAGATTTATGAACGAATTAACTTTGAAGTTAAAGCAGAGGAAGTAAGCCAGCCAACAAGTAATATTGAAGAATAAGATCGAGTTTGCCCATAGTAGACCTCTTGCAAAAGTCCTTTTAATCAAATTTTGGAACGGGCAAGATGCCCGTTCCACAAGAAAAAATGTTTTTTGTGGGATGGGCATCTTGCCCGTCCTAGTTATTTTTGCAAGAGGTCTAATCCAAGAAATCGGGTTTCTGCGATAATTTTGGCATCCTCACGAAGATTTAGTGAAGAAACCCAGTTTCTGACTCCCAATGGGAACCAGTTATTAAATTTTATGGTTTATTCTTAGGAACCTTTAAGACTTTATCCTTCGCCATTTCGTCAACGATGATGTCGCTAATAATTTGAGCTCCGTGGGAGGTAAAATGCACGCCGTCATAAATTTTTACATAGCCTCGCTTCCCCGATTTATCAGCAACTACTGGAACAAATTTACCTGCTTCTGCAAACGTATCCCAAGTTGAAATAAATTCTATTTTTGCTGAAGATTTGCTCGCATTTTTATAAATATCGTTCATGATGGGAAAAGCTTTGATATAGGAAGATTTGTTAGAGATTGATTGACCTACCCAGTACACTTTTCTCACGGAAGACGAGCCAAGTAACTTGGCATATCTATCTACTCTTTCTTGATAAGCTTTTTGCCATTCTGGTGTCAAAATTGCCCGGTATTTTCCTTGAGAATCAGTGATATCTTGAGTATCATTTCCTCCGAACAAAATTATCACTACATCCGGTCGATAATCCTTAATAATCTCGCTGGTTCTCGCATACCAATCATAATAATCTATCCGATTTAAGCCGCTCGATACTTTGTAGTCAATTTTTGTATCGCCGATATTGTATTTTTCCTTAAGAGTGTACTGGAGTTGAGTTCCTAAGTCGAACATTACGGAATCGCCAATAAATAAAAATTTGCGATAAGGTATGGTTAGTTTTGGTTTAGCTGGAGTTGTTTTTTTGGCAGTTGTTTGGGGTACAAATGCCGATTTTTTTGCGGTTTTGATAGGAGAAGTTTCTGTTTTTTTGGGGATGCTATCGAAGTTAATATCTTTGATTTTGCTCCAAAAATCTTGTTCGGATTTCCTGAAACTGTCTAATTCAATTTGGCGCGCTGCTTGTTTGATTTCGGGACTGGCGAATGGAGTTGAAGAAAAGCTTTTCAGAAATAAGGATAAGTTGGAAAATATTAAAGTGAGAATTACAGAGGTAACGATCAGCAAAATTTCTCTATCTCTCATCTTTCTTAGAAATTAAAGTATATAAAAGGTGGGACGGTACTCGGCCCCAACATCAAAATAGCATACACGAACAGCGAAACTAAGACAACCCTAACGAAAATGTTTTTTAAGGAAAATACTGTTTGCAATAGTTGAGAAATGATCTCGCCCCACAGGTTGATTGCGCCAATGACTCCCATGACTAGATACAATTGCCAAAAGTTGAATTGAACAGTTGCAGCAGAAAAACGGAATATTCCTTGAAAAAACCTCATCGCAGTTTCCCAGTTGGGTGTGCCGAAAAATACCCAGCTACAGGTAAGAAAAGTGAATGTTAACAACCAACTACAAAATTGTGCAAATCGGGGAAAGGGATCGTCTATTTTCCAGCGGATTGCTTGGGGGATGTCTTTACATAAATGGTTGACAACCAATCCTAAACCGTGAATTGCTCCCCAGACAATGAAGTTTAAACCTGCGCCGTGCCAAAATCCGCCGATCGCCATTGTCATCAGTAAATTTACGTACTTCCGCAACTTGCCGCATTTGTTACCGCCTAAGGGAAAGTAAACGTAATCCCTCAACCACTCGGAAAGACTGATGTGCCACCTTTTCCAAAATTCTTGCAAGCTGAGCGATCGGTATGGCATATTAAAGTTGGCGATCGGTTTAAAACCCAGCAAGCAAGAGATGCCGTTAGCTAAATCCGAGTAGCCGCTGAAATCTACATAAATTAAACAGGAATAGGAAATTGCCGCCAGGATTAAATCGATGCTGCTGTATTGCTGCGGGACTTTGAAGGGTAGTTGAGTGAAGTTAAACAAAAAGCTGGATAAAGTATATTTTTTGAAGAGTCCAGACAAAATCAAAACTAGAACTTCTTCGATTTGATAATCGTATTTTTTAGGTGAATTTAGCTGCGGGTAAAATTCGCCAGCCCGCGAGATTGGCCCGGAAGCAATTTGAGGGAAGTAGGTAATGTAGGTGGCGTAGTCTACAAATTTTGGACAGGGGATTTTTTGCTGGTAGCAGTCGATTAAATGGGAAATCATTCTAAATGTGTAGAAGGATACGCCGACGGGGGCGATGATTTGCAAAACTTGAAAGCTGGCGGGAATCTTTAGCTGGTTTAATACCTCAAATAAGGAAGTTACAAAAAAGTTGCAGTATTTAAAGATGCCGAGATTGGCAATGTTGAAAATTAGGCCGGAGATTAAGGCGAGTTTTTGATATCTGCCGTGGCAGACAGCTCGGAGAATGATATAATTGTAAACAGTACCTAAAACTAGCACACAGAGAAAGTCGAAACTCCAAAAGCAATAAAATAATAAACTGGAAATTAGCAAGACAATTTTATACAAATCGACTTGGGGCTTCAAAGAGAGGATTGCGCTAAAAATAATTAGGAAAAATACTAAAAATTGGTAAGTGGGAAATAGCATAAATCTCAGTTACAAAAAACATTAATTGTGAGAATATTTTCATAAGTTCGATCGCCCTATCCGGTCAGACTGCACAAAAAACCGCCAGGGATTGCGGGCTTGCAGATATTGCAAGAGGTCAATTATGTGACAACTTCCGCTGTGTTAACCGCACTCATAGATTCACACATCGTGTTTAAAGATTATGATGGTTGTGAGACGATATATTAACGGATAACAACAGGAATCCCCTTGATTGTGAGGAACCAACGTGCAGCCAACAGACCCTAGCAAATTTACAGATCAAGCCTGGGAAGCGATAGTCAAATCCCAGGATGTAGCCCGCCGCTTTGCCAATCAGCAGCTAGAGGTTGAACATTTAGCGATCGCCATTCTGGAACAGCAAGCCCTAGCAAACAGCATTCTCAGCAAAGCTGGAGTCGATGTCCCCCGCTTGGCGCAACAGTTAGATGCTTTTGCCAAACGACAGCCCAAAGTTGCCAACGCTGACCAACTATACCTCGGCCGCGGCTTAGAAGTGATGTTAGATGCTGCTGAGTCTGCCAGACAGACTTGGCAAGATAATTTTATCGCCGTTGAACATTTATTAATAGGCTTGCTAGAAGACGAACGAGTTGGTCGGCGCTTGCTGACAAAAGGTGACGGCCCACCGGGCCGCCCCGGTTACGATCGCAAACCGGCCCCAGGGACGATCGATCGCCCGAAACTCGATGAAGCAATCAAATCAATTCGCGCTAGTAGCAAAGTCCAAGACCAAAAGCCAAACCAAAGCCCAAACCAAACCCAAACCCAAACCCAAAATCCCGACGCCAACTCCGACGCCCTCAGCAAATACGGGCGCGATTTGACAGAAGCAGCCAAAGCAGGCAAACTCGACCCAGTAATCGGCCGCGACGAGGAAATTCGCCGTGTCGTGCAAGTTCTTTCCCGTCGCCAAAAAAACAATCCGGTCTTAATTGGCGATCCCGGAGTCGGAAAAACTGCGATCGCCGAAGGTTTAGCCCAGCGAATTGTCAACGGCGACGTACCCGAATCTTTGAAAAACCGCCAGCTATTTAGCCTCGACATGGGCAGTTTAATTGCTGGGGCAAAATTCCGAGGTGAATTTGAAGAACGGTTGCGTTCTGTCCTGCGCGAAGTCATCGATTCTGACGGGCAAATCGTCCTATTTATTGACGAATTGCACACCGTTGTTGGGACTGGCGGCGGCGGTAGTTCCGGTTCGGGAATGGATGCGGGAAATTTGTTAAAACCGATGTTAGCCCGCGGCGAATTGCGCTGCATCGGCGCGACAACTCTCGATGAATTTCGCAAGAATATTGAAAAAGATCCTGCCTTGGAACGCCGATTTCAACAAGTATTTGTCGGCGAACCCAGCGTTGAAGATACTGTTTCGATTTTGCGCGGATTGAAAGACCGTTACGAACGCCACCACGGGGTAAAAATTACTGATTCGGCCCTGGTAGCTGCTGCAACTCTGTCTTTCCGCTATATTTCCGATCGCTTTTTGCCGGATAAGGCGATCGACCTGGTAGATGAAGCGGCCGCCCATTTAAAAATGGAAATTACCTCTAAACCCGTGGAATTGGAAGGGATCGACCGCCGGGTGATGCAGTTGGAAATGGAAAAATTGTCGATCGAAGGCGAGGGTAAAGGTGCTCAAGCCCCGGGAATCGGCCCCCGCATCGAACGCATCAAAACTGAGATTGACATTTTAAAAGTCAAGCAGGAAAAATTGTCGTCTCAGTGGCTGGGCGAAAAGCAGTTATTGGATGGCATCAATAAATTGAAAGCAGAAGAAGACCAACTGCGAGTGCAAATCGAACAAGCCGAAAGAGCTTACGATCTGAATAAAGCCGCGCAGTTGAAATACGGTAAGTTGGAGACTGCGGTGCGCGATCGCGAAGCCAAGGAAGCGGATCTTTTGAAACAGCAAGCTCAAGGTTCTTCGCTGCTGCGGGAAAAAGTTACTGAGGGCGATATTGCGGAAATTGTGGCGAAATGGACGGGAATTCCGGTGAATCGGTTGTTAGAATCGGAACGCCAAAAATTGCTGCAATTGGAAAGCCATTTGCACAAGAAAGTCATCGGTCAAGAGGAGGCTGTAACGGCGGTTGCTGCGGCGATCCGGCGGGCGCGGGCTGGGATGAAAGATCCCGGTAGACCGATCGGCTCTTTCTTGTTTATGGGCCCCACAGGCGTCGGTAAAACCGAGTTAGCGCGGGCGTTGGCTGAGTTCTTGTTTGACAGCGATGATGCGATCGTCCGCATCGATATGTCGGAATATATGGAGAAGCACAGCGTCTCCCGATTAGTCGGAGCTCCCCCTGGATACGTCGGCTACGACGAAGGCGGACAACTTTCCGAAGCAGTGCGGAGACATCCTTATTCCGTGGTGCTATTTGACGAAGTAGAAAAAGCGCACCCGGATGTATTTAACATTTTGCTGCAAGTGTTGGATGACGGCAGAATTACCGACTCTCAAGGTCGAGTGGTTGACTTTAGAAATACCGTAATTGTGATGACTAGCAATATCGGCAGCGACCACATTTTAGAGGTGTTTGCGAAGAAGGAAAAAACTGCCAAAAAACCCGCAACTCGCAAGCACGAACCGAAGGAGGTATCAATTCCCAAGACTGATTATAAAGTTGCTGATGACGGTACTGTCGAGGTTTCAGCCCAGCGAGTTGATATTGACAGTGAAGGTAAGACGGAAAGTAAGATTGAAATTAAGCTTGAAAGTAAATCTGAAAACAAGTCTGACAATGAAAAATCATTGACTCAAGAACGGGAGACTGACGAAGAATACGAACAAATGTTGAAACGGGTGATGACTTCGTTGCGATCGCACTTTCGGCCAGAATTTCTCAATCGCGTGGACGAGATCATTTTGTTCCACACGTTGAGCAAGATCGAACTGCGGCAAATCGTCACCATTCAAGTCAAGCGGATCGAGCGGTTGTTGGCGGAACAAAAAATCACTTTGGAACTGTCAGATGCGGCGAAAAACCATATCACAGATGTCGGTTACGACCCGGTTTACGGCGCTCGTCCCTTGAAACGCGCCATCCAGCGGGAGCTGGAAAACCCGCTGGCTAACAAGATTCTGGAAAATGCGTTTGTCGAAGGTGACACAATTGCGATCGACTGCGTAAATAACGCTTTGCAGTTTCGCAAAAAAGACTCTCTCCCCGCGCTAGTAGGTAAGAGTTTGTAGCTGCATTTAGGAACAGGCAAGATGCCTGTTCCACAAAAATAAATCTGCTTGTGGGACAGGCATCTTGCCTGTTATTGAAAAATTAGGAACAGGCATCTTGCCTGTTCCACAAAAATAAATCTGCTTGTGGGACAGGCATCTTGCCTGTTAGTGAAAATATTTAAGCGTGCTACTGAATATTACGAATTGCCCATCATGCGGCTGGTATAAGCATCCATGCTGTACCCTGGAACGCGAACACTGTAATCAATTTCTGTTCCAGTCACCGATTTTGCCAGTTGTTCAAAAGATTCATCGTTCCAATTGCGATCGTGAATGGGCTTGGACTGTTCGCCCAGGAAATATGCTTGAGTACCAATTAAAGCTGCTGCGGCCCAGCCGACGATTAATAGAGCGATTACAATAGTCATTTTTGTTGTTTCCTTAAAGTTTTGTTGCTTTATGTAAATAAATGTAACAGAAATTTACAAAGAGCGTCAACCTAGTCTAGTGTCGTGAGAACCGTCCAGCAGGTAGTAAAAACCGCCCCTAATGCTGAGTCTGTAGGGTGTGCTTAGCAAGCACCAGTATTTAGGGTGTGCTTAGCAAGCACCAGTATTTAGGGTGTGCACCTTACCCCAATTTCACGCTGTATCCGCGATCGCAAAATTCATTTGATCTGGTAAGTTTTCAGTTAAGAAATTATAAGTTTTGCGTTAATAAATTACGATTAAAACTCTGCCGCTGGCATGACGAATCGCGGCAAAATTATGCGTTATGATTTATCAGTTTGGATTTGAACTAACAAATCCCAATTACCAAATCGCCATTACCAAATCAAAATTACCAATCACCATAAAACTTATGCCCAAATCAATGTTAAATAACGACCCCTTGTGGTTCAAAGACGCGATTATTTACGAAGTACCAATTCGCGCTTTTGCAGACAGCAATGCAGACGGGATCGGCGACTTTCGAGGACTCACAGAAAAACTGGATTACCTGCAAAACTTGGGAGTAACAGCAATTTGGGTACTGCCATTTTTTCCCTCGCCACTTCGAGACGACGGCTACGATACATCTCACTATACCACTGTCAACCCAATTTACGGCACATTAGACGACTTTAAAGACCTTTTAGAAGCAGCGCACCAGCGGGGAATTAGAGTCATTATTGAGTTAATTGTCAACCACACTTCCGACCAGCACGCTTGGTTTCAGCGATCGCGCCGCGCCCCAAAAGGCAGTAATGAAAGAGATTTTTATGTGTGGAGCGACACGCAGGAAAAATATCAAGATGCTCGAATTATTTTTCAAGATTTTGAGACTTCTAATTGGGCTTGGGATGCGGTAGCAAAAGCTTATTACTGGCACCGTTTTTATTCGCATCAACCCGACTTGAATTACGACAATCCAGCCGTGATTCAAGCAATTTTAGATGTGGTAGATTTCTGGTTGGAACTGGGAGTAGACGGACTGCGGATGGATGCGGTACCTTACCTGTACGAGCGCGAAGGTACTAACTGCGAAAACCTGCCAGAAACTCACGTATTCCTCAAGCATTTGCGGCAGCACGTAGATGAGAAATTCCCGAACCGGATGCTGCTTGCTGAGGCGAATCAGTGGCCAGAGGATGCGGTTGAATATTACGCGGGTGGGGATGAATGTCACATGAACTTTCATTTTCCGCTAATGCCGCGTTTATTTATGGCTTTGCATATGGAAGATAGCTTTCCAATTAGCGACATTCTCCAGCAAACTCCGCAGATTCCTAATAATTGTCAGTGGGCATTGTTTTTGCGGAATCACGATGAATTGACGCTGGAAATGGTGAGCGATGAAGACCGAGATTATATGTATCGGGTTTATGCTCAAGATACTCAGGCGAGAATTAATTTGGGTATTCGCCGCCGCTTGGCTCCGCTGATGGCAAATAACCGCCGCCGCATTGAGTTGATGAATGCTTTGCTGCTGTCTCTTCCTGGTACGCCTGTGCTTTACTACGGCGATGAAATTGGCATGGGTGATAATATCTATTTGGGCGATCGCAATGGGGTGAGAACTCCGATGCAGTGGAGTAGCGATCGCAATGCCGGTTTCAGTCGCGCTAACCCGCAGCGGCTGTACGCGCCGCCAATTGTTGACCCTGAATATCACTACGAATCTGTTAACGTGGAAGCGCAGCGGGCGAATCCGAGTTCGCTTTGGTGGTGGATGAAACGCTTGATTGCTGTTCGCCAGCGCTTCCAAGCATTCGGCCGCGGCACTTGCGAGTTTCTGTACCCAGAAAACCGCAAAGTTTTAGCTTTTGTGCGAACTTATCAAGACGAACACATCCTCGTAGTCGCTAATTTGTCGCGCTTCGTACAGACGGCAGAATTAGACCTTTCGCCGTTTAAAGGTGCTGTTCCGGTGGAGATTTTCGGTCGCACTGAGTTTCCACCTGTTGGCGAGTCGCCTTACTTTTTGAGTTTGAGTCCTCACACGTTTTACTGGTTCACTCTTACTGTTAAACAAGAAGATTTGTTGCTGCACGGTTTTAAGACAGACTTGCCGAGTTTGGCGGTTGTCGGCAATTGGAAAACAGCTTTTGTAACAAGTCAATTAAGCGAGATGCTGCTCTCTCTTTTGCCAAACTACTTACGCAGCAATCGCTGGTTTATCGGTGCAGATAGGACAATTCAATCGTTAGAAATTAGCGAGATCGTGCCTGTAGAATGCCACAACAGTACGGGAGAGGAATCTACAGTTTACATTCTGTTTTTGTTGTTGAATTATACTGAAGGGATGCCGGAAACCTATGTTTTGCCCGTAGGTTGGGAAGAACTCAAAGGCGAGCCGGACGATCGCGCGATCGCGCGCCTGCACTTCCCAGAAACCAACGAAGTCGGTGTGCTATTTGATGCTGCTGGGGACAAAGGCTTGCTGAGCGCGCTGCTGGGGGCGATCGCCAATTCTCACAGTTACGCAGGTGCCACAGGTCAACTGCTAGGAATTCCCGACATTGCATTCAGCTCAGAACAAGATTTATCGAACCTCGAACCTCACCTGTTCAAAAAAGAACAAAGCAATACATCCGCAGGTTACGGCGATCAATTCGTCTTGAAAATATTGCGAAAAGTCGAGGAAGGAATCAACCCCGAATTAGAAATAGGACGCTTTTTAACAGATCACAACCCGATCCAACACTACGCTCCAATTGCCGGAGCCTTGGAATATCACACAGCCGAAAAACAAGTAATTACAGTTGGAATACTGCAAAAACTCATCCCCGATAGTAGGGACGCTTGGTCTTATACATTAGACACGCTGCGCGACTATTTCGAGCAAGTAATGACAGTAGAAGCAAAGCATTTAGGGGATAATTTATCGACGGCCCCCGAAAACTATTTACCCAGCGCTTTGACCGCACAAATGCGACAGTCAAACTCGCTAGTAGCCGATTTATCCCTAGAAATTCCGGCATTAGCTCGCGAACTTATCGGCTCTTACTTAGCATCAGCCGAACTTTTAGGTCAGCGGACAGCCGAACTCCACCTCGCTTTAGCTTCTGAGACAGAAAATCCGGCTTTTGCTCCCGAAAACTTCACCTCATTTTACCAGCGTTCCATCTACCAAAACATGAGAAATATGGCAGGAAGAACTTTGCTGCTGCTGAAAAAGCGGCTCTCCCAACTGCCGCCAGAAACACAAAAATTGGCACAAAATCTCCTCAACCGCGAAGATTTGCTCATGGAACGTTTCAAGTCAGTTTTGAACTTGAGAATCACGGCCGATCGAATTCGCTGTCACGGGGACTTTCATTTCGGGAAAGTTCTTTATACAGGGAAAGACTTCGTAATTATTGATTTCGGAGGAGAACGGAATCGACCGTTAAGTGAGCGGCGGATGAAGAGATCGCCGCTGCGAGATGTTGCGGGAATGCTGCAATCTTTCAATTATGCTGTTACTTTGGCGCTCCGCAATGAAGTAGAAAGCGGCATGATTCGCCCTGAAAATCTCCAGGAAATGCAGCAGTGGGCGAGCGTTTGGCACCGCTGGGTCAGCCTCACTTTTCTTAACAGCTATTTGGTAACAGCAGCCGATGCAAGTTTCTTGCCAAAATCTATACCGGAACTGCAAGTTTTGCTGGATGCTTACATTTTGGAAAAAGGGGTTTCTGAGCTGACCTACGAGCTCAATTACCGCTTGGATTGGGCGGAAATTCCGCTGAAACGGATTCTAGAATTGCTGAATGTCAATCGCAAGCCGTAGCTGATTTTTAACTGTTGAGTAGGGTGCGCACTGCGCACCTTAATTTAACTCATCAAAGGTTTGTAGTGAGGACTTTAGTCCTTCATGGATGCGGACTAAAGTCCTCACTACAAACCAATCTTATTTGTCAGCAAATTTGAGGGTTCGCGATCGAGACGCTCGCACTATATAAGGCGTACCTCGCATTACTTAAAATAGAGAGCTGCTTGGTATAAAACTTGTTCTTGATGAGTTAACAAAGTGCAATCAGAAAGTGGGTAAGCCACACAGGTAACAGCGTAGCCAGCTTGCAATTCTGACGGCTTCAAAAACTTTTGTTCGCTTTGGTCGATTTCGCCGCTAACCAGTTTGACAACGCAAGCAGAACACTCTCCTTGCTTGCATCCATTCGGCAAGCGGATGCCTGCTGCTTCTGCCATATCTAGGATATACTGGTCGTCCGGTACTGCGATCGCGCGATCGAGCGATCGCTCCTCATTCACCAGCCGAACTTGATAAACTGCCATTTCCACCTCTAATATTATGTCCGAGTATTAGTGCGTTTGAAACCGCTTTTTGCCAAATATAGAAACTCGGCGGTTGAAACCGCTTCTTGTCAAACGAAGTCCGCCTCCGCGGACTGAAGAATAATTGGTATTAGCGGAGTTATCGGATACAATATCTAGACAAGTGCTTCTTGATAATCAAGATGTTCATCTAGGTAAATAGCCCGAATATCCTCCGGCAAATTTGACTCTAAAGTTTGATATCCTTTTTGTAACAAAGCCTTGACTTGAGCGGGCGAAATAGCTTCACCTTCAGCTTGCAAATAAGCTGCAATTCGAGTTTCGCTCCAGCGGAAAGTCTGAGCCATCAACACAACTAAACGCGGCAGCGGCGCTAACAATTCTAAGGCTTGTGTGACGTAACACCACAGGGGAGGTGAAGCCGATTGCAAAGAGTAGTGAATCGACTCAACCGGGGGCAATTCAGCTTGATTGATGCAGACAGCGGTGACATTAATCAGCCAATTTTGGAGACTGAGATTGTCGCCATCAGATTCTTGGGTTTCGCGGCGCAAATCGAGGCCTCGGAGCTCGTGATAGATATGCTGCCAGGTGTGGGCGAAGAGGTAATCGCCTTGTACGGGCGATCGCACGGAATGTCGGATCAGGGAGTGTACAATTTGAGCGTAGCGGCAAAAAATCGCCGTAAAGAAGCGACCCTGATCGGGATGGTTTTGAAACAAAGTCAATAATTCGCGATCGCTGTGATGGAACAGGGATTTGACCACAGGATGGTTGAGTTCGGAAAAAACAGGTGTTTGCACAATTGTTCTGTAAAGGTTTTGGGAATAAATGCTGGTTCAGCCCGATTCTACACTACGATCTACATTTCATGCAACTGCTTAAAAACTGTTGATATTTAAGTCAATTAATTATATAATGGAGTTGTAGGTGATGCTGCATTAATCTAAATAGATACATATAAACTCTATGTATCCAGCGCGCCTCAAAATATAATTAGTTGTTTCAAGGGTCAAGTGTTTCTATGTCTAGCATTAATACTGGTATCGAATGGTGCGATCGCACATGGAATCCAGCAACTGGCTGCGATAAAGTCAGTCCCGGCTGCACCCATTGTTATGCAGAAGCATTAACAAAAAGGTTTCATACTAATTTTCCTAATGGGTTTGATTTAACACTCCATAGGAATCGCTTGGAAGAACCAAAACGCTGGAAAAAGCCTAGCCGTATTTTCGTGAATTCGATGAGCGATTTATTTCATGAAGAAGTCCCAATAGAGTTTCTCAAAGAAGTTTTTGAGGTAATGCGTGAAACTCCTCACCACATTTATCAAATCCTTACCAAGCGAGATAAACGTTTAGTAGAGTTAGCGGATCAACTTGAATGGTCTGATAATATTTGGATGGGCGTGTCTGTTGAAAATCAAAATTATGTTCATCGTGTGGATTCTTTGCGACAAGTTAATGCAAAGGTACGCTTTTTATCCTGCGAACCACTTTTAGGGCCGTTACAGCTTGATTTAACCGGAATTCATTGGGTAATAGTTGGTGGAGAGTCGGGGCAAAAACACCGTCCAATGCAGGTAGAATGGGCGCAAAGTATTCGCGATCAGTGTCAGGATGCTGGAGTCGCGTTTTTCTTTAAGCAATGGGGAGGTAGAACACCTAAAGCTGCTGGGAGACTTCTGGATGATAAAATTTGGGACGAGATGCCAAAAGCTGAAAATAAACAGAGACAAAAATTGCTTAGATGATCGAAGATGAATAAATGCTAGTAACAGAGGCTAAATTATTACAAGTAAAATTTAATAATCATATTATTCTACTATTTTTAGCAAACTATTCAGTGTGTAAGGCTTTTTAGAACCAGGTTTTTGTATCTCTAACATCCCTTCTTGATACAGTGAACCGAGAATATCGTTGTAATGTTGAGTTCTTTTTAAACAACCCAAATCATTCAATTTTAAAATAATATGAGTAATTACATCTTCAAAAGATTTCCATTCAGATTTGATTTCACGCAAGATTTGGATAGATTGTGTTTTAATTATAGCGATGCGTCTTTTCTGTTCTGCTTCCCATTCTTTCTCAAGAAATTTTTCAATTCCTTGATAATTATCTTGAAAAAACAATAATTTATCTTCATCACAAACAAAATCATTCAGAAAATGACCAAATGCTTTTTCTGGATGATTGCTGCCGACTACAATACTGTATTGAGGTCTGACATCATTATAAGTTTCCTTAATTTCAAAGCTAGTTACACCTCTAAAACCTCCTTCTTTTCTCATTCTTTCCTTGAAGTATTCCAGCGCCCACCTTTCAAATTTTTGAGGCTCATTTTTTAGTTCCAGCCACTTTGGTTTCCACTCTATATCAGAATTAACACCTAGAAGCTTAGTCAAATTTTTCATATAACTCTCGGCAGTTTTTTGTTCTTTAGAATCAGCATAGGTAGTTTTATAATGCCCAGCATGACGAGCTACTTGTATATTGTGAAAAAGTAAAAATAGCTCGCCCTTATACTGGCTTACATAGTTTCCTAAATCAGATATCTTATCGAAATTTACTCCTTTAACAGCAAAGGTATCAAGAAAAAACAAGGTAGGATAGTTTTCTAAGTCTTTCATTAGTTCATGAAAAGCAACCTCAAATGTTTGAGGCTTATATATTTTATATGACAATCCCTCAGCTACAGATTCACAATTCTCATGAAGCTTCTTATTGAATTCAGGCTGAGATTCTATAAAGAAACATCTTAAATTTACACGCTTTTCTTGTCTGAATAGTTTAGCACATTTAAGAGCTATTAATGGTGAACCATCAGTATTTTCAAACTCATGTTCATACTTATTCGACCAAAATTTTGAATTTTTTACAAAATCTTCAATTCCTATTCCTTCTGTATATTTTCCTATTCCTGCGAACCCATCGACATAATTTAGATGCTCTGATTGATAATGTTTGTCACCACCAAGATTGTAACAATAAGACTGAATATACCTTAGCATTATCCGATGCTTAGATGCTGACCATGACCGTTTTCGAGTAAAATAATTTTCTGAGTTATTTGGTTCTTCAGGAAATAGGGATAGTTGCTTGTGCTTGGGTTTCATTTTTTGTACCACTATTATAGATTGTATTTAAACTTATTTAATAAAATAAGTTTAGCACAAAAAAGAGATATATCTACATTGAAAAATGTAAATTAATGTTAATTTTTCATACAGCCACCATAACCGCCGCCACCAGGAGTCTCAATTACAAACACATCCCCCGATCGCATTTCCACACTCGCCGTACTTCCCAATTCCTCAACATTTCCATCCACGCGCTCAACATAATTCCGCCCAACTTTCCCCGCTTCACCCCCATCCAAACCGCAGGGAGAAATCACCCGCCGCCCCGATAAAATTCCCGCCGTCATCGCCTCCAAAAACCGCACTCGCCGCACCACTCCATTACCGCCTAGATGATATCCATTCCCGCCGCTATTCGGCCGGATTGCAAAACTTTCTAACAGCACCGGAAACCGCCATTCTAATACTTCTGGGTCAGTTAAACGCGAATTAGTCATGTGAGTTTGAACCGCATCCGTACCATCGAAATCTGCACCAGCACCCGAACCGCCGCAAATAGTTTCATAATATTGATAGCGGTGATCGCCAAATGTGAAATTATTCATGGTGCCCTGAGAAGATGCGATCGCACCCAGCGCACAATACAAAGCATCAGTAATATTCTGCGACGTTTCCACATTTCCCGCAACCACAGCCGCCGGATAGCGCGGATTCAGCATACAGCCTGCGGGATTGATGATTTCCAGAGGTTTCAAACAGCCCGCATTTAGAGGGATATCGTCATCTACCAACGTGCGGAAAACATACAACACAGCCGCTTTACACACCGCAGCCGGAGCATTAAAATTGTTGAGTTGCTGGGGAGAAGTGCCAGTAAAATCTATTTTCGCGCTGCGGGCAGACTTGTTAATTGTAATAGCTACCTTAATTTGTCCGCCACTATCCATCGGATAAGTAAATTCGCCATCAGTCAAAACCTCAATTACCCGCCGCACAGCCTCTTCAGCATTATCTTGTACAAAGCCCATATAAGCTTGCACTGTTGCTAAACCGTAATGTTCCACCATCTCGATCAGTTCTGCTAAACCGCGATTGTTGGCGGCAATTTGCGCGTGCAAATCGGCGATATTTTGTGCAGAATTACGAACCGGAAAATCCCCGGCTGTGAGAATTTTTAGTAATTCTGGTTCTCGGAATTTCCCCTCGCTTACAAGCTGGAAATTGTCAAATAATACGCCTTCTTCAGTTACTGTTTTACTGTTGGGAGGCATGGAACCGGGAGTGATGCCACCGATGTCGGCGTGGTGTCCCCGGGAGGCAACATAAAACAAAGGAAGCGAGGAATCACGATCGAATACTGGAGTAATTACGGTGATATCTGGTAAGTGTGTGCCGCCGTTGTAGGGATTGTTAGAAACATAAACATCCCCCGGTTTAATTGTATTGCTTTGTGCTAAGATTAAAGCCTCAACACTTTCGCTCATCGAACCGAGATGCACGGGAATGTGCGGCGCGTTGGCAACTAATTGCCCGTTTTGGTTGAAGATTGCACAGGAAAAGTCGAGGCGTTCTTTGATGTTGACTGAGGAACTTGTATTTTGCAAAGTTACGCCCATTTGTTCGGCGATCGCCCGAAACAAGTTATTAAATATTTCCAGCAAAACCGGATCTGATTTAACCGCAGATGTACGCGAATGAACGCGGATATTATCTGCGTCCATCTGCGTGCATCTGCGGTTTAAAATTAAATCATTATTTTCGGTGATTTTGGCTTCCCAACCCGGTTCAATGATATTAGTTCCAGTTGCTTCTACAATTATTGCTGGGCCATTAATGCAGTCGCCCGATCGCAAATCGTCTCTTTGATAAACAGGCGTTTCCCGCCACCCTCCAGCAGCATACATTTGCACAGTGGAAATTGGCGTATAATTATTGGGCACGGGCAAGATGCCCGTGCCACAAGATGGGGAAGTTGTAGAATTATCCGGCATATTCATTGTTTCTGCAACTTCCACGGAAACTGCTTCGACAATCAGCGCTTTTTCCGGCATAATAAAACTGTAACGCTGTCTGTGTGCTGCTTCAAAATCAGCCTGCATCTCCTCAATACTGCTAGCAAAATTTACCATCAAAACCGAATCACTTCCCTGATATTTTAGATGCAGCTTCCTCATAACTAAAATATTTTCCTGTATTCCGTCTGACTCTGCATCTGTGCGGTTCAATTCCCTCTTTCCCTCCGCCTCCAATTGCGCTAAAGTATCATGCAAATCAGCGATTAATTCTGTATTTAATTGTTGCTCGATCGCCCTTTCGCGCATAACCCGCACGTCCGCCAAACCCATACCGTAGGCGGATAACACCCCCGCGTAGGGGTGAATAAACACCCGTTTCATGCCCAAACTATCGGCGATCGCACAAGCGTGTTGGCCGCCCGCGCCGCCGAAACAGCACAATGTATACTCCGAAACGTCATAACCGCGCTGAAGCGAGATTTTTTTCACCGCATTAGCCATCTTTTCCACGGCGATCGCCAAAAAACCCTCCGCCACCTCTTCGGCCGTCCTCTCGACCCCAATTTCCCCCGCTAATTGCCCAAATTTTTGCTTTACTACGTCAGGGGCGATCGGCAAATCTGCCGTCAATCCAAACACTTTCGGGAAAAAATCAGGCTGAATTTTGCCCAACATCACATTGCAATCAGTCACCGTCAAAGGGCCGCCTTTCCGATAGCAAGCAGGGCCTGGATTAGCGCCCGCAGACTCCGGCCCGACGCGGTAGCGCGCGCCATCAAAAAATACAATTGAACCGCCACCGGCTGCTACAGTGTGAATTGCCATCACGGGCGATCGCAATCTCACCCCAGCAATTTCTGTCTCAAATTCGCGTTCGTATTCCCCGTTAAAATGGGCAACATCTGTCGAAGTTCCGCCCATATCAAAGGTAATAATTTTGTCAAAACCTGCCTTTTTACTGGTTTGAACTGCACCGACAATTCCCCCAGCAGGCCCGGATAAAATACTGTTTTTTCCTTGAAATTGTGCGGCATCTACTAAGCCGCCATTTGACTGCATAAACATTAATTTTGGGCATTGGGCATTGGGCATTGGGCATTGGGCATTGGGCATTGATAATCCCTCATTCCGAGGATCTACCTCAATTAACTCACTGGTTACTTGTTCGACATAACGGCGTAAAATCGGAGATAAATAAGCATCGACAACCGCAGTATCTCCCCGCGAAACTAATTTCATCAGCGGGCTGACTTCGTGAGATACTGAAATTTGAGTAAAACCAATTTCTCTAGCTATTTTAGCAACTTGTTTTTCGTGTTCCGAGTAGCGGTAGCCGTGCATAAAGACGATCGCACAACTGCGAATTCCGTCATCGTAGGCTTGCTGCAAATACGGGATAAACTCAGGATTGACCGCAGTTAACTCTTCACCTTGGGCGCTGTAGCGTTCTGCAACCTCAATAACTCGATCGTACAACATCTCGGGCAGCACAATGTGGCGGGCGAAAATATTCGGGCGATTTTGATAGCCAATTCTCAGCGCATCCCCGAAACCTTTGGTAATTAGCAGAATAGTGCGATCGCCCTTACGTTCAAGTAAAGCATTTGTCGCCACCGTCGTCCCCATTTTAATCGCTGCAATATCGCCCGCCGGTATCGATTCCCCCGCCCCAATCCCCAAAATATCACGAATTCCTTGCACTGCTGCGTCGGTGTAGCGATCGGGATTTTCCGACAGCAGCTTGTGAATCACTAACTTACCGTCGGGCTGTTGGGCGACAATATCGGTAAAAGTACCGCCGCGATCGATCCAGAATTGCCAGGAAGTGCGATCAGGAAAAACAGCATTCACATCTTTATCTATCATCTTCTTCTTTCTTCCTTCGCGCCCTTAGCGTCTTCGCGGTTCGTTAAAATAAAATTATAGATACCCAATAGCCTCAACCAAACCCTGACAAACACCAGCCAGAAAATCCAAATCCAAAGTCTCAATCTTATCACTCGGTTGATGATAGTTCGGATTCCGCATATTAGCCGTATCCGTCACCATAATCGCCGGATAACCATTATCCCAAAAAGGAGCATGATCGCTGCGGCGAGTATCCGGCACAATCAAACCTCGATTCGGCACCGGCAACCACTCGCAATCTTGACCGGATTTGCGGATATTTCTGCTCAAAATAATCATATCGCGCACAGTCCGCAAGTTTCCAATTAAAGCAATAAAATTGCCAATATTCGGATAAAAATATTTTAGTCCCGCCGGATAGCTTTGGGAGTTCGGAGTGCGATCGCAATAACCCAACATTTCCAAAGAAATCATCAACCGGATTGACTGTTTCTGTTGCTTGCATTTAGCTGCATAATGCTTGCTTCCCAAACAACCAGCTTCTTCCATATCGAATGCAACTAATTGTACTGGATATTTGAGCGGTTGAAGTGCGATCGCCCTTGCGAGTTCCAGCAACACAGCAACACCCGTAGCATTATCATCCGCCCCAGGCGTACCAGGCACAGTATCATAATGAGCGCCTATGATGATAATCGGCAAATTTTCTTGCTTCCCCCCCTTAGCAAGGGGGGGATTGAGGGGGGGTAAATCCAAGATAAAATTGTGATGAATTTGCCCGCGCACTGCAAAATCGTCGATTGCTACAGTACCCCAATGTCCCAACTCTTCGCGGATGTATTGCTGGACATAGAAATGCCCTGCGGATGCCAAGTAAGGATTGCGATCGCGTATAATTTGAATTAGATGGCTGTGCAGGCGTTCTTTGAGATCCATGCGATCGCAGATACAATGAGTACACTCAGATTATATGGGATTGAATTATGATTGGAGAAGTCAGAATCGAAAATTATAAGTCGATTCAAAAGCTGAAGCTAGAATTAGGACGAGTAACTGTATTGATCGGTGAAAATGGCTGCGGCAAGAGTAATATCCTAGAGGCGATCGCCCTTGCTTCTGCTGCGGCAGATGATAAGCTGGATAACGAGTTCTTAGCTTCTCGGGGAATCAGAGTGACAGAACCTCGATTTATGCGATCGGCTTTTGAAAGGAAAAATTTGGTTAAAAATATCAAAATTGATATTAAAGAAAACCAAGGAGAAAACTTTAGTTATCTTTTACACAATGATAACTCTCCCTATTCAAAGTGGGAAAATAAAAATCAGCTCGCTAAGGAAATTTATTTAAAAGATATTGTTTACTACTCTAAGCCAAGACAACTAGAAGCCTTTAAAAAAAGCATAAAAGCATTTGACGGAGCATTAGAAGACGAATTTGAACAAAGATTAAATCCCAAAATCCTACAAGAATTCTTGTTGTTTGTAGAATCAATAGGCAGAATGCTTGCCCCGGATAATTTAATTGACTTCACAATTTACTCTCCGGAAAACCAAGCATTACGAACTTTTGAAAAAGAAGGTCAAATTCAACCATTAGGCATTAATGGTGAAGGTTTGTTTAAACTTATAAAATTTTTAAATTCTGAGGGAAACCAAGATCGACTCACTCAAATCAAAGAAAAGTTGCGATTGATAGATTGGTTTAGAGATTTTGAAGTGCCTGAAGATTTATCACCCATGCAAAGTTCTCTCCAAATAAAAGATAAATATTTAGACATTGATTTAAGTTATTTCGATCAAAGAAGTTCTAATGAAGGCTTTTTATTTGTACTCTTTTACTTTGCCTTGTTCATCAGCGATCTCACGCCTAGTTTTTTTGCAATAGATAACATTGACGCTTCTCTCAACCCTCGATTATGTCGCCGATTAATCCAAGAATTAGTCGAACTAGCAAAAAATAACGATAAACAAGTCATCTTTACAACTCACAACCCGGCAGTTTTGGACGGTTTGGATTTAGAGGATGGCGAACAGCGGCTGTTTGTGATTTCCCGCAACCAATTAGGTTATACTAAAGCTACACGCATTCTCAAACCTCAACCTTTGGAGGGACAAGAACTTGTGAAATTATCAGAGGCATTTTTGAGAGGTTATATCGGCGGACTTCCTAAGAATTTTTAATATGATTAGTTTTGGATTAATTACAGAAGGACTTACCGATCAGATTGTGATTGAGAATATTTTATCTGGATATTTCAATAGTCCTGATCTAGATGTCCAACCACTTCAACCAGAAAGAGATAAAGACAATCAGAATAAATCTAAATACGGCGGTTGGACTCTAGTTTTTGATTATTGCAAGTCAAAAGATTTTCGAGAATCATTTCAATTTATTGACTATATCATTATTCAAATAGATACTGATGTTTCGGAAGATTATAATATCGCTCATCAAGATGAAAATGGTGAGTTTACTCATCAGCAGTTGATTGCAAAAGTTATTGAGAAATTTAGAGGCGCGATAGGTGAGGATTTTTACAGCCAAAATCAACAGAAGATAGTGTTTGCAATCTCTGTACATTCTCTTGAGTGTTGGTTGCTCCCACTGTATTATACAGATAAGAAGAAAAAAGCTAAATCCAAAAACTGTCTCGATACGTTAAATCAGGCACTTTCCAAGAAACATGATTTTACAATTGACGCTAAAAATCCTGATTATTATCGAGAGATTTCCAAACAATATGTCAAGCATACAGTTTTGATGAAGCATTACGAAGATAATCCTAGTTTAAAAACTTTTATAGAAGAGATTAAAAGCAGAAATATTCAAATTGTTGAAGAGGATGACTGGTAACGAGCCAGATTTTTATGTCGTATAATAGAGACAAAGCTTAGGAGATTAGTATGCAAGCATACAAACTTAGAGGTAAAATAGATGAGGCTGGGAATTTGGTAGTTTTGGAATCCCTGGATATGCCAGCCGGAGATGTGGAAATCATCATTTGGCCGGTAGCTGATGCGGTTGTCAGTTCCCCACAGCTAGTAATCCAGTCAGAAGAAGCTAACCCTAAAAGAAAAGTGACAACTAAAATCAAGGCTTTGCAAGCCTGGTTTGAGAATACTCAGTCTGTCCCGCCTGACTTCGATGCAGAGGAAGCTAGATGGGAAGCTTTGAAGGAGAAACATAACTTGTGAAAGTCCTGATAGACACCAAGATTCAAGACTTAACGAATTCTTTCCATAGCAGTTTTCAATTCTCTGAAATACAGGACACGGCAGTGCCGTTTCCCTACCAGAAAACGGCTATAAATTCCCCAAATCCCTAAACTTCCGACTCTAATTCTGTAGCCCGAACTTGTACGGGAAATTCAACTGTATTTAAATCAGACGATTCTAATAACTGCACTTCCTCCTCAGAATTCGCTGCACCATTCCGGCCTTTCCCCAATTTTTCCGCCAAAGTATCCCGCTGATTAATCAAATAAATACTCACCAACGTCAGCCCGACTCCCATCGATTGCAGCGGATTCAACACCTCACCCAACAACAAATTGCCGAACAGCAAAGCAAAAATCGGAGTCAGAAACGTCAGAGAACTTAAACTCGTCAGACTGCCGCTTGAAGCAAAATAAAAGAATAAACCGTAGGCGATCGCACTTCCGAACACTGTAGAATAAGCTAAAGCCATCCAACCGGAAAAATCGATATTCACAAACTGCTCCGACTCAGTAGCCGCCGACATCGCCAACAACGGCAAACCGCCTAAAATCATGTGCCAGCCCGTCGCCACAATCGGGTCAACATAACGGCACACCCAGCGCACCAAAACCGTACCCACAGCCATCGACAAAGCCGCCAACAGCATCAACCATTCACCGCCCTGAAACACACTTTCGATACCCGCAGAAACCTGCGCGCTTTCAGGATGAAACAGCCCTAAAATAAAGCCATCCGGCAACCCAATCAAACTGATGCCGATAACGCCAATTACTAAGCCCAACCAGCCCCAAAAACCAATTTTTTCTTGAAACAGCCACAAACACAAAATCGCCACAGCTAGCGGTTGAGAATCAATCATCACCGAACCCAAACCCGCACCGGTTCTCGCCAAACCTTCCGCTAAAAAGCCTTGAAACAAAGTAGCGTCAACTAACGCAAATACCGAAATCCACAGCCAAGCTTTCCAACCCTGCGGCTGCTGTTTTCCCATCAATGCCGCCGCCAGCAACACCAACACGCCCGCAGGTACTAAACGCACAAATGCCACAAACAGCGGTGTCGTGTGTGGCATCACCCCCTTCATCGCTACCATCGCGGTTCCCCACAGGAAAAACGGCGCAATTAGCAACAGCGGCGCAAAGGGCAGTTTAGAATCGGTAAGTTTTAGCTGCATGGCGGAGGCTCCAAATAATTGATGAGAGTGGCTCTCAAGGGAATAATGTAGATTTGTTAAGCAATTTTTACAATTATATATCGGTGTTGTTCGCGATCGCACTCCTTTGCCAGAAACCGGGTTTTTTCACCCAGATATTTGCCTCAAACCCTAAATCTCTGCAAAAAACCCGGTTTCTTCAGTCTCACCAGTGGGCCTCTCTTTTTACCCTGAGCGAAGCCGAAGGGCCCTCTTCCTTCAAGAGATGAGTCACACTATAAGTTAGCTACAAAAAATCGTAACATTGCCTGTAAACTGCCCATGATTTGGCCATTCAAGCCCCGCTACCGCAAACAAATCGCCCGCATCGAAGTCACCGGAGCCATTGCCGGAGAAACCCGCAAACGAGTTCTAGAAGCGCTCAAAACCGTTGAAGAACGGAAATTTCCCGCCTTGCTGCTGCGGATAGACAGCCCCGGCGGCACAGTCGGCGATTCCCAAGAAATTTACAGCGCCCTCAAGCGTTTGGGCGAAAAAATCAAAATAGTCGCCAGTTTCGGCAATATCTCAGCTTCTGGCGGAGTTTACATCGGCATGGGAGCCCAACATATTGTTGCCAATCCCGGTACGATTACTGGCAGCATTGGCGTGATTATCCGGGGTAATAATCTAGAAGGGCTGCTAGAAAAAGTCGGCGTTTCTTTTCAGGTGATTAAATCGGGGCCGTATAAAGATATCTTGGCATTCGATCGACAATTAACCGATCCCGAACAGCAAATTCTGCAAGACTTAATCGACACCAGCTACCTGCAATTCGTCGAAACCGTCGCCCAAGCTCGTTCCTTGGCAGTTGAAAAGGTCAAAACTTTTGCCGACGGTCGGGTTTTTACCGGCCAGCAAGCCTTAGAATTGGGTTTGGTCGATCGACTGGGAACAGAAGAGGACGCTCGCCGCTGGACAGCCGAACTCGCAGGCCTCGACCCCGAAAAAACCGAATGCTGCACCCTAGAAAAACAAAAACCTTTCCTAAATCGCATCTTGGGGAGTAGTCTGGATACATCCGGGCTTTCAGCTTACAAGAATTTGCTGGAATTCGAGCTTTCTACTAGCGGTTTACCGCTGTGGCTGTATCGTCCGTGATTAAATAGTCAGTTGGCAGTTGGCAGTGGCAGTAGTCAGTTGGCAGTTGGCAGTTGGCAGTTGGCAGTTGGCAGTAGTCAGTAGTCAGTTGGCAGTGGTAATTGGTAATTGGTAATTGGTAATTGGTAATTGCAACTAACAACTAACAACTGACAACTAACAACTCACAACTGACAACTAGCAACTGACAACTGACAAAAAAATGGAGAATATTTGCGTGGAGTGGCAAGTGCGGGCGATTCGCGGGGCAACAACTGCCAGCGATAATTCGGTAGAAGCAATTCGAGAAGCGGTGAGAGAACTATTAGATGAATTAGAAACAAGAAATGATCTAAATCCCGAATTAATTATTAGTGTCACCTTTTCTGTCACCCGCGATTTGGATGCTATCTTTCCGGCCGCAGTCGCCCGCGAACGTCCCCGCTGGTGCAATGTTCCTTTATTAGACGTTCAGCAAATGCACGTTAAGGGTGCTTTAGAACGCTGCATCCGTTTTTTAATTCACATCAATTGGCCCGCACACACTGAAATTTATCATCCTTATTTGCGCGGAGCTCAAAATTTGCGCCCCGATTGGAATTTAGCCGTCGCGGTTGCTGGGGAAAAATAAGAAAATCACTTTTTGATTGATTAAAAAGTTAACCCACCAGCAACGGTGGGTTTATTTTTAACTGAGTTAGAATTGGCAAATCTTTTGTGTTATGCTTAGTAGAGGAGGATGTTTTATGAACAGAACAAATCTATTATCTCGGATTTCGATCGATCCGAATATATGTTTTGGCAAGCCCAGTATACGGGGACATCGCATCTGGGTTTCCCTGATTCTAGATTGCCTAGCTAGCGGAGCAACTATCGAGGCAATTATTCAGCAGTATCCAAGTATAGAGCGAGAGGATATTCTTGCTTGTATTGCTTACGGTGCTGAGCTAATTGATAACAATAGTGAACCTCCGCAGTTAGCAAGTCTCAAGGCAGATAGAGTGATTTATGCCGACTTTTCAGAAATGGCAAACGATACAGAATATCAAGCAGAAGCTTTGACAATTTGTCAAGAATTTGAGGCGGCGGACTGGGAAGCTTTGCTAATAGGTGAGTCTGAATATGAGACGCGGTGAAGTTTATGATGTCAATCTTGAACCCGTTCAAGGCTCAGAACAAGGAGGGACTCGCCCAGCCATTATTGTTAGTAATGATTCGATAAATGCGTCGAGTCAAGTTGTGCTTGTGGTTCCTTGTACCACTTATCGCCCTACACGCCGCATTTATCGCACTCAGGTACTGATAATTGCTCCTGACGGGGGATTCGATCGCGATTCAATAGCACTTGGAGAACAAGTTAGAGCTTTAGCGAAAACTCGCCTCTTGCGTAAACGCGGGATACTTTCTGAGTCTACTTTGGTGGAATTAGATCGTGCTTTGTCGATCGCCTTAAATTTACCCGGTTACAGCGAATCCACTTGAAAAACTCGGTTTCTTTGGTAAGTAGACGGTACAGTGCAAAGTAAACAATGAGATTTTCGCGACTTTCCTCACAATCTTACAACTGACGCACGCCCGGAATAAATGGTGCGTCAGTTGTGATATTTTCGGTGATGATTGAGAATTACCAAACTGACGCACCCTACAATAACTTATAAAAAAACCGGCTTCTCGAAGAAACCGGATTTTTTGTCAATCATTAGCCTTCTTGTGATGCAGCCTAATCCCTAAAAAGATGTCATATATAAAACTCCAGAAGTCCTTCTTCCCTTCCAATATTCCCAGACTTTGAGGAGAACCCTTTTCATCTAATAGCGGCTTCACAGCTTCGTAAGCTGGCTTGTAATTGTACCAAGGAATTGAAGGCCATAAGTGATGGATCAAATGATAGTTCTGCCCCAAAATTAAAATATTCAGAATCGGACTTGGATATACTCTGGCATTTTTCCAGCGATCGCGCTCGTGAAACGGACGGTGCGGCAAATAATCAAAAAATAACCCCAAGGCTAATCCCACCACCAAAGCAGGAGAAAACCAAAAGTTCAGCACATAACCTAAATGGTCATACTGAATGGAGATATAAACCACTCCGATCACAAACAAACGGCTGAAAAACCATTCCCAAAGTTCGTGTTTTCGCCACAGTTTGCGCTTAAAGAAGAAAATCTCGTGGTAAAAAAACCTCGCAGCAATCAACCACAGAGGCCCGCCGGTAGAAACATAATGGTCTGGATCGTTTTCTGGGTCATTGACGTGGGCGTGATGCTGCATATGTACCCGCGCAAATACCGGGTAAGCAAAGCCCAACATCAGCGCGCTACCGTGTCCCAAAATAGCGTTAATCGTGCGATCGCGGTGAGCCGCGTGGTGAGACGCATCGTGAATCACAGTTCCAGCCATGTGTAACGCCAGCACGTTCAGCGAAAAACAACACCAATCCGGCCAGTCCCCGTACCAGTAGCCCACAAAGGAAATCGCGATAATCGCTAATGCACTCAAAAACAACAGCAGCGTCGGATTCAAGTCACCCGGAGGACTCAGAAACTCTTTCGGCACTGTCAGCGGCCGTCCTGCCTCCGACATTTTTGTTAACACTCCTTAATATTTCACACTTGCGTAGTATAAGATACAAGTCTCCAAATAGTAAAGTTTGGTAAAAAAACTGAGTTGGCTCAGAAGACGCTAGCCCCTGCACCACAAGCAAAGTATTGCTGCTCGGAAACCATACCAATGCTAGATTAGTCAAAGGGCAGAGCAGCCCAACTCAAATAAATGGGTATATCTGTATTTATGTCAAGCCTGGGAGCGGAAATATTTTCAAAAAAGGGCGATCGCCAAGAAAAGATTACCGATCGGTAAAAAGTCAGATATTCTATATATTGGTCAATGCCTGCTGTTTTGACCAATATCAAAATTTTTAAGAGTTCAGACTAGCGTCATTGCTGGTATTGAAAGATGAAACATTAGCCGAAATTTCAACAATAAATCCTCCAGCCACCCCATCTCAATTCATGCAACCGCCAAAAGCCCTACGCCGAACTAAAATTGTCGCCACCATTGGCCCTGCCACATCCGACCCACAAGTGCTGCGGAACCTGATTGAAGCTGGTGCGACAACTTTGCGGCTCAACTTTTCCCACGGAACAGAAGAAGACCACCAGCGCAGCATTCGCTTAATCCGGCAAACCTCCTTTGAACTCAACCAGCCGGTCGCCATCCTCCAAGACCTCCAGGGCCCGAAAATTCGTTTAGGGCGCTTTGAAACAGGCTCTATAGTTGTCAAAAACGGCGATCCTTTCATTTTGACCAGCCGCCCGGTTGCCGGTACAGAACTGATTTCCTCCGTCACCTACGAGCCCCTAGCTTCGGAAGTCCCAGAGGGAGCCGTAATTCTGCTGGATGACGGAAAAGTAGAAATGCGCGTCGAAAAAGTAGACCGCGGCGCGGGAGAACTTTACTGCCGCGTTGTCGTCGGCGGGCCGCTTTCCAACAACAAAGGCGTGAATTTTCCGGGAGTTTACCTGTCAATTAAGGCACTCACAGATAAAGACCGCAAAGATTTAATGTTCGGCCTCGACCAAGGTGTCGATTGGGTGGCTCTGAGCTTCGTGCGGAATCCCCAGGATATGCTGGAAATTAAAGAGCTGATTGCCAGTGCCGGCAAGCAAGTACCGGTGATTGCTAAGATCGAAAAGCACGAGGCGATCGAACAAATGGAAGAAATTCTCGCCCTTTGCAACGGCGTGATGGTCGCCCGGGGCGATTTGGGCGTGGAACTGCCCGCCGAAGACGTGCCGATTTTGCAAAAGCGACTGATTGCGACTTCCAACCGCATGGGGATTCCGGTAATTACCGCTACCCAGATGCTCGATAGCATGGTCAGCAATCCCCGTCCCACCCGCGCCGAGATTTCCGACGTGGCCAACGCCATTCTCGACGGAACTGATGCGGTGATGCTTTCCAATGAAACGGCTGTTGGCAACTTTCCTGTCGAAGCGGTGGCGACGATGGCGAGAATTGCGGTGCGGATGGAGAGGGAAGGAATTAAGCGCAATATTAGAAATGTAGAAGATGTTGGTCGATCGATCACCAACGGCATCAGCCAAGCAGTCAGCCAAATCGCCGAACAGTTAAACGCAGCGGCGATTATGACGCTGACCAAAACCGGCTCTACAGCACGCAATGTCTCGAAATTCCGACCAAAAACTCCAATTTTGGCAATTACTCCTCACGTAGACGTAGCCCGACAACTGCAATTAGTATGGGGAGTCAAACCCTTGCTGGTGCTGGATTTGCCCTCCACAGGCCAGACATTTCAATCTGCGATGAATGTCGCCCAGGAAAAAGAGTTACTATCCGACGGAGATTTAGTGGTGATGACCGCCGGTACTCTGCAAGGGGTTGCCGGATCAACGGATTTGATCAAAGTTGAAGTAGTGACAGCCGTTTTAGGCAAAGGCACCGGTGTCGGTTTGGGTTCGGTGAGCGGCATGGCCAGAGTTGCTCGCACTGCTGCGGATGTGGCGAATTTCCACGCTGGAGACATTTTGGTAGTAGAGCGCACCAGCGCCGATTTTGTGGAGATGATTCGCAAAGCAGCCGGTGTGGTGACGGAGGAGGAAAGTTTGACTTCTCACGCCGCGATTATCGGTTTGCGCTTGGGCGTGCCGGTGATTGTGGGTGTGGAGAATGCCACGCGGGTAATTCGGGACAAAACTATGCTGACGCTGGATATGCAGCGGGGTTTAGTTTATTCCGGGGCCCGAGGCGGCTCAACTGACGGCGAACTTGTCGTTTAACTAATTGTGAGTTTTGAGTTGTGGAGTTGTGAATTAAATTCTACAACTCCTTGCTTTTTTCGCTTAGGTTGTGCTATAATTCAAAATTGTCTGTGCCGATGTAGCTCAGGGGTAGAGTATTCGATTCGTAATCGAACGGTCGTGGGTTCAAATCCCACCATCGGCTTTAAAAAATTTCGACCTTTGGGTATTCTGGCGGTTAGCTGTTCCGCGAGGCGCTGGATCTGGATTTTGACGGGTAAGTTTGTTGTGCCGGTGTGGTTGGATGTGATTTATGGGCGATCGCGAGAGAGGGTGAAGGGGTAGAGTGCGATCGCTCCAAATGGTAGAGTTTGATATGGAGAGGGCGATCGTATGACTGAAAACAGGTGAGCCTGTGATTCCGGTATGGTTATATCGGATACAGCATTTGGCAAGTAGGTTAGCAGGGTAGAACGATAGTGCTATTGCCTCTGTTGGAATAATGCGCCTTGTCAGAGATACCAGGCTAGAGATACCAGAAAAATATTTAGCTTTTAAGCCTTTCTCAGGTTAAGATTAAGAAACAATAAAAGCCACTATCTAGAAAAATGTCTCTCGCACAACCCCCAGAAGCAAAAGCCACTATCCGCTTGATGGGTCAGGAAATGGAGAATTGTGAAGTCCCCATCGAAATTTTAGTGCGTGTTCTAGGTGGATTGCAACAAATTATTTACCTACTCGCTACTGTCGAAGAAAAATGGACAGTGAAACAACGATTTAAAGTGCCTTTGGAAATGCAGCAGCGTTATGCTTTACGTGCTAGCATTCCTCAACCTGGAAGCTATACCCTTCCTGTTGTGCTGCACTCTGATTTTAATAGTCACTTGGGCCATTATACAGCAATTATGGAAAAAATGGAGGCATTTTTTTCCAGTTTAATCCATTCAAACTTTAACCAAGTTCAGGATATTTTCCCCGATTCAAAACTCAGGAATAGAGCTTTATTAGAAAGTAAAAGAATCCTACCAAAAGCCGGAGAAAATTGGAGTTTAGGATTTTCACGAGCTGATAGACCTGAATTAAATCTCACCAACGAATCTACCGCTTATATCAATGATTGGCTCAATCAAGAATCCTCTGAAGATACTGTAATGACAGTAACAGGAGAACTAATTCGCATTGACTTTGATAAACGCACGGTAGTTTTAAGGTATCCACCTACTCACCAGGAAATCGAATGTTTTTACCTGGAAGAGTTAGAAGATTCAATGATTGAAAATCGTCGCCAGCTAATCCAGGTAACAGGTCAGTTTACTTTGGATGCTGAGGGTCATCCTACTAAACTAACAGATGTTACCAGAATAGAACCTGTAGAACTATCTCCCATTATTTTGCGAGAAATTTCATGGTTAGAGAGAAATTTTATTTGCAAAAATCCCCTAAGACTGACCCCTAAAATGGATGAAGATACCAGTCAATTATTTGTTGTTGAAGAACCTAACATAGGGATTGACGTTTTTGCTTATACTCGTGATGATTTAATTTATGAAATTAATGAACAAATTGTGATGATGTGGGATGAATATGCCAAAGCGAGTGTTGAGGATCTAGCCTCAGATGCTCAACATTTAAGAGAGCAGTTACTCAACCAAATTGAAGAGGTCTAGAATGCCACGCCCGAAATCAAAAGTTGAGTCTGGATTATTAAAAAAGGGATTTCAAGAGTCAGAAGGAGATCATCATTATTTCATTTACTTTACCCAAGATGGCAAAAAAACAGCAGTAAAAACTAAAACAAGCCATACAAAGAAGATGAAAGATATTCCTGATAATCTTTTGGGTCAAATGGCAAAACAGTGTTATTTAGCAAAGCAACAATTTTTAGATTTGATTGATTGTCCACTGACTCAAGAAGACTATGAAAAAATTCTCCAAGTCAAAGGAATTATAAATACTTCTGATACTTCACCATTTCCCCAAACTCCAGAAAACAATGCTGACACTGGCCATCCACCCAAAGGGCCGACACCTTAAACCGCGCCCCACAATGAGGACACTCCGATCGCATCGCAACCTTAACCCATGCCTCCCACACCCCTGCATCCCCTTAAACTACCACTCAATCCTATGACAAGGCGACTCCCATAACACGCCCCACATAAACGAATTGACTCCAACTTCATCTCCACCCCACAGGTGGCAACATCTCCCTCAACTGTCGCGCCTCCACTCCCAGCACCATCCCCAACGCCTCCAACTGTTCCCCAGACGGAAACGGATTCAAATAGAACTTCTCCCAACGTGCGATCGCACCTTCCAACCCCGCCAACTTCCCCAACCAGCCGGCGTTAACTCATTCGCCCGCCGCAACCGCCCCAAAACAGGACTTGCATTCCGAACGATCAAACCTGAAATCGTATTACTTCGGAGGGCGAGGGACGCGAGAACTCAGCGGGCTGAGGATTTGATTCAGGGCGCGCAATTGTTCAGCAGTGCCCAAACAAATCAGCATATCTCCTCCTTCGATCGCAGTGTCTCCAGTTGGCCCGACAATCAAAGTCCCGCCAGCGCGCCGAATCGCTACAATTAACGCCCCAGATTGCGATCGCAGCTTGGCATTTCTCAAAGTTTGTCCGACGTAGACACAACTATTCGGATCTACCAGAAATTCTTCCATGTAAAAAGCACTCTCGGTACCCGTCAAAACCCCGTCTAAAAAATCCATAACTTGAGGCCGCAAAGCTGCCGCCGCCATGCGTTTTCCCCCCGTAATGTAGGGGGATACGACGGCATCCGCGCCGCCACGCTGCAACTTCTTTACGGCTTCCTCTGTGGTGGCGCGGGCGATCGCCCGTACCTTCGGATTCAGAGTTTTCGCCGACAGCACAGTGTATAAATTCTCGGCATCCGACGGCAAAGCGGCTACTATGCAAATTGCGCGATCGATCCCCACATTCAACAAAGTTTCATCCAGTGTCGCGTCTCCCTGCACCGCCGTGTACCCCAGCGTCAAAGCTGCCTCAACCGAATGCACCGCCGAATCTACCACCACAAAAGGAATATTTTCTGCCTCAAATTCCAGCGCAATCTGCCGCCCAGTGCGCCCGAAACCACAGAGAATGTAATGCCCGATCAAAGAATCCACCAAACGCCGCTGCTGCCTAATTCTTGCTCCTTCTTGAAAATATCCTTGAATCAGCGCTTCTGTAAAGCGGTTGACGATGAAACCAATCGCCACAACGCCCATCAAAATCAGGCACATGGTAAACATTCGCCCGCGTCTGCCGAGGGGGTGAATTTCCCCGTAGCCGACAGTTGCTAAGGTAAATACTGTCATGTAAGCGGCATCCAGCAGAGACCATTTTTCCACCTGCCAATACCACAGAGTACCTGTACAGAAAATGCCGCCAAGGGCGATGATGCCGCCCGTTAACTGTGTTTGCAGGCGCTGGTACTTTTGCTCTAGAGTTGAATACACCGATCGCCCTGACCTATGATTTATTAGCTGCTACCAAATTTAAGCATATCAAGACTTACGCAGAAACCCGGTTCCTCGGAGTAAATCTAAAATCTAAAATCGCCTGATTGACTTTCAATCCCGTCGCAGAGGTGGCGGTTGCTGGAATTGGCGATCGCATTTGTCTGAAAATAATTCCGGGCGACATTGCAACCCTGCACCAACAAATAGTCAAGATTAAGATTCCACAGTATCACCGTACCATCAGCACTCGCACTAGCGATCGCCTTACCGTCAGGACTAAAACTCGCACTCCAAACAGCAGCCTTGTTACCTGTTAAAGTTTTGAGCAATGTACCGTCAATTTTCCAGAGTCTCAACATTTTATCTTTGCTTGCAGATAGCAACATTTGACTGTCGGGACTAAAACTAATATTTGTCAATCCACTTGTATGCTTTAAAATACTCAGCGCTGTGCCGTCTTTGCTCCAAGTTCTCACAGTTCCTCCAGCACTTGCAGCCGCCAACATGGCTCCGTCGGGACTGAAACTTGCACTCACAATTCGATCGCGATCGAACTGTAAACTTCTGAGCAACTTGATATCGCTACTTGCCTCGATTGACTGCTGTTTTTGCAATTTTTGCACAACCTTGGTCAAACTCCACAGTTTAACAGTACCATCAGTACCAGCCGCAGCAAGTATCTGACCGTCGGGGCTAAAACTCAGGCTGGTTATCCAACCTTTATCCACTTGAAAACTTGACAATTCTTGCCCGTTCATCTGCCATAGTTTAACAGTTCCATCGGCACTTGCTGAAACAATAATTTTACCATCTGGACTCAAACTGATGCTGGTTAATTTAGTCCTGTGTCCTGTTAAATCGTGCATCAACTTTCCGTTGGCTTGCCAAATTTTCACCGTTTTGTCGTGGCTGGCGGAAACAACTATCTGACCGCTAGAATTGAAGATTGCACTTATAATTTTATCTGTATGCCCGGTCAATGTTGCTTGTAAAGTGCCATTAGTTTGCCAAAGTTTGATATCATTGCGATCGGTAGCTGTAGCCAGTATTTGACTGTCTGGACTGAAGCTCGCGAAAGCAAGGTTAGTGGCTTGACTCTGCCAGAGGCGACGTTCCCGCAAGCTGTAAACTGCCTGTTCTAGGGCGATCGCCACTCGCGTCTGAATTTCTGAACTCACTCCGAGCGATCGCTGCATTTCTCTGACAGCTTTCATGCTTTCGATTAAAGCTTCCAGTTTTTTGTCCGCTGCAAATAGGGTTTCGGAAAATAAGCTGAGAGTCAGGATTTTGTTATTTCTTTCCTCAATTGATGGCTTGATCCAAAAAGCAGCAATTAAGATGAAAATCATTAATACTGAACTTACCGTAAAAATTCGCACTTTCAGTCGTTCTTCACGCCAGAGTTTAAGTTGAGTAACTTTTCTAAGTTTTTGCTCGGCGGATAGTTTTTCTAATAACTGATTTTCCCGGCGCAATAGTTCTATTTCTGCTTGAGTTTGTTGCTCGCGATCGCACAATTGGGCAAATTCTGCCTCTTGGCTAGCCGCTAAAAACTGATAATCTTGCGTACTCAAGCTTTTACCAGTCGCCCATTCTCGCGCATCTTGCAATGCTTGACCCCGCAACAAGCGAGATTCATCTTGACAATCTGATACTATCCATGCTGTTAGAGATTCCGCATAAGGCCGCAAGTCACCTAGTGCTTTTTCTACCCAATTATGGTTGAATATAGCTGCGTAAATGCGGTTGGATACGGTTAATTTTCCGCCTCGTTTTACCACTAATCCGCTCAGTCGCAATTCAGTTTGCTCGGAACTATCATCCGCCCAGATTCCCCCAGCCAGGGCGGACACGCACCATCCAACGCCCGTACAATCGGGGGGTTCTGAGAGTTGCAATATTTTTTGATATAGCCCTAATAACCTACTAGCGCGGTGCTGACTTCTCAAAAGGCGATCGCGAATTGTTTTCAAATGCGCTGGCTCATCAGCAGCTTCCCAATTCTCAATAATCTGAGCTTGCACAATCTCCCCAATCAACAATCGGTTCTTAGTAAGGATTTCAATCCTTTCTCCATCCGTTAAATCCGTTACAAAATCCGCTGCCGAACCTTTTTCCGTTAAATCCGTTAAATCCGTTACAAAATCCGCTGCCGAACCTTCTTCCTTCCATTGAACAATCAGTTTACACAGCTTTTGAGTCAGAAACGGTTGTCCGTCAGTCCACTCCAAAATCTCTTGTAAAACTTCTTGAGGATTATCAACTTTCCCCTCAAACCCCTTGAGTAAAGGCAAACATTCGTGTAAGCTAAAGCCCTGAAGTTCAATAGCTCGACCAATATTAAACGGCGTGCGAGTTGCATCACTAATTAAATCCGATGGCGTAGCGACTCCCAGCAAAGCAAATGTTAACCGCTGATATTCTGATTTGTGCGCCCGTTTATTGTAGCAAGACCTAATCAAGGCAAAAAAATCATCTAGCGATTCTTTGAAACTGAGAACGCTATCAATTTCATCAATAAAAATGACAATATTTTGAGAAATCTTGACCAGCAATAATTCTTCAATTAACTCTCCTAAACGTTGGACTGGCGACATCAATTCTCTCTCTCGCCACCAAGTCATAAACTCGACTGCGTTAAACAGGTTGAAACTGCACAAAAGTTTGTAAGCGACGCCGCCGTACCACTTGTCTAGAGAGACTTGCTGGTTGCCAATGTCCGAAAGGTCGATCGTAGCACAAGCAATGCGATCGGCCGAGAGCTTTTGTACGGTTTGAACTAATAAGCTAGATTTGCCCATTTGTCGGGAATTGAGCACGTAACAAAACTCTCCGGCTTTGAGAGCTCGATAAAGTTCCGAGTCAGCTTGTCGCACTACATAAGTAGGTGCATCTTGCGGGAGACTACCGCCGATTTGATATTGGTAATCGACTGTCATCAGCTTGCCTCTAGTTAGATTATTTTGTCACTTGTGTTGTGCCTTTACCACAAATCAGTTTACCATTTTGATAAGTTGGTTCCGCTAGTTCAATTGTACCGGGAGAATCAGCTTCGCACAAGATGGATTGTGTTGTCATTGCATTTTTAGGAGCAGTTGGATAATCAGGAACTAAAAACACACCGCCAACATAACTTTTTTCTTTTTTTTGCTTGGAAACTGAATAATTTAAAGCAGCTTTATTTGTCACAAAAAGTAAATACTTGTAGTTGGTGGTTTCTGTTTTAAGTCCAAGTCCTAAAGCTTCAATAGAAGTGGAAAAAGCATTTTTTTCTGCATAATAAGCTTGCTGACCTTTGTTCAGTGAACTAACATACTGTTTTGCTTCCGATTGCTTAGACTTATTTGCCATATTCAGAAAAGATGGCATAGCAATCGCTGTAAGGAACATTAAAATCACTAAGCATCCACAACCATCATATAAAATCCTAGCTGACTTAGAAGCACGCTTATAGAAAAGGCTAGCTGGCTTAAAATCATGTTGACTCATGGTATTATCTCCTCTCTGTTTGTAGTAAGGACTTTAGTCCTAAAAAAGTGAATTAAATGCCGATTTTAACTCGCGATAGGCTGTCATTATCCGCCCTGAAATTCGATTATTCTGTTACTGCTGTCGTGCCTTTGCCACAAACAGTTTTACCATTTTGATAAGTAGGTTCTGCTGGTTGAATTGAACCGGGAGAATCAGCTTTGCACAATATGGCTATTGCCTTGAGTTCATGTTTGGCAGCATTTGGTTCAACTTCTTTAGCAGGAACTACAAAGACACCGCCCACATAACTTGTACTTTTTGGGTGCTTGGATACTCCATAATTAAATGCTGCTTGCTTGGTGGCGCGAACTGAATACTTGTAATTTGGGGTTTCAGTTTAAATGCCTGTTCCTAATGCTTCAACAGAATTAGCCAAAGTGTTTTTTTGAGTAAAATAGGCTTTTTGTTCTCTGTTCATTGAGCTAAGATACTGTTTTGGTTCCGATGTCAGCTCCAGAATTTCGTCGTTAATAAATGAGGGGCTAGCTAGCACGCCAATTACTCCGACGTAGATTAAAAACAACAAGCATTCGTAACGATAAAGTGAAAGGCTAGATAACTGAAATTTTTGTTGACTCATGGTAGTGTACTCTCTGTTTTTCTAGTAAAACCGATAGTTTGAGAGGGAATGAATTGCAAGAATCCCAAGTTGGTAAAGGCGAAGCATTCCGGCAGATATTTTATTCGTTAGCAGCAGAGATTTATTGCCGGAATGCTTCGCCCCTACGGATATATTTGTTGCAAAAATGGGATGTTCCTAATATCGCAACTTTTGTGCTTCTTTTTTGTCGGAATATTCGGGCTTAGTCACTTTACTGCCGATCGCAAAATCGCGCAATTCCACCCTCGTAAACTTCACACCCCACGGATCGGTGGTTGTATCCAACTCCTCCACTAAAGTATTATTGAGTTGATGGCGAGCTGTATGAAGTTCCTCGACAGTTAATTTAGCAATCTGAGTCCGAATGGAAAGAATCAGCATATTGAACATGGCTTCCTTGAGATTCTGAACTTTGTAAGAAGCTTTTTCTAAGTCAATGATTCGCCAGTACACAATAAATTCAAGAGTGACAAAAACCCGATCGCTAGTTGCACATTGTTGCGGTGGCAGTTTTAACATTTGCTCCCGCAGAGTTTGTTTATAAGCGACTGTTTCGACAAACGGAATCAGAAATGTCAAGCCAGGTTCGAGTTTTTTGCGATCGTACTTTCCGAAAATTTCAACTAAAGCCTCATCTCCTTGACGGACAATTTTAACGCTGCTGACTAAAGATACTCCGGTGATTGCAAACAACACCATCAAAAAATACTGATACATACTGAAACTCCTGGTAAATAGTTGACAGTTGAAAGTTAATTTCTTAGTCCGCGAAGGCGGACTTTGCTTGTGTAGAAGCGATTTCAATCGCCGATTGATCGAGAAGCCAACTGAGACTTAGCTGTTGATGTTAATTAATCTGTCAGGTATCACAATCAGCGTGTTGCCTTCGCGACGCAAAACGTATACTTTTTGTCTGGGTGCGATTCCTTGGGAATCTTCGTTGCGAGCTTTCCAAGAAGCACCTTCATAAATCACCATTCCGGTTTCTCCGGGGAAAATCTCAGAGATAGTTGTCGCTTCCGTTGCTTCGGGAATCACAAACTTTTTGCGAACAATGAAAATCGGTCTAATCCAGATACTCAGAGCGAGAGATATTCCCATCCAGTAGGATATCTGCCAGTCAAAATCTTCATACATTACGTTTGCCCAACTGAATTGAAATGCTACCGATCCTCTCCACAAAATAAAGGATGAAATTAGAGCAGCAACTCCCATCATCAGCAGGTAAAACCTGTATTTTTGGGGCTGAGTTTTTTGGATGAAAAGATCGATCGCACTTAGCATAACTCCCAGCACAAACCAAAACATCGGTGGTGTGAAGGCGAAACCCGATCGATTAGTGGCTGATGCCAGCGACCAAATTAGGATAGAATGCACAATGCTTTTACCTCGTTTTGATGCGATCCAACCTTGTTATTTCTCATCTAATCAGGCCGCTATTTGAGTTGACGAGTGACTTATTTGAGAATTCATCGACTTTTCATCGACTTTTTATCGACTTTAGGACAATAGGCATTTATGATGGTTTCAGTGTCTCGATCGTTATAAGCAATGCCTCGATCGCTCAGGCTGCGTCTCCAGTACATTCCCGCAGTTAAATCGTCTCTGCTGAGAAATGGCTTTCCCAGTCAGAAAATCCTGGCTGAGGATTTAGGGATAGCCCAATCTACTGTCAGTCATTTCCTGAATGGCAAACCTGTGGATTATGCTAATTTCATCGAAATTTGTCGCGGCTTGGGCCAGGAATGGCGCGATATAGCCGATTTTGAGACTCAGTGCGAATCGGTAGAAACACAGTCGATCGCAGCCAAAATAGCCAAAATTGCGATCGTCTTCCTTGATCAGCCTCCCGTAGGGGCGGGCTTCGCTAACGCGCGATCGCTCTCAAACAACATTTTTTTCCAGCAGTTGCACCAAACTTTGAGCGCCGCGGGCCACGAAGTCTTTTTAATTAACAACAGCAGCGACTCACGCTCGTATTTAAAGCTTTCCGATTATTTTCTGATGCTGATATCCGCAGAATCTGCTGCGAGCGAAATGGTATTAGAACAAGTGCAGCTAGCCAAACAATTGCACAATCTCACCGCTAACAAACCAGCTATTCTACCAATTTTTATTGAATTAAATACACCGCTTTCCTTTGATTTACTCAGTTATTTACAAGGAATTCAGCCCTGGTTGTGGCGCTGTGCCGACGACTCATCAAAGTTATTATTAGAAATTTTAACTACCATTAAAGAAGGTCGCACATCGTTAAATACTGACAATGAATTCGCTGTAAATTGGAACGAAATTACTAGCACAAAACAGTCAATAATTCAACCCCAACCCGCAGCAGCACCGGAATTGCCGGGAGGACAAGTAGATTTAGCTTCTCGTTTTTATATCGATCGCCCTCCGATAGAATCGCGCTGTTACGAGGCGATCGCCCAACCGGGAGCCCTGATCCGCATCAAAGCACCCAGACAGATGGGCAAAACTTCCTTGATGGCGCGGATTTTGCATCATGCAGAAGTGCAAGGTTCTCGCACGGTAGCGCTGAGTTTTCAGCTCGCAAATCGGAGAATATTCGCTAATTCCGATACATTTTTGCAGTGGTTTTGTGCTAGCGTCGGTCAAGAGTTAGGAATGCTGGAACAGTTGCCGAAGTGTTGGGAATTAGCCGATTTGATTGGCAGCAATCAGTGCTGCAAGGCTTACTTTGAACAGTATTTGCTGTCAGAATCGTCACCACCTCTGACTCTCGGTTTGGATGAGAGCGATCGCCTTTTTGAATCGCCGGAAATTGCCGATGACTTTTTTGGGTTGTTGCGCGCTTTGCACGAAGAAGCGAAGCGGCGAGATATTTGGAAAAAATTTCGTTTAATTGTGGTACATTCCACCGAAGTTTATATCCCGCTGGATGTGAATAAATCGCCGTTTAATGTCGGATTGCCGATAGAATTGTCGGAGTTTAATTCGCAGCAAGTGCATGAGTTAGCAGCGCGACACAAACTGAATTGGAGTGCGACAGAAATTGCAGAATTGATGGCGTTAGTGGGCGGACATCCCTATTTAGTGCGGCTGGCTATGTATCGCATTGTCTGTCAAGATGTGACGTTAAATCAATTGCTGAAATCGGCGACAGCGGAGGCAGGAATTTACAGCGATCATTTGCGTCGGCATTTGTGGAATTTAGAAAAATATCCCGAATTAATCGAGGCGATGAGAGAGGTTGTGAGTGTCTCAAATTCCGTCAGATTGAGGTTAGAATTAGGGTTTAAATTGAACAGTATGGGGTTGGTGAAACTGGATGGCAATTATTGCAGTGCGAGATGCAGTTTGTATGAGGAGTATTTTCGCGATCGGCTAAACTGCAAGTAATCATGATTTAGCCGATCGCCAAATCCACACTAACTACAAATTCGGGAAAAGCCAGCGGCGAAACTTCGTCGCCCCGCCAAAACCTCAGCATTAAACTGTAACCGTTAACCGTTGGTTGGCGGTATACTTCCAAGCAGTTTTCCTGTAAATTGACTATCCAGACTTCCTGAATTTGCGATCGGGCATAAATCGGAAGTTTCACGTCTCTGTCATAGTCTATCGAAGTGTCAGCTACTTCTATTAACAGCAAAACTTCCGATGGTAGGGGATGGGCGGTTGAATAGTAATCGGCGCGAGGTTGCAGCAATACTAAATCGGGTTGCGGTTCAGTTCGCTGACTGACTTGAATGGGGTTTTGTACAGTCACGATCGCCCTTTCTTCTGGAAGCCGGCAAAAGATTCGGGTAATGCGGTTCACACAACCTGCGTGACGAGTTCCAATAGCGGCCATTTGCACAAGTTCTCCTTCTATCAATTCTACGCGATCGCGATCGGAAAGAATCCCAGCTTTACCCATATTATGGTATTCTTCTACTGTGAAAAGTCTTTTGAGCAACTGCACAGCCATAACTCACCGTTCCTCTAATCATTTCTTCAATTATAGTCAGTCGCGCCCTTAAATACCACTAATGTCTAAAGTCGATGAGAAGTCGATGAAAAGTCGATGAAAAGTCTCTTGACTTGTCAAATAGCCTGGTGATTTAATAGAGATAGAAGAGAACCAAGGCGCAGTATGCGAACTTTGCAAACCTCACCGCACTCAAATGAGGCATTTACCTAAAACCTAACTATCCTCGCGCATCTCCTCCGATCGTGACTTGCTTGAAAACTACTCTGCGAACACATTTGGAAAACAACCATGTTGCTTAAAATAAATCTTCCACTCGATGGACTCAAGAAAAAAGCACAATTTTCACAAGCAAACATTACTCGCCACAAAAAAATCGATGGGGGATTCACTTTAGTGGAACTCATTATTGTACTCATGATAATTGGAATCCTTTCTGCGATCGCCCTCCCTTCTTTTCTCGGTTGTGGTAATAAAGCGAAGCAGTCAGAAGCTAAACAATATATTAGCTCAATGAACCGCGCCCAACAAGCTTATTTTGCCGATAAAGGCGCATTTTCCAATTCCATTACTGCCCTGGGCCTCGGTATTAAAACTCAGACAATCAACTATAACTATTCAACCCTATCTACCAAAAATTCTGCGTTTAGTTATGGGGTAGCCCGCAGCAATAATCTTCGTAGCTATGTCGGGGCTGTATTTTTAGTACCTGTTTCCCCAGCAGCTAACAATAAAAAGACTACTGTATCCATTCTGTGTGAAGCAAATTCTCCTGAAAATACCCAACCGCCTAATCCTATCACTGAGAATGATGTTCCTGTCTGCGCTGCTGGTACAGAACCATTGATGAAGTAAATATCCACATTATTAAGAATCTCATGTTACCTGAAATAGTCAAAGGCTTCATCATCTTAGCCTGCATCTTCATTCCCCTCGAAAGAATCTTTTTCTTGCACAGCCAAAAGATATTCCGTCTGGGATGGGCAACCGATGCCACCTATTTTTTTACTGGTCACTTTATTGGTAGATTTGGTGCTATTGTTGTGACTGTAACTTTGTCGCTGATGACTAATTTCATCAACCCGGAATTGCAAATCAAAGTAGCTTCTCAACCTCTCTTGTTACAGCTTGTAGAAGCAGTTGTAGTTTCAGATTTGGCATATTATATCGCTCACCGTCTGCTCCATGAAGTACCCTGGCTTTGGCAATTTCATGCAGTCCATCACAGCATTGAACACATGGACTGGTTGGCAGCAGTGCGGGTGCATCCCTGCGAGCAACTTTTTACTCAGATTTGCAAAATTATGCCTCTTGTCTGGTTGGGATTTACCAAAGAAACTTTTGTAATTTATGCTCTTTATTCGGCGGCGATCGCGTTTTTGATTCATGCTAATATTACTCTGATATTTGGCGTGCTGAAATGGTTTGTGGCTACCCCACAATTTCATCAATGGCATCACAGTAAAATTCCCAAAATAAATAACAAAAACTTTGCTGTTCAGTTGCCACTGTTAGATTTACTGTTTGGCACTCTGTATATGCCAGCAGGGAAAAGACCCCGAAAATATGGTGTCTCCGATCGCATACCTGTTGGCTATCTCGGACAATTACTCTATCCGTTTTTCGGAAACATTAAAATGCTCAATGACAAATTAAAAGAAGGTATGGCTCGCTATTTTCGACCTTTGCCTGTAACGCTTGGTGCGATATTAGTTGCTGTTAGTTCTCTGAGTGCAGTTTCCTTAATTAATCGCATGGATATCCCTACTTTTATTGCCAGTTTGAATTCCCAAAAAGTAACTGTTGCCGAATTGCAGCAGGGTAAGTTGAAACCTGTGATTTTGATTGACGTGCGATCGCCCGAAGAGTACGCAGAAGATCGCATCGGTGAAAGTCCGCTGGTTCCCCTCATTGACATTGAAGCTGGATTCGGTGTCAAGCAAGTGCAAGCTATTGCTCGATCGAGCGTCAAATCCAATCAACCTCATCCAACTATTGTACTTTATTGTGCGCGGGGAGGGCGATCGGTTAAAGCCTACCAAAAATTGCAAAAAATAGGTTTTAATTTAGCTTTCCTCTCAGGCGGGATCGCAGCGTGGCGGGAAGCTGTGCCTGCTAAACAAGATGCTGAAATATTAGCCCCAATTAGTCGATCGCTCCCAGAGGCAGTCAGAAGTAATTAGTTAGTTAAAGTAAGAGCAGAGAACAAGGGTAAGTCAAAAATATCTATCAATAGAAAGGTGTAGGCGGCTGACTGATTCGCTATCTTGAAAATAAGCACCCAAAATCTTCAGCAATCTGCAACGGTTGGCTGTGGTGGCAGGCAGCACAATCATCTGAGTTAACATAACTTGATTCCATGCAAAATACCGCAGACTTACTCCCAAAAATCGACTCGCCGAGTCTTCCTAAAAATCAACCGGCACTCCCAAATTACGAAGCAGCCGATCGCCAATTTGTCAATTTGCTAGAGGTGGAGGATTTAGACAAGACGGTGGCTGCAAAACCGTTACTTGTGAGCGATTTTGAAAGCGCGATCGCCTTTGCGCTCCGATCGGCATATCAGCAACCCGAAGGCGATGAAGCCGCGCACCGCTTCTTGCAGCGCGTACTCTACCGCATCAACCGCCTCAACTTGTTTTGGTACGACGATTTGCGCCGCTACAACAACGAGCGATCGCACTATTTGCGTTCTGTGCGCGATCGCATCGAATCACCCTGGCAGCAGTGGGAAAGCGCCCAAATCGACGTTGCAGCGCTGCAAAACATCGAGGATGTCAAGCAAGCTCTGCGCGATCGCGCGGCCGCCGATGTCGATCCAGAACTCACTGACATCGATCGCTACCTGCGAGAACAGATGACTGAAGGGGGATACAGACACCTGCTGGCGATCGCCTCCTTCGACGGTTTAGTGGAAGCCAGCCGCGTTTCTCGCATCATCGGGGGTGCCGGCAACGAAATTCAGTCAACGCTGACGCGGGTGCTGATCGAAGAATACGGCGGCGGTCGCTTAGCCCGCAAGCACTCGACTTATTTTGCCCAAATGCTGGCAGAATTCGGGATGAGTACGGAACCGGAAGCCTACTTCGATTTAGTGCCTTGGGAAGTGCTCGCCAGCATCAACCACAACTTCTTGCTTACCGAACGCAAGCGCCATTTTCTGCGCTACAACGGCGGACTCACCTATTTTGAGGTGGCGGGGCCCGTGGCTTACCGCAATTATCTAGCCGCCGCCCAGCGTCTGGGCCTCTCCCAGGCTGCGATGGGTTATTGGGAACTGCACATCCGGGAAGATGAGCGTCACGGGCGCTGGATGCTTGATGAGGTGGCGATGCCGCTGGTTGACAGATACCCGCAGGAGGCGTGGGAATTGGTGTTGGGATACGATCAGGAGAAGTCGATCGGCGATCGGGCTGGGTTGGCTGTAATGCGATCGATCCAAGCCGCAGAACACAATTAAAGGGCGATCGCGCGCGGGTGCCGGGCCCCCATCGAGTCAAAGCTCGATCGGCCCGGCACCACACCAAAGTACCAGGGCTGTATTTTACAGCGCTGTCAATAACTGAATTAGCTCGATCGACAAATCTCTGTGGGAGTCGGACTGCTTCTGAAACAAAACTCCCGCCAGCAGATAGATATTTTCCGAATAAAAAGCCATGCCCTGTTTTCTGAGATGGGCGATCGAGCTTTTCACCTTCTGCTCCGAACTGTAATAGCCAAAAGTTAAAGGTGCAATCTCAAAATTCGCCACCGAGTAGCCTCGATCCAAGGCATAATCAATCAAACCCACAGGATTAGAATAGCTAGAAACCATCAGCAAAACTTGGTCGCAGTCCAAAGACAAAAGTTTTTTAGCAATAGTAGAACCATCACTCCCCCCGTGCAGCAGCGGCTGGTAAATCTTGTCATCCGCGGCCGGCAAGTAAGGCGGATTTGAGATTACACAATCCGCCGACTGGTATAAAGACGAATCAAAAAAAGAGCAATTGTGGACAGTGTATTGTTGGCTCAGTTCGTATTGCTTAATTTGAGATTCAGCAATTTTCCAAGCTACATTATTTAGCTCAAATCCCTGTATTTTTCCGTCAAAATCGCTTCTCAGCAAAGACTTAATAACTGGACTTCCCTCACCAGAACCAAACTCTACGATAGTTCGAGATTCGTCGCTGGCATTTAACACTAAACTTTCCAAGCAGTGCGAGTAAAAATCAGATTCTTCCGGGCAGTGAAATACCTGTTTGAGAGGATGGGATGAAGTGAGCATAAATTCTGTAACAAAGTTTACTTTTTTCAAAGTATCCAATAAACAAGAATGCAGCCATCTGTCGGAAGAGCTATTTTATAAGCTCTTTAAATCTCTCTCTTCCTGTTTTACCAAGTGTCAGCGAATAACTGTTACTTGGGACATATCGTAAAACTGACAAGATTAATCCGATTGACTGATTGCAATTATAGCGATTGCTGTTGATATAGGTACATAAGCAACTAATCGTGAATTTTAATTCTGTGAAAAATATGACTTTTTTTAATTATTCAGTTCCGCCTCTGCGCCGCAAACAGCTCAACCTTGACGTTCAGGATTTAGAAGGGCTTTGGCAGGTGAAATTTCCCCTAGGGAAAGAACGATCTTACTCAACATTTTATACTTGCCTAGATCGAGCTTGCCTGATGTGGAGCTTGCTGTTAATACCCATGTTTGGTACGGCACAATTTTTGCCTGTTAGTTGGATGTTGCAAGCAGGTTTGTGGTCAGCACTCAGCCTTGTAGGTACAGTGGCTATGGTAAGCTGGACGTACTGTTGGGTCAAAAAAGAACGCCTGACTTGGGTGCTTTACGGTTGGGTAATACTGATGTTATTAGGATTGCTGCTGACCGACTTGGGCATTTTATTGGGGTGGGCAAAAGTGTTGGCAAATCTCTGTCCTCTGTGGTTGGGACTGAGCGCAATCGGGTATTTGGGGACGGGATTTGCAGTGCGATCGCGTGCGCTGTTAGCTGCAAGTTTCTTTCACCTGTTGGGGATTTTAATTTTGCCTTATATCGGTGGTTTGTCTTTCCTGTTTACAGGAGCCGTAATGGTATTTAGCTTGCTGGTTTTGGCTCAATTGCAATGGGATATGCAACACGCCCGCGTGGGCGCTGTATTAATTCCAAAACAGCAACATTAAGATGGGAACAGCACCGCATCCCACAGATATCCACCTAAATTATTACCAGTCATCCATAGACTGCTTGGAGCTACTTCTGGCCAGAATTCGATGCAGCATAGTTGATGTCGGCTGGGGAAATTTGTTAGAGAACAACCGCTCTCTGGCATACCTGTGAGTTTACTATATCAGGGTTTGCTCGATCGCACTCACCAGCAATTCTGACGGGGGCGCCGCGCCACTGGTTAATGGAATGTCGCGCACGGGAGCCGCTGTCATAGCCGCGCTCTCGCCTTCGGAGGAATGCAGCGTCAGTCAAAGCTGACTCAACAGCCTTGCCGTTGAAAAGTTGCTCGCGTTGCAGGCGACTCTGAGCGATTTTGAGATTGTGTAGTTTCCTGGAAAAGTTTGAGCGGTATGCTGCGAGGGTCAAAATTGCCAGCAGCAAGTTAAGGAAAAATAGCGCTCACAAAAATTTTCAAACTAACTCATCTGGTGGAGCTAAACGAGGGAAACGCTCAGCCAAAATTTTTCCGAAAAACCGGGTTTCTCTGCCCATCCCTAAGTTTTGATGTAGCTAATTAACTGCCAAATCAAATATCATCCACCATCTGAAATAAAACACCATTTTACCAAATGTTCCTAAAGATGAATGGCGAACCTGCACTATAAGTAATACGTTATAAACTATTGACGTTGCGCTGTAACTTCCCCTGGCGAAAATCATTGAAGGTACGGAAATAAAATGCCTCCCTTACCTTTACGATACGGCAGCGAATGTGAGAAAAGTTGCAGGTTACGCTGTCAATTTGACACCGCGGTTTTGGCAATCAAAAGCGCTCGTAGGATTCTCCAAGGTAAAACCAAGCATAACCATGAAATCTTCTAAATTGTTGAAACTTGTTTTAGCAGGCGCTTGTACTTTAGGTTTAGCAACGGTTTCCTTAGCAGTGCCTGCTTCTGCCCAGTCGGGTGGCGGTGCAGGTGGCGGTGCTAGCGGTAGCGTCGGCAGTGGCACAAGCGGTACAACTGGCACAACTGGTACAGGCACAACCGGTACAACTGGCACAACTGGTACAGGCACAACTGGTACAGGCACGGACACAACTGGTACAGGCACGGGCACAACTGGTACAGGCACAACCGGTACAGGCACGGACACAACTGGTACAGGCACGGGCACAACTGGTACAGGCACGGGCACAACTGGTACAGGCAGTGGCACAACCAGTACGGGTACAACAGGCACGGGTACAAGCGGTACAAGCGGTACCACCGGTACGACAGGCACGGGTACAAGCGGTACAAGCGGTACAAGCGGTACGACAGGCACGGGTACAAGCGGTACCACCGGTACGACATCGGCGCCGACTGAGACTAATTCTGGAGTTTTGAGTGTTCAGCGCGATCGCCCCAACAATTTGGGATGGTTAGGCATCCTGGGCGCGTTAGGTTTGCTCAACTTGTTTCGCAAAAAAGGCAATACAGTATCCGATCATCGTCCCTAGTTGCGGGCGATCGTACTCTTGAAAACTTAGAGGCTTAGAAATTCATGACTTCACTCAATCGCAAAAATTTGTTCGTAAAATTGCTTACTGTTGCCGGAATTGCCGGCGTTAGTTCGTTGCTCGCCGTGCCCGGATTCGCAGAATTAAACCGCCAGACTAACGGCTCCCACAATTCAAATTCTGCTAACTTGATAGCGATCGATCCCAACAACAATACCAATCCCGGCGGCCGTCCTTCGGACTCTACTGGTATCGATACCAACACCAATAGCAATTCCGGCGGCAGCCCTTCTGACGATACAAATAGCCCCAGCAACAATAACAATCCCGATCGTTCTTCGGAAGCTCCCGTCAGCGATCCGAACAACAATACCAATCCCGGCGGCCGTCCTTTTGACTCAACTGCCCCCACCAACAATAACGACCCCGGCGGCAGCCCTAGCAACACTCCAAATAGCCCCAGCAAATAACAATCCCGGCCGTTCTCCCAGCTCTTGAACAAACAACAATTCTCCTAATTCTCTCAGCAGAGACAGCAACTTTGTGATCCAAGCAGCTCAAGCTGGTATGCTGGAAGTGCAGCTAGCTCGGTAGGATGGCCGTGCAGCGCAGTTCTAGTGCTGCTGTTAAACAGTACGGGCAAGAAATGGTGACGGAACACACGCAGGTAAATCAAGAACTGATGCGCTTAGCAATGCAAAAGGGCGTAGAATTGCCAAAGCAGATGAGCAGCCAGAACAAAGCTATGACCGATCGACTTTCGCGACTCTCCGGTACAAGTTTTGACGCAGCTTACAAGCAGGCGATGATCGACAGCCACAATCAGGCTGTTGCTCTGTTTAAGGCTCAATCTCAACAAGGACAATATCCCCAGTTGAAGGCTTGGGCTACCCAGAAATTGCCCAACCTTCAGGCCCACTTGCAAATGGTCAACCAAAAGTTGACAGTTGACAGTTGACAGTTGACAGTTGACAGTTGACAGTTGCATAACCCGAATCAAACCATTGATGCAGTACGGGTATCGCCTCTATTCATTCCGGTTATTTATGTCCTCACCGATGTGGCGGTTGCTATATCAGCCAGCCGTAATTTTAGCTAAAGTCCGATCGCACTTTCACGCGATCGGACTTTGCCTTTGCTGCTGGGAAACTTCGCCTAAATTAATATTTTTCTAACGGGCGATCGCACTTCAGCGCCGACTCATTCAAACACTCAAAAATTAGTCCTGAGTCTCCACAAAAACAGTCACAGCCGCCACAGCAATCAGCATTTCATCATTTTTATCATTCAGAGAGGCGATCGCCCTTCCTGGCACAATCATGCCCCCTTGTTCTACAATCAGAGTTTTGCTCCCAAAAGGTAACACTGCCAACACCTCCTCGTGCCGCACTTGTTCCGGGTAAGGAACAGCCACCTTAACCTCAACAATCATTTGATTCGGATCAGTCAAACCCGCGACTTCCCAGACGCCTAGGAGAGCATTGTGGGCGATCGCATTTCGTACAGCCCTAGCCGCCGCTACAGTCGGTTCCTGCCCGTGCTGGTCGATACCCATCCCCATTTCAATGATAAAACACTTACGTGCCACAGTTACCCCTTCGTTAATTTTTATTTTTAGTCGTTAGCGAAGCTTCCAAAAAAGGAGCGCACTCTTTCTCAAAACAATTATCAACCAAATCGACCGCTATTCATATTATTTTATAAATCGATCTAACCATAAAATAATAATCCCACTTAAAAAAACAATGCAACTCTAGGCAAGCTGCAAACCCTGGTAGTTATCACTCATTCTCAATCTCAAATCCAAAATCTCAAATCTCAAATAGTATAACTTATGGTAATATAACCAAATTCACCATTCCTCGCGGACTGCCAAACTCATCGCCAGCTTGAATCATGGATAGTTTTCTCCCCATCGCCTACTTTCAAAACCAATTTCTACCATTTACCGAAGCCAAAATTTCCATCGCCACCCACGCCCTGCACTACGGAACCGGAGTTTTAGGCGGATTGCGGGGAATTCCCGACCCCCAAAATGCCGATCGCATCTTACTATTTAGATTAGACCGCCACTGTCAAAGATTAAGTCAAAGTGCCAGCTTCCTCCACTGCGATATTCCCGCCGACAAAATCCAACAAGTAATCACTGATTTTGTTAAAAAAAATCAGCCCAAAAAATCATTTTACATCCGACCATTTATCTACACATCAAGTTTAGGAATAGCCCCCAGACTGCACAACGTAGAAACAGACTTTTTTGTCTATGGATTAGAACTCTCAGACTATTTGCCCAAGGAAGGAGTCAACTGTAGAATTAGCTCTTGGTACCGCCAAGAAGACCGCAGTTTGCCCCTAAGAGGTAAAATTAGCGGCGCCTACATCACCTCAGCTTTAGCCAAAACAGAAGCAGTAGAATCCGGCTTCGACGAAGCGATTATGATGAACACCCAGGGAAAAGTCAGCGAAGCTTCAGGAATGAACATATTTGTCGCTAGAAACGGCAAATTAATTACTCCAGGTTTCGACCAAGATATTCTCGAAGGAATCACCAGAGATAGCGTGATGACAATCGCCAAAGACTTAGGAATTGAAGTCATAGAAAGACCCGTTGACAAATCAGAACTGTTGATTGCAGACGAGATTTTCCTGTGCGGAACCGCCGCCAAAATTACGCCAATTAACCGAGTAGAAAACTATCAATTGCCCAAAAACCGACCCATCACCGAAAAACTCTTGCACAAAATCACCGGAATTATCGAAAATCGCGATAGTAAGTACAAAGAGTGGGTATTTGCGATCGATCTGAAGTAACATTGTAGGGTGCGTCAGTTTAGTAATTCTCAATCATTACTGCTAATCTAATTCTGACGCACCATTTATTCTCAAGAAACCGGGTTTTTATCGGTTCTAGGGATGCGACGAAGTATTTTCGTAAAAAACCCGGTTTCTGGCCCCGCGCGTTAATTTCTTAGTCCGCGGAGGCGGACTTCGTTTGTGTAGGGGCGGTTTCAACCGCCGACTCTGACTAACTAACGACGGTAATTTGTAACTACAAACAATTTTTACTCACACAAAACAGCCGCATGATGGCGAATGTGATCCTCGATAAAACTCGCCACAAAATAATAGCTGTGGTCGTAACCTTCCTGCATCCTTAAAGTCAGCGACTGTCCCGCTTTTGCACAAGCATCCGCGAACAAATCCGGCAACAATTGCCCCTCAGCAAGATACGAATCATCACTACCGCAGTCAATCAAAATCGGACGATTGTATGGCTTTTCCATAACCAATTCGCTCGCATCCCAAGCCCTCCAACTCTCTTTATCGCCACCGAGGTAGTGTCCGAATATTTTTTGTCCCCAAGGGCTACGCACGGGCGCGCAAATAGGCGCAAACGCCGAAACTGAAAGATAGCGATCGCGATTTTTTAACGCACAAATTAAAGCCCCGTGTCCGCCCATCGAATGACCGAAAATTCCCTGTTTTTCCGGTAGGGCTGGAAAATTTTCAGCGATTAAATTCGGCAACTCATCAACCACATAACTGTACATTCGATAATGAGAATTCCAAGGTGCGGCTGTCGCATCCACATAAAAACCCGCACCGCTTCCCAAATCCCAATTGTCGTCTTCCCCAGGAATACCAGTATGGCGCGGGCTAGTGTCGGGTACAACCAACATTAACCCGTATTTTGCCGCCAATTGCTGCGCCCCCGATTTTGCCATAAAGTTTTCTTCTGTACAGGTTAAACCTGATAGAAAGTATAGAATTGGTACGGGTTTAGTTTGGGCTTGCGGTGGCTGATAAACGGTGAATTTCATCTCGCTGTTGCAGGCGGATGATTGATGGCTATAAAAGCCGAGTTTGCCACCGAAACTTTTATGTTCTTTGTGCAGTTTTAGGGATTCAGATATCATATTAATTCTATTTCATTTCTGAATGGGATTTTTTTTATTAACCGCAGAGGGCGCAGAGAGCACAGAGGAAGAGAGAAGAGAGAAGTTATGTTGTTGCCGAACTTTCTTCTATCCGTTAAATCCGTGGAGCGAATCCGTTGCCGAACTTCTTCCTTCAAAAAGTCAAAACAGTGCGAATTACTTTGCCTTTTTTCATCAAATCAAAAGCTTCATTAATTTGCTCGATCGGCATTACCTGAGTAATCAAGCTATCAATATCAATTTTACCATTCATGTACCAATCAACAATCTTAGGAACATCAGTTCTGCCCTTCGCCCCGCCAAAAGCCGTGCCTTTCCAAACCCTGCCAGTTACTAGCTGAAACGGGCGGGTGCTAATTTCTTGACCTGCTCCGGCTACCCCGACAATCACGCTCACCCCCCAACCTTTGTGACAGCATTCCAAAGCTTGGCGCATCACATTAATGTTGCCGATACATTCAAATGTGTAATCCGCTCCGCCTTTGGTTAAATCTACCAGATAAGGAACTAAATCGCCCTCAACTTCCCGGGGATTAACAAAGTGAGTCATGCCGAATTTTTCCGCCATTGCTCGCTTGTCAGGATTCATATCTACGCCGACAATCATGTTAGCTCCCACCAGGCGCGCCGCTTGAATTACATTTAGCCCCACGCCGCCCAAACCGAAAACTATGACATTAGAACCTGGTTCTACTTTCGCCGTATTGATGACAGCGCCGATGCCCGTGGTGACGCCGCAGCCGATCAAACAAACTTTATCAAAGGGAGCGTCATCGCGAATTTTTGCTACCGCAATTTCTGGCAATACTGTATAATTAGCAAAGGTAGAAGTTCCCATGTAATGGAAAATTTTCTCGCCATTAATTGAAAACCTGCTCGTGCCATCGGGCATTACGCCTTGCCCTTGAGTGAGGCGAATTGCTTGACAGAGATTCGTTTTGCCGCTCAAACAATATTCGCAGTTGCGGCATTCGGGAGTGTAAAGTGGAATTACCCGATCGCCCTTTTTGACACTTGTGACTCCCGCCCCAACATCCGCGACAATCCCGGCTCCCTCGTGGCCCAGAATCGCCGGAAACAAACCCTCAGGATCGGCGCCGGAAAGAGTATAAGCATCAGTGTGACAAACACCCGTCGCTTTGATTTCCACCAGCACCTCACCAGCCTGCGGCCCGTCGAGATCCACCATTTCAACAGTCAAAGGTTGTCCGGCACTGCGAGCAACTGCTGCTTTTACTTTCATGCTTTCCCCCTGCGATAGTTTATTAAATGCCCCGCCAATATGTATTCTATTACTTAATTTCAAAATTGCACCAACTCTATGACAAAATTAATTGTAATTACCGGAGTCAGTCGCGGTCTCGGTCTCGCCATGACCGAAAAGTTTATTGAATTGGGACACACAGTTTTTGGATGCGCCCGCTCTTCTGAAGCAGTGGAAAAACTCAAACAAAAATATCGCGCGCCCCATCATTTTACTTGTTTGGATGTCGCTAGCGACGAGCAAGTCAAAGCTTGGGCGACAGAAATTATTGCAAACAATGAGCAGCCAGATTTGCTCCTTAACAATGCAGCTATCACTAATTATTCCGCGCCGCTTTGGAAGGTCAGCAGCGAAGAGTTTTCTCAGGTAATTGATGTTAATATTAAAGGTACAGCTAATGTGATTCGCCACTTCGTTCCGGCAATGATTGCCAGACAAAGTGGCATAATTGTCAACTTTAGTTCGGGTTGGGGAAGGTCAACTTCGCCACAAGTTGCGCCCTATTGTGCTTCTAAGTGGGCGATCGAAGGACTGACGCGATCGCTCGCTCAAGAACTCCCGCGAGGCATGGCGGCGATTCCTTTGAATCCGGGGATAATTCACACCGATATGCTGGAAATCTCTTTCGGAGAACACGCAGCAAGTTACACGCCTGTCAAAGAATGGGTGCAAAAAGCAGTACCTTTTTTGCTAAAATTAAAACCTTCAGATAATGGCGTGCCGATGACTGTTCCTGGTTGATAAATAAGTTGGTTACAAATAAAGATTAGATGGGGAGAGGGCGGGTTTTGCACTTTTCTACTGGCTTGTATCAGAGATCCTACGCTAAACCCGCCCCTACAATATATTAGGGAGGGCGGGTTTTGCACTTTTCTACTGGCTTGTATCAGAAATTATTAGCTAAACCCGCCCCTACAATATACTAGGGAGGGCGGGTTTTGCACTTTTCTACTGGCTTGTATCAGAGATCCTACGCTAAACCCGGCCCTACAATATACTAGCCAGAACTCTTTCCCCAAATAGCCACTGTGAACTTGCCGCTAACCTCGCCCTCGCAAACCGAAACCCGCAAAGCAGACCACCTCAGGATCTGCCTCGAAGAAGACGTACAATTTCGCGAAACTACCAGCGGACTAGAAAACTACCGTTTTGCTCACTGCTGTTTGCCAGAACTCGATCGCACCCAAATCGATTTAACCTCCACATTCCTCGGCAAAAAACTCGCTGCTCCCCTGCTAATCTCGTCAATGACAGGCGGCACAGAACTAGCCCAGACAATCAACTATCGCCTCGCCGATGTCGCTCAAACATACAAACTGGCAATGGGAGTCGGTTCCCAGCGCTGCGCCGTAGAAAGCCCTCAACTTGCTCCTACATTTGCCGTCCGTCGTCACGCTCCCGATATTCTGCTATTTGCTAACATTGGAGCCGTTCAGTTAAACTATAATTATGGTTTGGAAGAGTGCCAAAAAATCGTTGATATTCTCGAAGCAGATGCCCTAATTCTGCACTTAAATCCGCTGCAAGAATGCGTTCAAACCGAAGGCGATACTAATTTTAAAGGACTGCTCGATAAAATTGCCAAATTGTGCGAGACATTACCAGTACCGGTGATTGCGAAAGAAGTCGGCAACGGTATTTCTGGAAAAATGGCACAGAAATTGCTCGCGGCTGGAGTAAGCGCGATCGACATTGCCGGAGCCGGAGGCACTTCTTGGGCGAAAATAGAAGGAGAGCGAGCCAAAGACGGCAAGCAGCGCCGGTTGGGCGCCACCTTTGCTGACTGGGGAATCCCGACAGCCGAGTGCATTGTCAGCACCCGCGCCGTAGCGCCAGATGTTCCCCTGATTGCCTCTGGAGGCTTGCAAAACGGCTTGGATGCAGCAAAAGCCCTCGCCCTGGGCGCGGATGTGGCGGGACTGGCGCGACCGTTTTTGCAAGCCGCAGCGGAATCGGAATCAGCCACAGCCCTCCTAGCTGAGGTTTTGATTGCAGAGATTGCTACAGTTCTTTTCTGTACCGGCTGCGCTAACTTGGATGAGTTAAAACATTCTGGGGTTTTGGAAAGGTTAAGATAGAAAGATGTCAGTTGGCAGTCGTTAGTTGTTAGTTGTTAGTTGTTAGTTGTTAATTGCTACCAATAACCAATAACCAATAACCAATAACCAATAACCAATAACCAATAACCAATAACCAATAACCAATAACCAATAACCAATTATCTAAATGAAAGATTTTCTAAAATATACTTGTGCAAGTTTGCTGGGAACCTTCCTCGGACTTTTGCTGCTGGGCGGCGTTGGATTGGGGGGACTGGTACTGCTAATTGCTGTCGCGGCATCATCGTCTAAAGATTCAGGCCCTCAAGTTAAAGATAAGTCTGTATTGGTATTAGACCTTTCTTTAAATATCACCGATAGCAAACCGAGCCGCAGCACCACCGCGGCGATTCAAGAAGCGCTTTCGGACGAATCCGGCGATGCTGTGACGCTGCGGACTGTTTTGGATGCGATCGAATCTGCGAAAAAAGACCCGAAAATCGTGGGGATGTATCTCGAAGGCAGTTCGGATGCCAGCAGCAGCGGGTTTGCTAATCTCAAGGAAGTTCGATCGGCATTACAGCGTTTCCGAGATGCCAAAAAACCCATTTTTGCTTACGAAATGGACTGGAGCGAGCGAGATTATTACCTCGGTTCAGTTGCAAATACAATTGCTGTCAATCCTTACGGCTCTGTAGAAATCAACGGTTTTAGCAGTCAAGCCATGTTTTTAACCGGTGCTTTGGAAAAATACGGCGTGGGAGTGCAAGTGACTCGCGTCGGCAAATACAAGTCAGCCGTGGAACCATTTTTGCTCAAAAAAATGAGTCCCGAAAATCGCCAGCAAACTCAAAAGTTGCTGGGAGATATTTGGGGCGAATACCTGAAAACTGTCGGGCCAAGCCGTAAATTGACCGTTCCCCAACTGCAAGCGGTTGCAGATCAGGGCGGAACTTTGATGGCTGATGAAGCTCTCAAAGGCAAGCTAGTTGATAAGGTTGTATATTTTGACGAATTTGCGGCGGAACTTAAAAAACTCACAGGAACCGATGGAGAAAACAAATCTTTCAAGCAAATTAGTCTGAAAAACTACGCGAGAGTTGCTGAGAGTAAAAACTCAACTCGCGCTAACAAGAAAAATCAGATTGCTGTACTTTACGCCGAGGGAGAGATTGTAGACGGGGAAGGCGGCCCGACTCAAGTAGGGGGCGATCGCATCGCTGAAGAATTGCGGAAAATCCGAGAAGATGACGACGTAAAAGCCGTGGTTTTGCGCGTCAACAGTCCCGGAGGCAGCGTGACGGCATCGGAAGTCATCGGGCGCGAAGTCGCGCTGACGGGCAAAAAGAAGCCAGTTATCGTGTCGATGGGTAATTTAGCAGCTTCCGGCGGCTATTGGATTTCGATGGGTTCTAGCAAAATCTTTGCCGAAGCAAATACGATTACTGGTTCGATCGGCGTTTTTGGAATGCTGTTCAACGCCGAAAAGTTGGCTGCTAACAACGGCATAACTTGGGACGTGGTGAAAACCGCCCGCTTTGCGGATACTAACACGGTTTCTCGCCCGAAAAATCCTCAAGAATTGGTGAACATTCAGAGAATAGTCGATCGCATTTACGATCGATTTATCACTAAAGTCGCCGACTCCCGCAAACTGCCGAAAAACAAGGTGCAAGAAATTGCTCAAGGCAGAGTTTGGTCTGGTACGGCAGCGAAACAGTTGGGTTTAGTCGATGAAATTGGCGGGCTAGAAGATGCTGTCAGAGAAGCGGCCAAGCAAGCTAAACTTGGCGACGATTGGCACTTGGAAGAATATCCAAAACGCCGCAGTTTCGAGGAGCGAATTTTGGAAAGACTTTCAGGCGTTCGCGTTTTGCAACCAGCCACCAAACTCGACCCGCTAACAGCCGAATTTAAGAAAATGCAGGATGAATTGGCTGTTATCAAGTCGATGAACGACCCGCAGGGAGTTTACGTTCGCTTGCCTTTCAACTTGCGGATTAATTAACTTTACCCTTCAACCCGCTTGCAGCGGGTTTTGTTTGTGTAGCAGCGGTTTCAACCGCCGAGTCTAATCTTCAACCCGCGGAGGCGGGTTTTGTTTGTGTAGTAGCGGTTTCAACCGCCGAGTTTCAACCGCCGAGTTTCAACCGCCGAGTCCGATATACTGAAAAACCCGGTTTCTTGAAGAAACCGGGTTTATGAATACCCTAAAAGTCGATCGACTGGGAATTGGCAATATTTATTATGCTGCACGCTGAGTTAACAATCCCCAGATGAAAAGTACCACGATCGCACCTATGACTGCAAAAGCTATGCTAGCTAGACTAAATGCTCCGGCGGAAGCTCCCGCCGCACTATAGAACCCTAAGCTTTGACCTAGATAACCTCCCACTATGGCACCCACAATTCCTAAACCTGTTGTTGCCAGAAAACCGCCACCTTGAGTTCCCGGATAAATGGCTTTGGCGATCGCACCGGCAATCAGTCCTAAAACAATCCAAGCAATAATATTTCCCATTTCTCTTTCTCCTGAGTGCTTAACTTTTGTCTGCCTTGTCTTATGTTCTAAGAATAACAACTGATATCCCGCCCTTTCCTCTACCGTAGGGAGGAACCTAGAGTGGTAGGATGTCTCATGAATCCTCCGAGTTTGAGGCTTTCTAATATCTCAAAAGAGTTAACCCAATTTTTCTAGGCAACAAAGGTACTTATGCTCAAGGCAAAAGGGAAATAGGAGAATTTTTTCTGGGAGTTTTTGTGTTTTAGTGGTAAAAAAAATTACAATATTTCTGTCAAATTAGGAAAGTTTGCCCCCGATGAATCTGACTCTGTGCACGATCGTGAAAAATGAAGAAGCAACACTGTCGCGGACTTTGGACAGCGTGAAGGGTATTGTTGACGAAATGGTTGTAGTAGATACCGGTTCGCGCGATCGCACCCGTGAAATTGCCCGAGAATCCGGGGCCAGAGTTTATGACTTTGAATGGTGCGACGACTTCGCAGCGGCGCGCAACGAGTCTCTGAAGCACGCCCAAGGCGACTGGATTTTGGTGTTGGATGCCGATGAGGTTTTGGTACCGGAGATTGTACCTCAAATTAAGCAGGCAATTAAGAGCGATCGACTGCTGCTAATCAATCTCATCCGCCAAGAAATCGGCGCATCTCAATCTCCCTATTCCCTAGTGTCGCGCTTGTTTCGCAATCGCCCCAACCTCCGCTTCTCTCGCCCGTACCACGCCATGGTTGACGACAGCGTGGCTGAGATTTTGCACAGGGAACCGCAATGGAAAATAGCTTCTCTCCCCGATGTGGCGATTTGGCACTCTGGTTATCACAAAGATGCGATCGCAGCCAAAGGTAAATTCCAAAAAGCTCAAGCAGCAATGGAACGCTACATAGCTTATTATCCAAACGACGCTTATGCTTGCAGCAAATTAGGCGCGCTGTACGTAGAAAGCGGGCAACTTCAGCGCGGAATTAATTTATTAACTAGGGGCTTGACAGCTACCGCAATTGATGATTCTATTGTTTACGAACTCAACTATCATTTAGGCATTGCTTACCGCCAGCAGCAGCAATTCGTCAAAGCCAAAGAACACTATCAAGTCGCAATTAATACAGATGTATTCCCGGCGATTAAGTTAGGTGCTTACAATAATTTGGGCAATTTGCTCAAAGATGAAGGAGATTTCAACGCCGCTGAAAAAGCTTACAAAGCAGCCTTAAAAATTGACCCCAATTTTGCAGCAGGTCACTACAATTTGGGACTGACGCTAAAAGCAGCCGGAAATTTGGCAGATGCGATCGCCTATTACCGACAAGCCATTAAAATCGATCCTGAACACGCCGAAGCCCATCAAAATTTGGCAGTAGCGCTGCTGAAAATTGGCAAAATGCCAGAAAGCTTAGCAGAATTCAAAAGAGCGATCGCCCTTCACGAACAGCGTCGCCCCTTTGAAGCAGAACGCCTGCGCCGGGGACTGCAAGAAATGGGTTTAATCTAAACTTGTTACGAAATAATTTGTAGGGGCAATCCCCCGTGGTGGCCCCTCGATCCCCGAAGGGGTAAGCACGGCGGGGCACATTGGTGTCAACTTAATATTAAACGTAGTTCCAGCCTGCTCTCTTACGATTAACCCCTCGATCCCCCCTAGCCCCCCTTAAGAAGGGGGGGACAGGAGCGTCAAAGTCCCCCTTTTTAAGGGGGATTTAGGGGGATCGGGACTAGGCTAAAAGCGAGATTTATCAAGGGCTTTAGTCTTAAGTTGACACCAATACTCTTGGCACTACCCCTACAAATTCAGAAAAACACCAGCCAAATCAAGCAATTATCTCTACTTTGCCGCTATCCAAATCGTAGTGCCCTCCAACAACTTTCAGCTTGCCCGCTTTCACGGCTTCAGCCAAAAGAGGCGACGCAGATTTTAACTTATTTACGTTCATTTTCACATTAGCTCTGACTGCGTTATCCCAGGCATCGCCCAATCGATTTTTTGTAGCATCAACGGCTGGTTTAATCGCTGCCACCAAAGTGCTAATGTGACCCGGAACAGCTTTGCCATCTAAAGCTGCTTTCACAGCACCACAACGTTCGTGACCCAGAATTACTAATAGCGGAACCCCTAATTCTAGTGCGGCATATTCCATATTTCCCAGCACCCCATCGTCGAGAAAATTTCCCGCTACTCGGATATCAAATAAATCCCCTAATCCTTGGTCGAAAATAATTTCCGGGGCAACCCGCGAATCAGAACAAGCCAGGATGGTGGCAAACGGATGTTGACCCTGTGCTACTTCGACAATTCGCGATCGGGCTTGGTCAGGAAAAGTCCGTTTTTGCTGAATGTAGCGTCGATTCCCCTCCATCAATTTCTTGAGTGCGGCGTCGGGAGTGATGTTTGAGAGTGCCTCTGCATTGGCGGCTTCAGTTTTGAAGAGTCCTGGTGCAATACTTGCCGCCAGAATCCCTGCACCAGCCCTCAACATCAGATTACGTCGCGAAATCCTGTCTGTTCTTTCGCTTTCAGTCATTGCTTGCAACTCGGTTCAAATTTTTCTATTCATTAGCATAATATCTACCACAAACTCAGCCAGAATTCTTTAATTTTTCTTTAGAAGTAGCTTGGGCAAAATCAAAACTTCAAAAAAGTTGCCCCTTTTTGTTTCATAAACTCAACGGCGGTCATCCTTCTGCCTCCGGGGGAATGCTATAGTGTATCTAAAACGACAATTATTTATCAATGAATCACAATGTCTTACGTCGCCAGCATTCATATCTATCCGGTCAAGTCCCTTGACGGCATAGCTGTCAGTCAAGCCACTATTCTAGCCAGCGGAGCTCTAGAAGGCGATCGCTCTTTGGCAATCTGCGACGAAGCAGGAGAATTTGTTAACACTAAGCGCAACAGCGGAGTCAATTTTCTGCGCTTATCATTTGATATCAAACAGAGAATTGTTGGCCTAAAAATTCAAGACACCGAACAAGAATTTTTTTTTAATGTAGATAGAGAACGCCCAGGAATAGAATATTGGTTGAGCAACTACTTCGGTTTCCCCGTCAAGTTAATTGAAAACTTGCTGACAGGCTTTCCCGACGATACCGCAGCACCGGGGCCAACCATTATCAGTACCGCAACAATTGCCGAAGTAGCATCTTGGTTTCCGAGGGTTTGTGTTAACGAGATGCGCCATCGCTTGCGAGCTAATATTGAAATAGGAGATGTCCCACCTTTCTGGGAAGACCAACTTTTCGGAGCAGCCGATGAAGTTGTGAAGTTTAAAATAGGCTCAGTAATATTTGAAGCTATTAATCCCGGTCAGCCCTGTCTCCTATCTACGCGAAATTCTGCGGCGAAAGAAGCTGCTCCCAATTTAAAAAATTTACTAATAGCCAAGCAGAAGGACATCATGCCTGACTTGCTAAAAAAATGGCATTTAAATCAATTTAGTCGGCTGATAGTTAACACGCGAGTGCCACATCAAGCAGGCAGAAAAAAAGTACATATAGGAGATGAAGTTCAAATCCTCAGCGTCAGCAAATCCCTATTTAATACCATTCCTGATTAGTTTTATGAGGATTTGATTCCAAATTCAGTGGCATCGTCAGGTGACTGTTGACTGTTGTTACCAATTCCCTGTTTGGCCCATGCCCGATGCCCCATGCCCCATGCCCGATGCCCCATGCCCGATGCCCCATGCCCCATGCCCAATTACCTTAGATTTCTGTTGGTATGATAAACTGCGATCGGTCTGTCAATTCCTTTAAAGCGGAAATCTCCCATCGGCTCAAAACTTTCGGGAAATCGCAGCAACTTGTAAGTAGCTTCGCTCACCACGCATTCCCCCGGGAGACAAATTCGCTCCATCCTAGCAGCCAGATTAATTGTCGAACCCAACACAGTATAATCAACTCTTTTAGAACTGCCAACATCCCCAATAATCGCCTTACCGCTGTTAATAGAAATCCGCAATTGCAGCCGTTCCCCCAAACTATTATTTGCATTGAGTTCGTCAAGGCGGTTGAGCATTCCTAAAGCGGCCGCCACAGCGCGATCGGGATGATCGAGTTGAGGTTCCGGCGCTCCAAAAAATGCCATAATACAATCTCCAATAAACTTATCTAAAGTTCCTCCTTCCCCAAAAACTTCTTGCAGCATTTCCTCAAAAAAATTGTTGAGCAATCCGGCAATTTCAGGGGGACTCAACCGTTCCGACATCGCAGTAAAGCCCACAATATCTGCAAACAAAATGCTGATTTCGCGTTCTACAGGGGGCAGGCGGTGGTTAATTAAAGTCCCCGTATTCATTAAATGCTGCACCACAGCCGGAGAGTGATAGCGTTCCAATCTTTGCCGCATCGTTTCTTCGGTGCGGAGTTTCTGTGTCAGCAGCCACCGCTGCACGCTGGAAGCGACGATATTTCCTAAAGCTGAAAAAAAGCTCAAGTCTTCATCTCCGCCCTGACGCCACTCTCTAGAAGTCAGTTGAGCGTCGCCATAAAGCACTCCAAAAACTGTATTTTCATCCCAGAGAGGAACAGCGATTGCCGTGCGAATTCCTTTGTCGATCATACTCATATTGTCGTCAAACTGTTCGTCAAACTGAGCGTCGGCAGTTTTGAGAGCAACTTGTTCCTCCAATACTTTGCGGCAAATAGTGCGGCCGATCCAACTGCCGTCAGCGGGGATATATTTATTTTTAGCTGTGGTTCTGGCGGCAGTTTTAACTACTTCCAATTCGCCGTTATTTTGGAAGTCTATCAATAGGGCTAAACGTTCAATATTTTTGATGTCGCGGAACACGATTTGCTGGACTTGATCGAAAATTGCTTCGATGGATTCAGCGGTGTTCAAATACTTCGCGATATCGACCAAGTATTTTAAACGCGAGATAGCTTGTTCGTAGTTTCTTTCGATTTTTGTGTCTGGTTCTATCCACTGTTTTTGCAGTTCTTTGGCTTTGCCGAGGATGGTAACTCCTTCGGGCATGGTGCCGATTTCGGGAAGTTGGGGGTCGGAGCGATCGGGTAAAACGACAATCAAATTTATCCGGTGTCCCAGATAAATCACATCCCCCTGATTGACTAAGTGACGGTGCTTGAGGGGACTGTTGTTCAATAGCGTCCCGTTGGTACTGCCCATATCCTCCACTAGCCAATTCCCTGAAGCTATTTTAAACAAGCGGGTGTGGTGCCGGGAAATGTCAGAAAAAGGCAGTTGCAAATCGCATTCAAGCAACCTACCGATAATAAATTCGTCGCCTTCGACAGGCACGGTTTTTTCGACGATTCCATTAACTTGCAGTTCCAGATTCAGTTCATTCATATACAGCACCACTGTTGAATTTTCAAGGCTTTGATAAGACTTGAATTCATCAGATGAAATCTTTTACGAGTCCGATCGAGCCGGCGGCAACTCCAAAGTAAGCTGACCCAACACACCTGTTCTAAAATCGTTTAACATCTGCCGCGCCGTTCGTTCGACATCTCCTTTATACCTGTCTTTTGCTACCTCATGCAAATAATCTTCACCATTACTAGATGCTATATCTAATTTATACCTGGATTTAAAACCAGCTACTGACATCAAAGTTTCATCAGCAGCCTCAAGCTCTAGGAGCAAATCTACCATAGCCGCAGCTACTACCTGATTGTCGTAAGCTGCTTCGCCAATATCTTCGCAAATAGCTAATTTTATGGCATTTTCTTGATTGTTAATGCGGGTGGGGATGATTCCGGGGGCGTCTAATAACTCAATTTCGTCAGAGATGCGAATCCATCTGAGCGATTTAGTTATTCCAGCTCTGCGGGCACTGTCCACTACTCTCTGCCCTAACAGCCGATTGATTAAAGCAGATTTTCCGACATTGGGAAAGCCCATCACCACGGCTCGGACTGGACGGGGCAGCATACCTCGATCGAATCTACGCTTATTTAACTGCACCCCAGCCTCCTGGACAGCATCGGAAACATCGTGTACTCCTTGCCCGTGTTCGGCATTGGTAAAATAGGCAGTTTCGCCCTGAGATTCAAACCAGGTTTCCCACGCATCGCGGGTTCTAGGCGTAATCATATCCATGCGGTTGATCACCAATACTCGCGCCTTGCCGCCCACCCAAGTCGGCATTTGCGGGTGGTAAGTCGCTAGTGGAATGCGGGCATCTCGGACTTCGAGCACCACATCTACGCGCTTTAGCTGTTCTTTTAATGCCCGTTCAGCTTTGGCAATGTGACCGGGATACCAGTGAATTTTCATTAGTTATTAGTAGTTAGTCATTAGTCAGCAGTCATTAGTCAGCAGTCATTAGTCATTAGTCATTAGTCATTAGTCAGGAGTCATTAGTCAGGAGTCATTTTACCCGCTCGCGAAGCCGAAGGGTAGTCATTAGTCATTGGTCATTAGTCAGGAGTCATTAGTCATTAGTCAGCAGTCATTAGTCAGGGCGGGTTTACGCATACCCTGGATTTACACATATAGATACGGGTGAACTCGCCCCTAAAGAATCTACGTTGATGTACTCGGACATGACATAACAGGTAACTTAATGACTAATGACGAATGACCAATGACTAATGACTAATGACTAAGGCACAATCAAAACTGCACAAGGAGACAGATTGATCACCCGATTGGTAACGCTGTCAGACGCCCCATCATCGGTTAAACCCATCCCCCGACAGCCCATCACAATCAAATCTGCCCCAACTTCGTCAGCCACATCACAAATCGTGAAGGCCGGTTTGCCTTCTCTTTCTATGATTTCAGCTTCAATTCCCTGCTGGGAAAACATCGACTGAGCCTCAGACAGCAGTTTGGCGACGGCTTCGGGGGAACTCATCACCTCTCGCGGTGCCTCGCCCTCCTCGGCTGGGGGTTCGACTACCGAGAGAATAACTAAACGAGAGCCGTAGGTTTTCACAATATTGACAACCTTTTCCGCGGCTTCGCGGGCTTCTCGGCTTTGATCTACAGGAAATAAGACAGTCTTGAACATAGTTCGCATTTCCCGGACGCGGACTCCGATAAAATATTTACGTTGAGCCAATCAGTGCCGTTTGTTTCATCTTCCGTTTTTTGTACGGGCGCGGTTGAATGCGTCCGAGGCCCCAAGTGCAAGTGACGAGTGCCGCCATTTCAACGGAATTAGACAAAAACACAAATATTAGGAGGTTAATCCTGTGACCAAAAAAACTGTAGCAAATTTATCGGCATCGGACTTATCGGGCAAGCGGGTATTGGTGCGGGCGGACTTTAATGTGCCGCTCGACAACGGCAATATCACCGATGATACTCGCATCCGGGCGGCTCTGCCGACTATTGAGGATTTAGCGTCGAAGGGCGCTAAGGTCATTTTGTGCAGCCACTTCGGCCGTCCCAAGGGTGTGACGGAGAAGTTGCGCTTGACTCCGGTTGCTAAGCGGCTGTCGGAATTGTTGGGGAAGGAAGTCAAAAAGACTGACGACTGCATCGGTGATGAAGTGGCTGCTACTGTGGCGGCGATGGCTGATGGCGATGTGGTGTTGCTGGAAAATGTCCGCTTCTACCCTGAAGAGGAAGCAAATGACCCAGAATTTGCGAAGAAGTTGGCTTCTGTTGCTGATTTGTATGTGAATGATGCTTTTGGTACGGCTCACCGGGCTCACGCTTCTACTGAGGGCGTTACTAAGTATCTGAGTCCTTCTGTGGCTGGGTTTTTGATGGAGAAGGAATTGCAATATCTCGGTAGTGCGATCGACAATCCTCAGCGTCCTTTAGCTGCTATTATCGGCGGTTCTAAGGTTTCCAGCAAGATTGGAGTCATTGAAAAACTGCTCGAAAAGTGCGACAAATTGCTGCTGGGAGGCGGCATGGTGTTCACGTTCTACAAAGCTCGCGGTTTGAGCGTTGGTAAGTCTTTGGTAGAAGATGACAAGCTGGAACTGGCGAAGTCTTTGGAAGCTAAGGCGAAGGAACGGGGAGTTACTTTTCTGTTGCCTACTGATGTGGTAGTTGCTGATAAGTTTGCTGCTGATGCTAACACTAAAATTGTCCCTGTTGAGAACATTCCCGACGGTTGGATGGGTTTGGATATTGGCCCGGATTCTGTGAAAACTTTCCAAGATGCTTTGGCAGATTGCAAAACGGTAATCTGGAACGGGCCGATGGGCGTGTTTGAGATGGAGAAGTTTGCTGCGGGAACGGAAGGAATTGCCCATTCTTTGGCGGGGATTACTAAAACTGGTACTACCACAATTATCGGCGGCGGTGACTCGGTGGCGGCTGTGGAACAGTTGAATTTGGGCGAACAAATGAGCCACATTTCTACTGGCGGCGGTGCTAGTTTGGAATTGCTCGAAGGTAAGGAATTGCCTGGTGTTGCGGCTTTAGATGAGGCTTAAATCTTCGGATAGCAGGTAGAAGATTGAAGGCAGAATTCAAGACAATTGTCAATTAAAAAAAAACTTATTTTTTTAGTTTTCTATGCTATTGAAATTTCTGCCTTCTCCCGACTTACATTGTCTCTACTAGAACCAGCTTCATAAAATTGGTTTGTAGTGAGGACTTTAGTCCGCATTCAGAGGACTAAAGTCCTCACTACAAACCTTTTATATTGGAGTTATTCAGGGACATAATATTACTTTTACCAGCCGCAAGTCTAGCGATCGCAAATTTTGGGAGTATAATTGGTCTGAAGTGGCAGTGAGGTTTGTTTGTGAAACTTAAAATCTTGGCAAGTGTAACGGCAACTGTAGCAGTTTTAGCCCAGTTTTTGCTGGCAGCTCCCGTCAAAGCTCAAAATCCAGATCATGTCAGGCAATTGCTGGAAACTAAGGAGTGCGAGGGCTGCGATTTGAGAAATGCTGATTTGTTTAAGGCTAGTTTGTACAGAGCTAATTTAAAAGGTGCTGATTTAAGCGGTGCAAATCTTTATGAAGCTAATTTGCTGGAAGCTGATTTGAGTGGTGCTAATTTGGCGAATGCTAATTTAGTTAATGCGGAGATGTATGGGGCTGATTTGGACAGTGCTAATCTGCGAAATGCGGATTTGTCTAATGCTTTTTTGGGGCGAGCAAATCTGACGAGAGCTGATTTGCGCGGTGCTAAACTTTTTAATGCTAACTTGGGCGAAGCTTATCTGCTGCAAGCTAATTTGTCGAATGCGGATTTGCGGCGTTCGCTGCTGTTTAGAGTGAATTTGAGTCGCGCGAATTTAAGCGGGGCGGATTTGTCTTTTGCTGACGTGCGCGATACTAATTTGCAGAATGCTATTTTGTCAAATACTCGGCTTCCTAAGGCTCAATTGAGTGGCACAAATATCGATGCTGCTAATAATGTGCGGCAGGCTGATTTGGAGCGTGCCAACTTGCGGGGTACGAATTTGGGGCCGGGGGTTTGTGTGATAACTACTTTTCCTTATTGTGTTTTCAATAATGTGGAATAGTCTCGTCTCCCAAGAGAATTACCACAATCAGTAAGGTTTGTAGTGAGGACTTTAGTCCTCAGATGGATGAGGACTAAAGTCCTCACTACAAACCATTTTTATGAGGGGTAATTAAGGGCAGGCGCGCCCTAGGTTGTTGAGATTTTAGCTAAGTTTGTGGTGGTTTGTATCCTCTTTCTAGGGCAAATTTCACAAGCTGGGCCCGATTTTCTAACTGTAGTTTGCTGAATATGCTGCCTAAATGAGCTTGTACAGTCCGGGGGCTAATAAACAGTCGATCGCTAATTTGTTTGTTAGTATAACCTTGAATCACCTCCCAAAAAACTCTTTCCTCGGCTGGTGTTAGAGGTAAAGGTGCTGGTGCTGCTGGCAATACTGCGACAACTTTTGGCTCCGGCGCCCAGGCGGTAGAAGTTTGCAGCAGTCGGACAATCTCGGCGTGTATGCGGTGGGAGCGCTCTAACTGCGCTTTCACTTTAGCTAAGATTTCTTCAGACTGAAAAGGTTTTACCAGATAATCGTCAGCGCCGATCGCATGACCTTCAACTTTTGACTCAATCTCGCCTTGACCTGACAAAAATATAAACGGGACTAACTGTCCCAAACGGGTAGTACGCAGGCGGCGGCAAAACTCAAACCCGTCCATTTCCGGCATCATCACATCTGAAATGACCAAATCTGGGGGGGCATTTTCAAAAATTGAGAGCGCTTCAACGCCTGAATTAGCGCATTCAACCCGGTATCCTTGGCTTTCCAGGTACATTGCTAAGACTGTTTGACAGTCTGCTTCGTCGTCAACCACTAATATTCTTTCCATGAGGGCCTTGCACCAATTCACAGTTGACAGTTGTTGAAACTGCGGCTCCAAAAGTAGGAACTTAATTGAGTTTAGCTGCTGCAACTTGATAAAGGTTCCCGCTTTCAAGACGCCACAATTCCTCAAATAGTCCAATTACGGGCGCCGATCCAATAAAATGGTAAGAATTTAGAGGGATGTTGCGGTAAAATCTCCTTCTTCTATTCGTCTCTCTAAAAAGCTACAACTTTTTACAAGAGAGCGTCAACTTTCCCTCAGAAAATAGCAGCTAAAAGAACGAATTTTATTCTATTATACAGAAATCCTGTGAGACTTACACTATTCCTAGGCCCGACATGGAAAGGTTTTTAGATTTTTCGGGTTCGGACAGGGGTACAAAAGGGACAACGCGAACAGGTGCTGCTAGGGGCGGCGCCAACAAACGCTGGCCGGCAACCAGCATACTTTCAATTATCGGTGCGGGTTGGGGGCGGCTGAACAGATATCCCTGCATGATATCGCAGTTGTGCTGTTTCAGAAAAGCTAGTTCTGCTTCTGTTTCTACTCCCTCAGCAATTACTGTCATCTTCAGACTGTGACCCAGTAAAATTACTGCTGTGGTAATTGCAGCATTTTGAGCGTCTTCGTTGGCGTTGCGCACGAAAATGCGATCGATCTTTAAAGTGTCAAAAGCAAATTGCTTCAGATATCCTAAAGTAGCATAACCGGTGCCGAAGTCGTCAATGGCAATCCGAATTCCTAGAGCTTTGAGTTCGTTTAATGTAGCGCCTGCGACTGTGGCATTTTCCACCAAAGCGCTTTCGGTCATTTCTAATTCTAAATTAGCAGGCTCCAAGCCTGTAGTTTCTAATATTTGCACGATTCTGGCCTTGAGTTCCGGGTCGGACAACTGCCGGGCCGACAAATTTACGGATATTGTAAAGGGCGAAAACCCCGCAGCCAGCCAGCTAGCGGCTTGAGCGCAAGCTGAAAGCAGTACCCACTCGCCAATCTGAATGATTAAACCTGTTTCTTCTGCTAAGGGAATAAATTCGACCGGAGAAATTATACCTCGATCGGGATTTTGCCAGCGCACCAGAGCTTCGGCGCCGATAACTTGTCCGGTAGCAATGTTCACCTGCGGCTGGTAGTATACCTGAAACTCACCTTGTGCTAAAGCGCGGCGCAGCAGAGCTTCCAGAGCTAACTTTTCGGGACAAAGTACCGGAACTTTGGTCGATTCGTTAACTAAATCTTTGAGTCGGGCTTCTGCTTGGTGAAGTGCGACTGTCAGCGGTTGGGTAATTGTTTGCCGTTTCGAGACGCGAGAATCAATCGCTCCCAGCAGTTCAGCCTTAGTAAACGGCTTTGTCAGGTAATCGTCGGCTCCCAATTCCATCCCCCGACGAAAATCGGTTTTGGCACTTTGAGCCGTGAGGAAAATAAATGGAATTGTTGCAGCTAGGGAGTTTTGCCGCAGCGTCCGCAACACGTCATAACCGTCGAGTTCCGGCATCTGCACGTCGCACAAGATTAAATCGGGTATCTCCGCCAGTGCCATCTGCACCCCAAATCGACCGTTTTCTGCCACAATCACCCGGTAACTGTGAGATTCCAGGAGTTGCAGAAGAGTTTCCCGGATTAATTCGTCGTCCTCAATGACCAAAATTTTGAGCATGATACTTAGATTACAGATGGCACTATATATCAGAACCTGACTAACTCTAGCATACTCAAACTAATGAGTTACTGATTAGGCCAATTAGCCAATAAATCATTAGCCATTTGGCTAATGGTTTTCCATTGGTTCTTAAGTCACAGTTAAAGAACTGGCAAAAATCGGAAGAGTTCGATCGCTTTCAAGAGCAGAAAACTGCTGCGCCAGACTATTTTGATAAATTTTTATGAGAAAATATCGGTTATTTCTCCTAAAAAATGCCGTCAACACTTTCGCGCGGATGGTGGCAAGCTTTATATAATGTCCGGTCAATTCGCCATAAAAAAAGTGTTCGTAGTGAGGACTTTAGTCCTCGGATTTTTATGAGGAATTTATTCCTCACTACAAACCTATTTTATTGTGTCGTTCGAGCGGACATCATGTTATGGACTGCCTTAATTCACAGGCTTAGTGGACGTGGCGCAAAACTTGTCATCTACAATTGCAGAATTGATACTAACAGCCTGCATTGAGGATGAGGGAAGGATCTGGTCTTGCGGAACTACAATTGTCTTTTTGCAAACCAGCTCGCTGCTACCTACAGAGGCAAAGTTCCAAGCATAAAATTCGGGATTGCTGACTGTGGCAGTGGCGGGATATAAACCAAATGCGGTCACTAATACTAATCCCAAAGTTACTAAAGCTACGATCGCGAATCTCAGCATATTCTTTGTTTGAACCGGAAAATTTACCCGATCGGGATTACCTCATTATCGCCCGATCGCACTCGTAGCGTCAATAGCCCTTATTCCGTCGCCAGATTCAATTCGTAGGCGATCGGCTCTGATGACTGAGAAACCACCACAAATTCATAAAAACCAGCATCATCCAGCAATCCAGACCAACTCAGATCCTCTGCATCTTGCAGCAAAACCCGAGCTTTGGTTGTGCTCCCAGGAGAATAAATTGACAGCAGAGTAGATTTGCGCGGAGCTTGCAAATTCACGCGCAAAGTCTGATTTTTAGCGAACCGGGCAATGTAAGCTTTGCCTTCTCCGGGCTTGAGATTGCCCGTGAGGGTTTTGCTGGCAGCGCGACGGCCAAATTCAACGCTTTCGACAGTTGATCCTGCTTGCAAAGCTGTGAGCGCGTCGGCGGTGATTGCTTGCCAAATTTGTCCGATCGGCAAATCGATGATATTGCGATCGCGCGACTGTTGCGGAAACCAATAAAAGAACTTAGCATCAGCCAAATCGTACAGCGCCCGACTGCTCAAATTCAGCTTGTTAACTGCCGTTTTCCAGCGATCGCGATCGGCGGTGTCGTAACTGCCCAACCGCGCTCTAGCGTCGCTGCTGAGGTTTTCCAGCTTGTCGAGCAACTCGTCGCCAATTTTCTGCCATCTTTCGCGCCATTGGCGATCGTCGTCGCCTTCTTTTAACAGCCGCCCGCCCAATTCCGGGTATTTGGCATAGAAAGTCTCGTCTACAAGGTTGACGTAACCGCTATAGAATCGATCGTCAATTTTGAGCTTGGCAAAGCGATCGCGCAAAGCATCCTCTTGCTGCTGTTTCGGGCCTGGAGTCACGGGAATCTTCTGCACTTTTGATTGCAGATTTAACACATAATTGCCCGCAAACCAGCCAATTCCCCCCATACTTGAAAGCACCGCCACCACAAACAAAACCATTTTCCAAGCAGGCATCTTTTGCTGATTGTTAATCGCAGAACCTCGCACCGGAGTTCCCGGCAGTTTCGGGACGGGGGCGGCCAGGGGTATGGGCGACAACTCCGGCGGTTGCTGTGTGGGCACAAAATATGCAGGTTGCGATGGCTGGGGTTGGGGCTGTAAAGGCGGATTGCCAGAGAGAGCGAGCAAAACCTCGCGAGCCGAGGAGTAACGCTGGCTCGGCTGGTGAGCGAGCATTTTATCCAGCACCAGGGACATATTCGGAGATAGGGAACATTCCGCCCGCCAGTTCCAATTCAGCGTCTGACTGTCGAGCAATTGATGCGGTTCCTTCCCCGTCAGCAACACCAAAACCGTAGCCGCGAGAGCGTACAAATCGCTGTGCGGATACACGATACCCATTTGCATTTGTTCGACGGGAGCATAGCCGAGTTTGCCGATCCGAGTCGCGGGGGCGGGAGTATTGTTAGTTTCAGCAAACAGAGATTCTACGGTGGCGGCGACTTCTTTGACTCCGCCGAAGTCAATCAGCACGGGCATTCCGTCAGACAGGCGCAGGATCAGGTTATCCGGGGAGATGTCGCGGTGAATCACTCCCAAGGAGTGAATGTATTCGAGCACTGGCAAAATCTGGATCAGCAGTTGATTGATTTCTGCTTCTATGAACCGCAAACCCTGACGCTTGCGGGCATCCAGTAAAAAGCGGTAGTTTTGACCTGGTACGTAGTCTTGGACGAGAAATAGGTAGCCTCGATCGATAATACTGACTCGAAACATTTCGCGGAAGCGCGGGATTTGATTGTGTTGCAGCTTGTAGAGCACTCCGGCTTCGCGCTCGAAGAGTTCCTCGGATTTTTGTAAGGCGTAACTTCCTTGTACTTGGGGCGCAAATTCTTTTAAAACGCAGGGTTCGTTAAATCGGTGGGCATCTTCAGCGAGGTAGGTGCGCCCGAAGCCTCCGTGTCCCAATTCGCGGACGATGCGGTAGTGGTTGTTGAGAGTTATGTCGGGGTAGATGGGATTGTTCATTGAAACTTGCGTCGGATTGTTACGCTTGATTGAGGCTGGGAGTTTTGGGCGATCGCGCTAATTAATCGTGAGATCAATCTTGACATAGTTTGTCTGTGTTGATGAGTCGATCGCCAGCGTAGCTATCCCCTGCGGTCATTGTCAAAAAAGCGGTTTCCTGCTATAAAAGTCGAGCGACTGTGCCATTTGTGCGATCGCACTCAAATACACCGGGCAATCAACCGTGTTGTTGGGAGGATGGGGGCGCTAAATTGTCTCGGGATCGATATTTAATTCTCGCAGTTTCGCGGCCAGGCGATCGGCTCTTTGGGTCTCTTGTTCGGCTCGTTGAGCTTCTGCATCAGCTCGCCCTGTCTCCCTTTCTGCAACCTCTTCAGGAGTAGGAACCAGTTCATTTGCTGCCGTAAAAAAACGCAATTGTCCGCTACAAATTCCCAAACTCAAATCAAGCTGTTGACTCCGCAGATAGCCTAATTCATTTGGTGCAATTGGTTGATATTCCCCATCTACCAAATGAAACCCAGCTAATTCTAAAGTTTCTGGATCGAACCAAAAGTAATCCAGAGTGCGGAAAGTATCTTGATAGAGTTGTTTTTTAAAGTTTTTATCTATGTTCGCTGTTTTCGGCGACAGGATTTCAAGAATGATATTCGGGTACTTTCCGTCTTCATCCCAAACTACCCAGCTTTTCCTAGTTTTGCGTTCAGTTCCCAGTACCACAAAAAAGTCTGGGCCTCGGAAGTCTTTCGATTTAAGTTGCTTGGGGCTGTAATAAATAGTGAGGTTGCCAGCAGCATAGAAGTTATTTCTATCTCGCCACAACCATTCTAAACATTTGAACAGCAGCATTATTTGTCGGAGATGCAGTTCTGTTTCCACTTGAGGTTCATCACTATATAAATCGACTGGAGGAACGATAACATTTTCTGGTAGCTCTTGTTCTGGTAGCTCTTGTTCTGATAGCTCTTGCTCTGGTATTTCTTGTTCTGGTATTTCTTGTTCTGGTATTGCTTGGGGAGTAGCTAATTCTGCGGTTGCGGACATGGCTGCTTGGGGAGGAGTAAGAGGTGGTGTGTCTATTTTAGCAACGTTTTCATATGAATGCCCAGGACTATATATTCTGAAAGGGCGATCGCGCTTTTGGTCAAAAAGTGCGATCGAACACCAAACAATTAGTCTTTAAATATTACCACTTATCGATTTATTTGCCGTCAGCTTGTCTGAGAGCCGCCAGAATTTCCGGTCGTTTCATGCGCGCGTAGCCCCGCACTTTCCGGTCTTTGCCCATCGCCTTCAAGCGTCTCAGCGAAAGAGTGTCATAGTCTTCTTCTTGGGGCGGAAACGGTAACTCCAACTGCAACTGCGGTAGCTGAGGTTTCGACTGCGCCTTCGACTGCTTCTGACGCTGAGTTTTCGGCTGCGTCTTCGACTGCTTTTTGGGCTGTGTCTCAGGCTGTATGTCTGAGTGCGTCGCAGCGGCTCCCAGTTGGCGGCGGAGCGTGGCGATTTGATTTTTTAGGTCATTTTCAACATCTGCGATCGCATCGCCCACAAACTGATTAATTATTAGGACTGTGCGCTCTAATTTTATTGACAGCAGTTTTTCCAGTTCATCCAACTGTCTCAACGCACCTTCAAGATTCATCTCAGAAATCACCGCCGATTCCGGAGAACTATCGCTACCAGATTGTTCAACTTTTTTAGCCAATTTATCTACCTTTTCGTGAAATGTTTTTTCAACTTGTTCGATCAGACGCTTAATCTGTTCTATTTGATCGCGCTCAAAGTTCTGCTCAGTTAGAGCTTTTACTTGCTTTTTTAGCAGGTCTTCATTCTTTTTAACAGATTGTTCTATTTGTTTTGTTAGACTCTCTACTTTTTTTTGAAATGAGAGCTCAAATTGTTGCAGTAGAGTCTCAATTTGTGCAGTTTTCTGAGTCGGCTGCGGAGCTAAATGTTCCATTTCTGCTTGAGCCGCAACTACCTCCTCGTCGGTCATTTCAAAAACCCACGCCCACATTTGCTCGATGCCGAGTTCTTTCGCCACAATACACCAATCTGAGCCGCAGACAACTTCGTATTCTTCTTCGTTGCTGTAAGCTTCAGTAGGACGTACAATTAAAGGAATTAAGTTGCTGCCTTGCTCGATGAGACTTCTCCTGAGAGCTTCCCGGCGTTCGCGAGGGATTTCCCCCCCCTGAGTCTCTGGTACCGCAATTTGGGAAGTATAAATCTGACTGTGACTAATTGGCTTAATCCGCAAATATTCTACTATTCGGTTTTGATCTTGCGATCGATCCATCTTGTTACAAGTCCCCTTTTGTCATTAAAATCTGGTTTTTGGGTAATTATGTATATTTGCACTTTACAGCCTGCGTTTTAAGTGCGACAGGACTAACCCAAGAAATCTAATTATAGGGTGCGAGACAAACACCTTACTTACACTCTGCGATCTGGGGGAGATATCGCCCGGTGCTGTACCTGTGCGGCTGGCGGTGCGCACAGGGCCCGGGCGATCCTCTTCGTTGGCGCAGCCCCCGTAGGGGCGGGCTTTAAATCGAGGCGAACGCTAACGGCAAAACTGACTGCAATTCCTACAAAAAATCGACTGTGATGAGTTTAACTGGCTGTGGGACACAAATTATACACTGCTTAACTCATCTTTACTTTTTTTGGCGATCGGGCGATCGTCTTTGAGGGCTTCGCTAACGGGCTGGCGTGTTCAGGTGTGGCGGAAATGGCAAGTTGTGAGTATTTTGACTCCTAGTCAATTACCTTTCACAAATCAGGTTTCAACTCTTGTGGGGCGTTGCTCCGAGCATCGCCCCAAAAAATACAATTTAGAAGACTCACAACTTATGAGTGTTTTGCCAGTAATCAATAATTTTAATCATTGTTTTCTCAGTTAACCCTTTAATACGTTCCACCACATTAGCAAATGAGACAAACGGCCGCACATCTCGCTCTTTGAGTATTAGTTGTATAACGGGAGGCTTCAGCCCAGCATCTTTCAAATTCGCCCCCAGTTGAATTTTATCTTGAGTATTCAGTGCGGCCAACAGCGACATAGGTTGAGAAATTACCTGTTCAACTGATTGTACCGTCTCTACCAAAGTCGGTTTTTCCGATGCAGGCTCTGATTTCAACTCATTAATTCTGCTAGCCAACTGCGCTTCAATTAACAGAGGTAATTGTTGTGAAATTAGATTTTCAAATTCTTGTATTCTCTCCGCTAATACCTGTTTTTCGCGAACGTGTTCAGCTTTCAATTCATTAATTTGAGTTTCTAACCTGGCTTCAATATTTGTCAGCCGCTGCTCTAAACTAGATGATGGTTCGGGAGTTTCACTTTCAACTGAAACCTCAGTTATTGATGGCTCTTTGGGAGTTTCATTTTCACCTATATTCTCAGTGATTGCGGTTTTTCGGAGAATTTCCAGTTGTTCCAGCAGAATTTCTTCATTTTCTGGTTCCAGGATGAATGCTCCGATTGTCTCGCCCTTGAGCGGTTCAATTTCCTTTGCTCTCGCCGCCGCATAGTATTCAAAGTCTCCGTCTACTATTTCGTAAGCATCCATACTGGTACGACGGACAATGATCGGATTAATCAAGCCTCCTGCATCTAAAATCAGTCTAGCTAATTTATCCAAATCGCGATCGGCAAAATTGGAACGCGACACTGCGGATGTAATTCTTTTCACTGCCACCAGTGACGGAGATAATTTTTTCATGAATTTTTACTTACCTATTTTTGCCAAAACTTCTTCAGCTAGCATTTCAAATTCTTGGGATGAGGTGCAATCGGGTTTAAAATCGAGCACCGAAATCGGATCGGCGATTTCCATATTTCCCACGATTTTAAATAGTTCTGCACACTTTGCTAAATCCTCTCTCTCGTAAATTACGCTTTCCATGATTTCCAGGCCGTAGCGCTTGGGAATTGCTTCTCTTCGCTTGGGCAAACTGTACTGTACAAATTTACTATTACTGGATATTTTGCAAGGGAGTATGCCTAAAACTTCTAACGGTTTCTTGCCAATTTGTTTTTTAAATCCATTAACTTTTTTAATAAAATCCTTGACATTAATCAATCCTTGATTGGCAAAAGGCTTTAAGTCAGAAGGAATAATTAAATAATCAGCAGCAATTAAGGCAACTCTGGCGAAAAAATTCAAAGATGGTGGCGTATCAATCAGTACAATATCATACTTGTCTTCTACTTCTGCTAGTTTTTGAATTAAAATCATGCGGCTATAATCTAGTTGATTTAGTTCCGTTTCATAGTACATCAAATCAATATGGGAAGGAATTACATCAATTTCGGGATTGCAGAAGTTAGATTTGCGTGCTACTTCGCTGATGGAGTAAAAATCTTCTGATTGCAAAACTTGCAGGATATTGCAATCTTTCAAATCGTCTTGTTCTTCATCATCAAATTTGACTAAACCAGTCGCAAAAGTTGTATTTGCTTGACTGTCTAAGTCTATGACTAGGACTCTTTTACCTTGCTTGCTCAGGGCTGCGGCTAAATTGACTACAGTTGTAGTTTTGCCAACGCCGCCTTTGTTGTGGTAAACTGCAATGATTTTCATAGTGTTTTGTCTTGTTTGGGGAACGATTAAATCAGGTATTTGTTCCGGTTCTGAGATTTGACTTGGCTCAGGTTTTGCAGTGGCGGGATTGTTTTGTTGTACTGCTATTTCGCTAATTAACTCAGGACTAACTAAATTGATTTTACTATCTTCCAGTTCGAGAGCATCTGGATTGTTTACATATTTTAAACTATCTCTGCCAATTAAAGCGATAATTTCATCAATTCTAGTTTCAATATCTTGTCCGGCGCACTGAAAGACTAGCTGAATATCATCGCTGACTCTTTCGTAAATTCTAATTTCTTTACCGTTAGTTATGACTCCGTAGCGAATGCTTAAACTTGTTAAATAGCGATTGAGTTTTCGCAGATGGCGGTCTAGTTTTTGGTTGGGATGTTTTGCCTCAATGACTACACTCATCGACGAGTCTGTATCGAGCATTAGGGGCATATATTGGATGCGAAATGAGAGGAAGTCTAGGCGAATATTCCCAAAGGCGATTTCTTGGTGCCAAGTGTCGGGGGTATAGCCCAGTTTTGGCAACAAATAACTGACAATGAGTTTGCTTTCTACTTCGCTTTCGTTGCGACAGTTATTGGGATTGAAATTCATGTTTCATTGCGAATTGGGAATGGGAAATGGGGAATGGGTAATTGGTGTCAACAAATATGTCCAATGTAATTTACTGTTTGACTATTAGGCCCGCCGATCCCCCCTAGCCCCCCTTAAAAAGGGGGGGACAGGAAATGCTCTAAGTCCCCCTTTTTAAGGGGGATTTAGGGGGATCGAGACTCCGCTAAAAGCGATAGTTATCAATTATTTTCGCTACGGATTATGATATTGAAAAAACCCGGTTTGTTAAATAAAACCGGGTTTCTCAAGGATTTATCGCGTTTCAAACTTACTTGGTTTGAGCGTGAAATTCCTCTAATGTCTGATAGCCGCCAGCCGGATTGTACAGGTGACAGTTGTCGGCAATCCGCTTCATTAAAGACCAAGAAAACTTGGTTTCGTAGAGATGAGGTTGCCAGTTTTCCTTCAAGCTGCTGTGGGCGAGGCGCAAGTTGTACCAGGGTATAGCTGTTGAAAGGTGGTGGGGAACGTGCACGTTAATGTCGTGGCACAGAAACTCAACCCAGCGGGGATAGTCGCAGTGAACTGTTCCCGATAGTTGAGCTTGGGCTTCGTTCCATTCTTCTGGTGATTTAAATGAAATGTCTGGTGCTGTGTGGTGAACAATGGTGAAGGTGCTCATCCAGAAGTGGTAAACCATCCAGGGCATTAACCAAAATTTGACGAATCCCCAAATGCCTGTGGTGGCAATTAAGGTCGGAAATACGATCGCAGCACCGATTAAAACTACCAAAACCGAAAATCTGACTTGTTCGCGCTGTTGGCCTTCTTTGAAGCGCGACCAAATAAAGTGTACTTTTGCCCAGTGGGCGATCGAGCCAATCCACCACATCGGGCCGAAGATTAAACTATAAGCTATTTGTAATGCTTTGGGCGCGGCAGCGTAGTCGGCTGCTGTCATCGGCTGCCAAGCATTATCTTCACCAATTTTATTGGTATGCTTGTGGTGGTAGTTGTGTCCGTGCCGCCATGCGTGAAACGGAAAAATTAACGGCAGAAATACGAGATGTCCGACTAAATCGTTTACCCAGCGGCGGTTGGCAAATGACCGGTGTCCGCAGTCGTGGCCGATTACAAAAAAACCGGTTAATCCGGTGCCTGTGAAAATCCACATCAAGGGAAGTAGATACCAAGGCGATACTGCTAGGCCAAAATAACCGACAGCAACTAGAAGAACGTTGACGATGACTTTTGTCCAAGCTTTGCGGGGGTTTTTGACAAAAACTTCGCGCGGCAGGGTTTTGAGAATATCTTTGAGGCGCAGGTTGGAGGTGTCACTTGCGGATGTCAAATTTAGTGGTTTTTCGATCGATGCTGTCATAAATTGATTTCGATTCTCCGTGTGCCTTGTGGGTGGCTTAACAAAATTAGCGCAGTAAAATATCAGCTCGTTGCCGGCAATCAGCAGACGAGTTGAGCAGTAGGCAAGCGCGTTTTAGCAAATGCTAGCGATCGCTAGCCGCAGATGAGATGGCTAGCGCTTTTGGTTAAAAAAACACTGCGGTTAACAAAACTTTACTTTTTATACCACAGGGGCGGCACAATTAGCACGAGTTGTCACTGCTAATTGCCGTTGCTGACAGCAGAATTTTGGCCGATCGCAACTTGAGAGCCAGCAACAGAGCGTTGCTGTTTGAGGGTTTGCACTTGCAGGAGCAAGGAGTCGATTTCCGCTTGCAGGTGCAGGAACTTAACTTGCTGATCGGCTTGGTACGGACACTTAACCGAATCTAGTTTTCGGGCAAAACTGGTCGGTAGAGTAGCAGAACTAGCCATTTCGGGATTGCTAGCCGTGACTTGCGGCCGAGAAAGAGTGGATGAATTATTTGACATTAGTAATTGGGTAGACATTTCTACTTACTCACACCATTAAGTTACTTTAACCTGAACCGATCGTATTAAACATCAAATTAACCGATCGAGCTAAAATTAGTGTAAATTCCTTGGCCATTGCCTAAAACCATTGACATCGTGACCCTGATTCTACCTGCTACTCACTCTGCTCCTAACTCCGCAGCCCGCATAGCCTCGCCGAAACACTACGGCTGGCCGGGCTTGATCGAAGCTTATCGCCCCTACCTGCCGGTGACGGAAACCACGCCGGTAGTCACACTCCACGAGGGCAATACTCCCCTGATTCCAGCACCGGCGATCGCCTCTCTCATCGGTAGAGACGTGCGCGTGCTGGTCAAATACGACGGCCTCAACCCCACTGGTAGTTTCAAAGACCGGGGGATGACAATGGCGATTTCCAAGGCGAAGGAAGCTGGTGCCGAGGCAGTAATTTGCGCCAGTACCGGCAATACTTCGGCCTCCGCCGCCGCCTACGCCCGACGTGGGGGGATGCGGGCTTTCGTGTTGATTCCCGAAGGTTACGTGGCTTTGGGTAAGCTGGCGCAAGCCTTGCTTTACGGTGCGGAAGTGATTTCGATTGTCGGCAATTTCGATCGGGCCTTAGAAATTGTCCGCGAAATGGCTGTCAATTATCCGGTGACATTGGTCAACTCGGTGAATCCTTACCGCTTGGAAGGTCAAAAAACCGGCGCTTTTGAAGTCGTTGATGCTTTGGGCGACGCCCCAGACTGGCTGTGCATTCCCGTCGGAAATGCGGGAAATATCACAGCATACTGGATGGGTTTTTGTCAATACCACCAAGTAAACAAATGTTCGCGCCTGCCGCGGATGATGGGATTTCAAGCAGCCGGAGCAGCACCGTTGGTAACGGGCCTACCGGTGGCGCACCCAGAAACCTTGGCGACAGCAATTCGGATCGGCAACCCTGCTAGCTGGAAACAGGCGATCGCCGCCTCCGAAGCCAGCCGCGGTAGTTTTTCTGCTGTCACCGACGAAGAAATTCTCGACGCTTACCGCTTGTTAGCATCCGAGGAAGGCATTTTCTGCGAACCAGCAAGCGCCGCTTCTGTAGCCGGCTTGCTGAAGGTAAAAGACCAAGTTCCTACGGGAGCGACAGTGGTTTGCGTGCTCACCGGTAACGGTTTGAAAGACCCGGATACAGCAATTAATCACAGCAAAAACAACTTTAAACAAGGAATTGCTCCGAGTTTGGATGCAGTAGCTGGCGCGATGGGATTTTAAGCAGAAGGAAGAGGGAAGAAGGAAGAAGGAAGAAGGAAGAAATTTTCTTGTATAACTGAAAAGTCTTTGTGATATTCTCTCTCTTCTCTTCCTCTGCGTCCTCTGCGCCCTCTGCGGTTCATAAAAATCTTATTTAGGATTTAGGAACAAACATCATGGTTCAATCACCTCCAAAACTTCTAACTATTGATGAATTTATTGCTAACTACGGCGATAGCAATAGTTGCGAACTAATCGATGGTGAATTAACCGAAATGGAACCAACAGGGCCGCACGAACAAGTATCCGCGTTTCTCGGACGGAAATTAAATGTAGAAATTGACCGTCTGGATTTACCCTACTTTATTCCCCATCGCTGTCTCATCAAACTATTAGGAACCACAACAGCCTTTCGCCCGGATGTGCTGGTATTAGATCAAACTCGACTGATTAATGAGCCATTGTGGCAACAAGAACCTGTCATTACATCGGGAAACTCGATTAAACTAATCGCTGAAGTCGTGAGTACCAATTGGCAAAACGATTACGCCCGCAAAGTTGAAGATTATGCCTTGCTGGGAATTCCTGAGTATTGGATTGTTGATTATTTGGGCATGGGTGGGAGAGAATATATTGGCAAACCGAAACAGCCCACAATTACAATTTGTACGCTGCGAGAAGATGAATATCAAAGACAGTTGTTTCAAAAGGGCGATCGACTGATTTCGTCAATTTTGCCAGATTTGCAGCTAACCGCACAACTAATCTTCGCAGCAAGTGGCGTTTTCAATGCCTAATTTCCAAACGGTGGTAAATCTAGTAACTGATTTTTAGAAGCTGGAAGCTGGGCAGGATTTCGACCGGTTTGGGCGGGAGTTTGGCGGATTTCGAGCGCAGTTTCGCCGGGATTTGCGGTGCGAGTAGGTACTATTTCTAAAGAATATGCTGGTGCCATTTTGGTAGTAGGAACAGTTTGTGCTTTGGTGAGCAAGTCAACGGCGTCTCCGAGGGCGGTGGTTAAATTTGTGCTAGTCTCGGCGTGACGGGCTTCTTCTTGCTTGAGGGCTTGAGTCAGTTGTTTAATTTGTTCGATCGCGCGATCGCGCTCTTCGAGAACTTCTGCTAACTTAGTTTTAAGTTCGTCAACCGTTTGCAGTTGTGCGACTTCCTGCTGGCGAGCAACTCCAGCACCGTCACCTTCGGGCGCAATCGGGTAGAAATTCTGCAATTCCTCTATCTGCGCTGACAAAGCATCGATGCTTTGCTGAGTTAACTTAGCATCATTCCGGCGCTGCTCGGCTTCAGTATTGTAGAGTTGGCGCCACTGAGCGGCACTTTCACCTGCCTCATCGCGATCGCGCGAAACCTCTGTCAACTGCTGTTGCAGCCGCTTAATTTCATCTAACCACTGTCTGATATCTTGAGACATATTGTTGATTGAATAATTGAATAATTGAATAATTGGTAATTGCGAATGGGTAATAGCTTAATTAATTAACGCTCTTGATTTCCAGTTTGTCGATCGCCCTGCATCCATTTTGCATTTTCTCGTTCCCGTCTCCTGTCAACTAACTATAGCGCTTCTCCATTGAATTCAGTCAAGCGCGAGCGATTACCAATTACCAATTACCAATTACCAATTACCCATTGTCGGACATACATCACTGCTCAAGAGCAAGGACTATATGAACATTTATTACTGGTTGCGCTACGTAATTTTAGCTTTTTTGAAGGCACTTTTGAGGCTGCTGAGAGCTGTCACAAGCAAATTTGGTGATTTTTGGCAGTTTTGCCGGTGTTTAACTTGGAGCACGCTCAAGCAAGTCGCAGTGAAAGCGGGAGAGCAGCGGTTGCCGGGGCTGTCTGCCGAAATGGCCTACAATTCTATGTTGGCGCTGTTTCCGGGGCTGTTGGCTGTCTTGTCGGCGATCGCCCTGTTTGAACCTTTGCAGTCAACACTGTATCAAATCGCCGGTCTGTTGGGGGAAATTATACCCGATGACGTTCGCAATTTAGTTCGCGGCTTAATCAAAGAAATTCTCTTAACTCGCAATAAAGGGCTGTTTTCCGCGAGCTTTTTTGCATCGCTGTGGGCATTTTCTGGCGTCATGAGCGCGGCGATGGCTGCGCTCGATCGCATCCATGAAATCCAGGGCGATCGAACTCGCTCTTTTGTGAAAGCAAAACTTATTTCATTAGGGCTGAGTATCGGTACAATTGTGCTGTTAATTCTAGCATCGGGAGCTGTATTTGTCAGCGACTTAATTGTGCAAGCTATTGCCCGTCAGAGTTGCTTCTTGGAGTCCGTCGCCAATTGCAATTTAAAAGATGTCCAAAATTGCTTGCTACCGGCCGGAAATTGCCCTTTAGAATCGGAACTGTTAGCTGTTTGGCGGCTGTGGCGGTGGCCGAGTTCTTTAGGAATTATATCAGTTGCCTTTGCCTTTGTTTACCGCTACGGGCCGAGCCGCCACCAACGAGAAATTCCGATTTTTTCGGGAGCTGTTTTTGCTGCTATTTTGTGGGCGCTGCTTTCGGCTTTGTTTCGGTTTTATGTTTTGCATTTAAGCAATTTCAGTTGGACTTATGGCACGATCGGCACTTTTATTGTGTTGTTGTTGTGGCTCTATCTTTCTTGTTTGGCGATGCTGCTCGGAGCTCAGTTAAATGTGACTGTGGGAAAGGCAATTAAACAATCTAAAATAATGGGTAATAGGGCATAGGGCATAGGGCATAGGGCATAGGGCAGAAAAATTTTTGGCATTAGTTGGTGGTTATTTATTATTTCATAATAACCCATTCTTCCTTCTTTTATTATTTGCCGGATGCTGGCTTACCTACGGAGTAAAGTGCTGAGGATACCCGCAACAAAAGACAGAAAAATCAGTATCCAAATAACACCACCGGGAAGGAATGTTAAGAGGCCAACGCCTCTGAGAATCCAAACTAATAAAGTTATTCCCAGGACAGTCCAGAAGATGCGGGTTGATAGTCGAAATTGAAATCTCGGAGAATTAGTCATGTTGAATGTAAAAATATTATCTGGATCAATGATAGCTGCTTTGCTGGCGATCGCCAGTCACCTCACCTTAATCTCGACTCCCGGTGCTGCTGTCGCGCCTGTGGGTACAAATAAGCTGGGGGAAATAGCCAATGCTGCTGCAAAACCTTCCTCTGTAAGTGTAGCAATTGGCGATCGCACAATTGGCGAAGCAAAAGTCGGCATTACTTTCGGACAACTCAAGCAGGCTTTGGGTTCCACAGCACAGTTTAAGGTAGAGTCTCCTTTTATGGTAGACTTCGATGCAGTGGCGATTAGTCGATCGGGAAAAGTGCAGTATCGGATTATCTACCCTGCCCGTACAAAGCTGAAAGATACGGATGTCATTGAACTTTTGATGACAGACAATCCTAATTATAAAACACTTCAGGGCGTCGGGCCGGGAATGACTTTGAAACAAGCCGAAGCAATTTACGGCAAAGCTACTTTATCTTATAACGTGGACAATGAATCGAGAGAAAATGTGGTTTTTGCCAAACAACCGACTCGAAAAATTATGTTTGTTCCCAAGGCTGAGGGAAAGCAATTTACTGGGGTTTACGCTGCTGAAAAAGGTGGATTTTATCAGACTAACAAGTATCAGCAGAATGCTGTAATTAAGTCGGTGATGGTGCGGAAGTAGACTGTGACTCATTTCCAGAAACCGGGTTTCTTGCTAGATACCTCGCCACCCAACCAAGATTATCCGAGAAACCCGGTTTCTTAGCCTGTGCGTGATTAAGAGAAACTGGGTTTCTTCCGAGATACCTCGCCACTCAGCGAAGATTATCCGAGAAACCCGGTTTCTTAGCCTTAGCATCATCCCCAGAAACCGGGTTTCTTGCGAGATATCTCGCCACCCAACCTAAATTATCCGAGAAACCCGGTTTCTTAGCCTAAAATTAAGGATTATTTGTAGTTACGTCCAAATACTCTTGATTGTCAAGATAAGTTTTAATATGCTCCAGTATTTGACGTAGATACTCTATGACTTCATTTTTAATCTCTAAAAGTTCCTCAATAGTGTTATCTCGCCCCACTTCCTCAAAAGACTTAACTCCGTGGGCTAAGTCGTTCCTGTTGCTTTTAACAACTACAAGATTTTGCCCATTTTTTGTTCTGGTAAATTCTGTTTTGTATGAAAAACCATATTTTTCTGCTATTTCTTTAATCAACCTAGCATCCACATTCCCTGAAAAGAGTTCTTCGCGATCAAATGTAGCTGTGATGATGTCTGTAGATATTTGGTTGATTTGTAAATTAATTTTATTAGGAGAACAGTTTTTAAGATTTTGAAGAACAATTATTTTAATTTTTGGTTTGAGTTGATCGAAGGAAATTGTTTGATTTGTCAACTCATCAAATATGGCTTCAATGGCATTTCGCATCGTAGATTCTACTAAGTTATACAATAACAAAAAGCCATTGGCTTTTAGAGTTTTTTCCAACTCATAATTCAGACTATGTATTTTATATGTTCCGGCATCATCGGCTATAGATAACTTAGTGGTTTGTTTGATTAAGCCCTCTAAAAAGATGAAGTAATCATCTACCTCTTGGGCGCGTGTATTGAAGTCTAAAAGTACAGTATTCATCTTTAGCCTAGCAGTCGATCGCGGACATATTCAATACGTAAAACTACTTGATTTTTAGAACTGCTAGCATCAGATTTCGTGTAATCCTTAAACTCTTGTGAATTGAGCAATTCTGTTGACTTTGGATCAAGATTGCTGGTTTCTCTCAAAGCAAGAGCAACACCGACAGCTAGAGACTCGAATTTAATCCGAGTTGTTGTTCTCGCGCCATTTTTACCTTGACGAAATCCTTGAGAAAAATATTTTTCTACAAAGTTTAGCATTGACTCAAATTCTGCCCGCATTTTTTCTCGATCGAATTTCGGATCTGCATTTACTTGCTTCAGATAGTCATCAAGGAATATGTTGATCTTACCATTAAACTTCTGATAGTTATTTAATAATCCAAAAAAACGAAACACAAATTCTTGCGGTTCGTGGCTGTGAATAGCAGACTCAGAAAAAGCGCATAATTTGCGGAACTTGTCATTTTTAGATAGTTCCTCAATCAGTTCGAGAAACTGGCCTGGCAGTATGCGTCTGCGCTTTTCCATTTCGTTTAGATCGACGCTACCTGTATTAATACGTTCAAATATATCTCTTCGCACTTCCTCATTTGTACCTTCAGTTAGTAGAATCATCCGAAGTGTAGTGCGGTTGAAGCGCCTCTGACGGGCAAGGGGCAAATCAGCAAACTTAAATCCATTTAAACTCTGTATTTTTTTTAAAGCTGTCAAGGTTAATTCGTTATTGATAAATTTAGTTAGAGTCCGAATGCGTTGCGTACCATCTATGATTTCTAAACGGGATTCATCGTTTTCTTCATCATAGATCTCAGCAACAAAAATAGAAGGTATTGGCAGACCTAAAATTATAGACTCAATAAACTTTGACTGCCTTGCTTCATCCCAAGCCATGTCACTTTGGTAGTCGGGGATGAATAACTCATTGGTATCATCATCCTTTCCTTCCATATATTTGTGAACCAGTGTTTCGACTGGATGCTGTTGGGTATCGTAATTAATTAGCTGCTGCTTGTCGCGGATTTCGGCTTCAGCAGCATCAACCTTTTTGTGTTGCTCGGTAATTTCTAGTTTCGATCGCATATTGTTAAAGAATAATCGGATATTGCCGAGTGAATAGACTTATCGGTACTATGATTGTACCATAAAACTTTGGGATTTATCTCGTAGAAGCGATCGCACTTATCAACAAAAGTGCGATCGCCCGTGTTTAGTTAACTCAAAGCAGCGGGAAAATTACAGTTTATAACAGGCTGGTGAGGGAATTGCCCGATCCCCCAAAAAATAAGGTGCGCATTGCGCACCCTACGCCCGGAATCTATTTAGCAGTCACCAACTGCGCCGGTAGCCGCTTAAACGCCAACCTTTCATTCTCGATATCCACAAAAATGGTATCGCCGTCGGCAAAATCTCCCCGCAAAATTCCCTTCGCCATTTGCGTTTCCAACTCGCGCTGAATTCCCCGCTTCAATGGCCGCGCGCCGTACACCGGATCGTAACCGATTTCTGCTAAGAAGTCGATCGCCGATTCCGACAATTTCAGCGACATTTTGCGATCGGCTAACCGTTTTTCCAAGCGCTTGACTTGCAACAGCACAATTTGCCGCAATTCCGGCTTGCTCAAACCGTGGAAAATAATCGTTTCATCAATCCGGTTCAAGAATTCCGGGCGGAAAGTTCCCCGCATCGCCTCCATCACCAGACTCCGCATTTTTTCGTTATCTCCCGCCACATCTAAAATGTATTGAGAGCCGACATTCGATGTCATAATAATCACAGAATTCTTAAAGTCTACCGTGTGACCTTGAGCGTCGGTAACGCGGCCGTCATCCAGAATTTGCAGCATGATGTTGAAGACATCCGGGTGCGCTTTCTCGATTTCATCGAATAGAATTACCGAATACGGACGGCGGCGCACAGCCTCAGTTAATTGTCCGCCTTCGTCATAGCCGACGTATCCCGGAGGCGCACCAATTAAGCGCGAAACTGCGTGTTTCTCCATGTATTCCGACATATCAATTCGCACGATCGCCTCTTCGGTGTCAAACAGGTATGATGCTAATGCTTTCGCCAACTCGGTTTTACCTACGCCTGTGGGGCCGAGGAAGATAAAACTCGCAACCGGACGGTTGGGATCGGCCAATCCCGCGCGCGATCGCTGAATGGCATCTGCAACCGCCGTCACCGCTTCATCCTGTCCAATTACCCGCTTGTGAAGTTCGTCCTCCAATAGCAGAAGTTTCTGCATTTCCGATTCAACCAACTTGCTAATCGGAATTCCCGTCCACTTGGAAATAATCTCGGCAATGTCAGATTCCGTGACTTCTTCCCGCAGCAAAGTTTTACCTGTGGTTTGAGTTGCTGCTAGTTTATATTCTGCTTCTTGTAGTTGTTTTTGCAATTCGGTTAACTTGCTATATTTCAACTCAGCAGCGCGGTTAAGGTCATATTTTAATTCAGCTTGTTGAATCTCAATGTTAACCTTGTCAATCTGTTCTTTAATGTTTTGAATGCTGCCAATGACACCTTTTTCCGATTGCCACTGGGCATTCAAACCGCTTTGCTGTTCCTTGAGATTTCCCAAGTCTTTTTCCAGTCTTTCCAAACGGTCAATCGATGCAGCATTACTTTCTTTTTGCAGCGACAGTCTTTCCATTTCTAGCTGCAAAACCTTGCGATCGATTTCATCGAGTTCTTCCGGCTTGGAGGTAATCTCCATTTTCAGTTTAGCCGCAGCTTCGTCCATTAAGTCGATCGCTTTATCGGGAAGGAAGCGATCGCTAATATATCGAGTTGACAAAGTAGCCGCCGCCACTAACGCATTGTCAGAAATTTTCACACCGTGGTGAACTTCGTAGCGTTCTTTCAAACCCCGCAGAATCGAAATAGTATCTTCAACTGTCGGTTGATCGACATAAACTTGTTGAAAACGCCGTTCTAAGGCCGCATCTTTTTCGAGATATTTGCGATATTCGTCGAGCGTTGTAGCACCGATACAACGCAATTCGCCCCTCGCTAACATCGGTTTGAGCAAGTTACCGGCATCCATCGATCCTTGAGTTGCACCGGCGCCGACAACCGTGTGAATTTCATCTATAAATAGGATGACTTTGCCGTTGCTGTCCATCACTTCTTTGAGCACCGCTTTCAAGCGTTCTTCAAATTCTCCCCGGAATTTTGCACCTGCAATTAATGCGCCCATATCTAAGCTAATTAATTGTCTGTCTTTGAGAGATTGCGGCACATCTCCGGTGATAATTCGCTGGGCGAGTCCTTCGGCGATCGCAGTTTTGCCTACTCCCGGTTCCCCAATCAGTACGGGGTTGTTCTTGGTGCGGCGGCTGAGAATTTGAATCGTGCGGCGAATTTCGTCATCGCGTCCGATTACTGGATCGAGTTTGCCTTGACGCGCGGCTTCTGTCAAATCTCGGCCGTATTTTTCCAGCGCTTCGTATTTGCCTTCTGGATTTTGATCTGTCACTTTGTTGTTCCCCCGAACTTGGGCGATGATGTCTTTGAGCTTGGCTTCATCTAGTTTAAATTCTTGCAGTAGATTTTTGCCGAAGCGATCGTCCTTAACGTAACCTAGAATCAAATGCTCGATCGATATAAATTCATCACCGTACTCTTTACGATAAGCTTCAGCCCTGTCTAGCAGGGTATCCAGGGAACGGCCGAGATAAACGTTGCCGCCGCTTCCAGTGATTTTCGGCTGGCGGCTGATAAACTCATCAGTGCGATCGCGCAATTTGGCTACAGAAACTGCCGCTTTGTTAAATAAACTGCTCGCAAGTCCCGATTCTTGTTCCAGCAACGCTTTCATCAAATGTTCGCTTTCTAACTGCTGCTGCTGGGCTGCTTTGACAACTTCTGGAGTGCGGGCTAGAGCTTCCCAGGCTTTTTCCGTAAATTGGTTTGGATTATTCGGTTGCATAAATTTTGATTCCCTGAATTGAAGGCGATCTATACTTTAGAGGCAAATCATTGATTGCCCGTATAATGATGATTGTAGAGAGTTAATGGCAGGCGATCGGATCGGTGTTCCGGTATGTGTAGATAGGTATTTCCGTCCTTTGTCGCAGTCCCTCGCAGGCAAAAGGTAAACTGTCGCGCCTAAAAGTTGCACTTTAATGAATTACCAAGTTGAGTTTAAGCCGAAAGCGATCAAAGATTTACAATCTTTGCCAGCGGAGGTACAAAGCCGAATTTTGACTAAAATTTAGTTGATGCAAAATAATTTGACGGGGGATGTGAAACGTTTAACAAACTATACGCCAGAATATCGGCTGCGGGTAGGAGATTACCGAGTTTTATTTGAAATTGAGGAAGATATTTTGGTGATCTACCGCGTCAAACATCGCAAAGATGCTTACACTTAAACGCTTGGAGGAAATATCTATGATTCCATTACATCCTGAGTTTATCACCAAAAACGGCAAAAAAGAATTTGCAGTGATACCTTATGAAGAATTTGTAGCACTGCAAGAATTAATTGCTGATATAGAAGATTTGATTGATTTGAGGGCGGCCAAAGAAGAAGATGCAAATCAGCCTTCTCTGCCTTTAGCAGAAGTAAAGAGAATGTTAGGATTACTCAATGATTAATCCGTAGAATTCTTGCACTCATTCGCCAACTATCTTAAGTAACTGAGCGGACATGATATGACTCCTAACTACTGACAACTGCCAATTGCCAACTGTCAACTGTCAACTGTCAACTGTCAACTATCAACTGTTTTCATGCCTGCATCACCACCCGTTCCGGGAGACTGACAATAAAAGTTGAACCTTTACCGTCCTCGCTTTCGACGCTAATTTCCCCGCCGAGAATTTGACACAAACGCTGGCTAATTGTCAGTCCCAAACCCGTGCCTCCATACTTGCGGGTAGTCGAAGCATCAGCTTGAGTAAAAGGCTTGAATATCTGCTGCAATTGCTCGTCAGTCATCCCAATCCCAGTATCGCTGACTCGAAAAATTAAAAATTGAGAGATGTAGTTTGAACCCGAGTTAAAATCATTATTTTTATTTCTTTTCTTAGGTTTTGGCTTTTCATTCTTCACTTTTTCGATTTCGATCGTAATCACGCCTTTTTCTGTGAATTTAGCAGCGTTGCTGAGCAAATTGAGGAGAATTTGTCGGACTTTCGGTTGGTCGGCGTACATCATGCCAAGTTCGCCTTTTAATTGCAGCGCTAAAGCATTACCCTTTTTCTCTACTAGCGGTTGAGCAGTAGTCATCACTTCTTCAATCATCGTCGCCACGTCGAAGTGTTCCAAATAAAGCGTGACGTGTCCGGCTTCTATTTTGGAAATGTCGAGGATGTCGCTGATCATGTCGAGCAAATGTTTGCCAGCGGTTTGAATTTTTTCTAAGTCGGGGAGAAAGTCTTCGGAACCGGAATCTTGAGCATCTTCTTGCAGCATTTCGCTGTAGTTGATGATGGCGTTGAGGGGGGTGCGGAGTTCGTGGCTCATGTTGGCTAGAAATGCACTTTTCGAGCGGTTGGCAGCTTCGGCTGCTACTTTTGCTTCGTGCAAGTCTTCTGTATATTCCGCTACTCTTTGGATCAGTTCGTTGAGGGAAATTGCTAGCATTCCGACTTCGTCGGAGGTGGTGACGGGTACTTGCAGGTCAAAGTTCGATTCTTCTGTGACTCGCTGAGCGATCAGGGTGGTGGCTTCTAGCGGTCGGGCGATCGCCCCACTGGTGTATACTGCAAGTAAGGCTGCCATACCTGCCGAGATCAGGAGAGAGCAAGCAAGAATTAGAGTTCCGAGTTTTTCTGCTTTCTCGTAGGTTCTAAACGCCTCGTCTGCTTTGTCCCGAAAATTGCCCGCGAGTTTGGCTGAATCCTCCGAAAACTGTTCGAGTTTAAAAGCGTTGCTCCCAGTGGCAAAATTATTCAAGTTCCGCTGGAATACCTGCCGCTGCTGCGGATTCAAACCAGATAACTTCGCATTCCCTAGCAGTTGCTGGACTTGTTGGAAGTAAGCTTCTACTGTTTTGGTGTTGGCTTTGGCGAACTCTTGAATCTGTTGGTAATCTGTTGCAACATCGGAAGAAGTAGTCGGCGACTGGCTTTGCAGTTGTTCTAGCTGTCCGCTCATCTGAGCAACGCGAGTCAGGAATTCCGAGCGTTCGCGATCGAAAATTTGCGGTTTTGTCGTCAGATTCAGCAGCAATAGCTGGTGAATTCTGACTTCCTGGGCGGTATTATTGAGATTAGTCAGGATTTCCGCTTTATCTCGGTCGATCGCCAGTTTTTCTCTAACTTGCTGTTTGTGATAGGATTCTACTCCCCGTCCCGCCACAGCACCCAAAATGGCAATACCGATGACCAAGGCGTATCCGCAGCCAATTTTCTGCCTGATACCCAAGCGGCCCAACAGACTTTTCAACCCTATTTGAGAAGGGTTATGGAGTTGATTTTTCGAGGCTAAGGTTGAAGACATGGGCAATATACTCGTCACCCTGAGAGGCATTATCTATATTCTAATTGATGCCTGCCTGAGGGTAAATAAAGTTCTGGCTTCGGGCCTGATTTCGGTATTTATGGGGTCTTTGCAGGGTTCCACAGCTCGATCGGCTTGGCAGTTTGGGGGAGTTATGGTTAATAAATTATAGCAGATGTTGAAGTCAGAAGCCTTCAGTTGACAGTTGACAGTTGACAGTTGACAGCTCGCCCTGAGCGAAGCCGAAGGGTTGACAGTTGACAGATGAGTGCGACCTGTACCTAAAAGGAAGAGGATTGGAGTAATGAATAGCCTGATTTTAATTTCTCGCCTTTAGGGCTTGGGGCTTTAAACCAATTCTTTGGAGTAAAATTCTGGGTTTCAGCAATGAACATATAAGTAGCGAATTATTAAGCTGCAAGTTGCGAGTTAGATTTGTGATTCAAGGCTCAACTCTACTCGCAACCCACAACTTATCGGTGTTCCTCTACTGGCAAAGTCGAAATTGTGCTATCTCAGCGGGAAGTTTTGAAGCATTAGGTACGCTAGCAGAGGTAGGAACAAAGATTCCCATGCCGAAACTGCAACCCTCTGCCGTTGTGCATTCCCCAGGCTTGGCCGCGATTTGATATTCGCCTTGGGATGGCGGAGTAAAAGAGATTGAAGAAAGTTCGCCGGCTTTTTGACTCGCAGCAATTTGTTGACCGCTGGCATCTGTGAGAGTTAAGTTTAAATCTTTGCAGTTACCGTCGCAAGTAGCTACAAAAACATACTCAGTATCTGGCTGCAACGTGGCTCTAAAAGGAGATGAAACTTGCTTGCGAACAGTGCCTAGCAATGGTAAAAAAACTAATTTTTGACCGTTGCCTTTCCGCTGGTCAACTTCTGTTTTTAAGCGACAAGTCACAGTTTTTTGCTCGTTGGTCAGTTCTTGAGCAATAGCAGTTCCTACGATTGCAGTACCCAGCAGCAGTGCAATCCCGGAGATAGTCAGATGTTTGATATTCATTGATGTCCCCTCAAACTAATTTCTGGGTGATTGCAATAGACCGCTTTTGTCAGAAGTCTATTGATTATCTGGAGCCTATCACATTTGTTGACTTTTCTAAAAAAAGCTCCGATCGAACTGGATCGAACTCATGTCTTGCCGATGATGAATTGTGAACTGCTATATCCTAGACCAACAAATCTCCAAAGGCAAGAGTTCGTTCTTCCTGATTCCCTCTTTCTGATTCCCATCATTTATCGCTCTGCCGAAAATTCCAAGCAGGAACAAACTTAGAATCTCCCCAAACACCGCGGCGATTTTTCTTGGCTTCAGCTTCCGCTTCTTGGACAACAGTTGCACTCGGACAGTTTTTCAAGTAAGGACGGTAAACCATTGCCAATCCTTCGCGCAGCAAAACTTCTTGAGCAAATGTGCCGTTTGGTAAGCGAACTTCGCTAACTTGGCGGCCGTAGCGGTCGGTATCGGTGACGGTCAAAACGACGCGACCGCCCCCTTGTTTGACGAGCTGCTGCATTCTTTGCTCGGCTAAATTGCCCCACTTAAACTGATTTTTATCCGCTGCTTTTTTGCTGTTCTTTTCGGCGTTGGTGTGGGCAATTTCCGGTGCATCGATGCAGGCAAAACGCACTTTTATATCTTTGCCTGCGGCATCGCTGGCAACAAGTGTATCGCCGTCGCTGACTCGTTTCACAGCATAATTATTGGGCGGTAGTTTTTGCGGACAGCCGGAGAGTAGGAACAGCAGAACAACTGCACTCAAGCTGGTGATTTTAGGGGGAAGGGTAATTTTATTTTGGCTCATGTTTATCTCTGATTATTTAGTTTCCATCCAATTTTGCCCCGCGTGGATGTCAACTACCAGCGGTACGCTGAGTGGCAGAGCATTTTCCATCGCCGTTCTAATTTTGGGCTGCAATTCTTCCCATTCATCGGGAGGTACTTCAAAGATTAATTCATCGTGAACTTGCAGTAGCAGCCGCGCCTGATAGTTGGGCAAAATTTTGTGTACCTCAATCATGGCAAGTTTAATGATATCAGCACTGGAGCCTTGAATCGGAGCGTTGGCTGCTGCCCGCAGAGATTGGGCGTCATTTTTAGTCAGGGATTTAAGTAGGCTGGAGTGAATCTCTTCGGGGTTGCTGCCTTTTAAACGGCGGATGCTGTCGTTCTCGAAGTTTAGGTAGCGGCGGCGGCCTAGTATAGTGGAAACATAGCCCAGGGCGATCGCCTCTTTTTTTACTTTCTCCAAAAATTCAAAAACTTTACTGTAACGCTCGTTAAATCGTTCAATAAACTTTTTACCATCTGCCGAAGTTTTGCCCATCGATCGCCCAAACTTAATCGCCCCCATACCATAGATTACCCCAAAATTAATTGTTTTGCCAAACCGTCTTTCATCCGGCGTTATTTCCTCCTTTTCAAACAAAAGTTGAGCCGTCACGGTATGCACATCTCGGTTATTTTGGTAAGCTTCAATTAACACAGGTTCTTGACTCAAATGAGCCAAAATTCGCAATTCAATTTGAGAATAGTCAGCCGACACCATCAGCCAACCAGACTCCGGCAAAAAAGCCTTGCGAATTTGCCGCGAAAACTCGGTGCGGATGGGAATATTTTGTAAATTGGGATTGGAAGAAGAAAGCCTGCCCGTACCAGTTGCAGCTTGGTTGAAATCTGTATGCACTCGCCCGGTATCGGCACGCACCAACTGCGGCAAAGCATCGACATAGGTTGATTTCAATTTGGATAAGGTTCGGTGTTCCAATAAATCGTCTACAATCGGGTGGTCTCCTTGCAATTTATCCAAAACAGCGGCATCTGTAGAGTATCCCGTCTTTGTTTTGCGAGACTTTTTCTGAAATTGTTCGGGGATTTTTTCTAACAAGATTTCGCTGAGCTGTTTCGGCGAACCTAAATTAAACTTTCTCCCCGCTGCTTCATAGGTATTTGCTTCGAGTTGTGCTAATTTTATTTCGAGTTCTTGCGAGAGGGTATTGAGATAAGCTGAATCAATGCGAATCCCGCAGTATTCCATTTCGGCTAAAACTGGTTCGAGGGGCTGTTCTACTTCCCGCAGTAACCCGCCCAAAGTTTTTCCGGGAAAGCTAGCTTCATCAGCTTTATCCAATTCTGCTCTCAGTTTATTTACTAACAAAAATGTGGTGTGAACGTCCATGCCGCAGTAGTCAGCTACTTTGACAATGCTGATATCAGCAATTGTTTTGTTTTTCGGCACTAATTCTTTGTAACTTTCTGCGACGATGCCTAAGTATTTCTTTGACAATTCGCTGAGACTGTGGCTGGTTTCTGGGTTGAGTACGTAACTGGCTAGCATGGTGTCAAACACGACGGCGACGAGTTTGATTCCTTGACAGCGCAGGATCGATCGATCAAATTTAGCATTTTGCAGCGCCTTCGGATAATTTTCGCCTTCCAAAATCGGACGCAAAGCATTTAAAACCGTGGCTTTGTCCAAGTTTGTACCCGTTTTGTGTCCGGTGGGAATGTAAGCAACATCCTCTTCTCCGGTTCCCCAACAGCAGCCAATTCCGACTAATTCAGCGTCTCGCGGTTCGAGTGCGGTGGTTTCGGTATCCCACGCCACGGGCGAAGCTTTGTCGGTGTGGGTTTGCAGCAGTTGGACTAATTCGGTTAACTGTTCGGTTGTTTGAATAATCCGGGGTTTAATTGGCAGTTGGTTTTCCTGCTGGGCTGCTTTGGTTTCTGCTGCACTAAAAAACCACAATTCGTCTGCTTCTGAACTTTCAGAACTTGCAGCGGAAAAATCACTTGAATTATCAGCGTTAGGCAATTCAGAGACTGTAACTTCTCCCTTTTTCCGAACATCCGTTAAATCCGTTACAGAATCCGCTGCCGAACCTTCCCTCCGAACATCCGTTAAATCCGCTGCCGAACTGCCATCCGTGACATCCGTTAAATCCGTTACCGAATCCGTTGCCGAACTTTCTTTTTCCGCGCCGCCAAAACGCTTTTGAATTTGTTTGACTTTGGTTAAAAATGTTTTAAATTCCAATTTTTCCAGCATCGGAATCAAGGCTGCTTCATCAAAACCGATAAGCTGGCAATCTTCTAGGTTGATTTCTAAGGGAACTGATTGAACAATTGTCGCCATGCGCTGAGAATGATAGGCGGCTTCTTTGCCTTCTTCGAGCTTTTTCTTAGTTGCGCCTTTAATCTCGTCGATGGCTGCATAGATGCCGTCGAGGGAATGGTAAGCTTCTAGCAATTGCAGGGCGGTTTTGTCGCCGATGCCTTTGACTCCGGGGATGTTGTCGGATTTGTCGCCGCAGAGGGCTTTGTAATCTATTACTTGTGGGGGCAAAATGCCGAGTTTGGCTTTGACTTCTTCCGGGCCGTATTCTTGGGATTTGCCTTTGCCCGATCGCCTGAGTTCATCTGTGCTTAAATACAAGACGCTGATTTGTTTCTCAGTCTCTACTAATTGAAACAAATCTCGATCGCCCGTGAGGATTTTAACCGCATAACCCGCGGCGCTGGCTTTGTTCGCCAAGGTTCCCAAAACATCGTCGGCTTCGTAGCCGGGAGCGGTGACTGCTGGTAAATTGAGATAGCCCAGGAGTTCTTGCAGATTTTTGAGATCGGGGATAAAATCTTCGGGGGTTTCGGCACGACCGGCTTTGTAGGTTTCGTCTGCTTCGTGGCGAAAAGTGGGCGTGGCGAGGTCAAAGGCGATCGCCATGTACTGGGGATCGTGGGCGGCCATGACTTCCAGCAGCGACTTGAGAAAGCCAAAACAGACGCTGGTGGGAATGCCTGTGCTAGTTCGCAAGCCTCCGTCTCGACTTTTGGAAAAGGCGAAGTAGGAACGGAAGGCCAGGGAGTGGCCGTCAACTAAGATGAAGGTGGGAGCTTGATTTGCCGGCACTGACACAGATTGCACGAAAGTATTTTCTCATTGTACTCAGTTGTTAGTCTGCATCGATCGACCGCAAGGATGACTGGCAGACTTGAGAACGCTTGACGCTCGATCGGCATCGGTCTATTGTGCAGCTTGGCTGAGAATAGTAGAAAATATTAAGTACGATTCACGAAGAGGGATAACTTCGCTCGCGCGTAAATTTACCAACACCTGCCGATCGAAGCCTATGGCTGACATTAATCGATGCTACGAAATCCTCGAAATTGAGCCTGGAGCTTCCTTAGAAGAAATTAAACGCGCTTACAGGGATTTAGCGTTTGTTTGGCATCCCGATCGGTTTGCACACAACGATCGCTTGCAACAAAAAGCCCAACAAAGATTAACAGAAATCAATCAAGCTTACCAGGAGTTGGTGTTGTTTGTGACTCAGCCGGAACTGAAGTCGATCGACCAACAGTTCCAGCAGCAGCCCCCGCCCCCGCCGGACAAGCCGCTGAGAAGGCGTTCGGGAAAATCAGCCGCTAGGCCTGCTTTGGGGCGCAGTCAAACCCGCCCCAAAGCCGCCTCCCCAAAACATCAAACTAAAAGCAACTCCAAAAGCAAGAAACGATTGACAACTCCAAATCGCCAAGCGTGGCTGGGGAAAAAGCAATCTCGGCGCAGCGCTGTCAGGGAAGCGCGCCCATCTCCAAACTATCCAAACTTTACCTCGAACCGGAAAAAAGAGTTTCCCACTCAATACTCGCCAGCGCGACTATCTCAAAACTATTCCAGGTTCCCTTGGGGGCCGCTGACAATCGCCGTGGCGAGTTACGCTTTGACGGGTTGGATTTTGACGGTATCCGCCGCCCCGCTGTGGATGTGGAGTTTAATCTGCGGTGCGGATTGGCTGTGGGCCGCGATTTTGCTGGCGGAGGGCTCGGCAACGCCTAGGGTGTGGCTGGCGGCGTTAGTTTTGGCTGGGGCGGTGGGGGGGTCGATCGCAGGTTTTCAGGCGGGAGGAACGGTAACAGGGGCTGCTTGGGCGCTAGTTGGCGCCCTTTTGGGGGCGATCGCCAGTTCTGCTGCCGAGTCTCGGGCTGTAGCTGGAGTGGTGGCGGCGGCGTTTGTGCTGACAGTGGTGGGATTGATGGCTGGAACTGGTTCTGGGCATTGGGTGAAGGCGTTGGTGGCGGCGGTGTGTTGGGGGATTGTCGGCTTGACGTGCGGGCTGGTGGCGGAACTCGGCGTGAATTCTGGCGGCCCCGTCGGGCTCTGTGGTGCGATCGGGCTGGGGATGGGGGCGTGGGCGGGGGTTTTGGCTGGCGCGGGTTCGGGGGCTTTGGCTGGGGCCTTAGCCATTGCGGGGTCTAAGACTGTTTATGGGGCTTGGGCGGCGATCGGGATTATTGCGGGAGTTGTGGCGCGGATGGTAGCTGGCGAAAGGTCGATCGCCACCGGCCGCGGGCTCTACACATTTATCCTGTTAGTCGCTACTTCCAGTTTCGGGCTGTGGCTGGGCCACTGGTTGATCAAATCTTTTGACTTATTTATTCAAGGAATAAGCGGTTGAAATCGCGTCTATCCACTCGTTACCAGGCTCTGGCTGGTAATGCAGATCCGGAGGCTCTGCCTCCTAATACTGTGCCGAGGAAGAGCCTCTGAATATGGGTTCCAAGGCTCTTCCTCGGAACCAGTTAATCAGTCATCAGTCATTAGTTTAATCCTGTGCCGAGGCAGAGCCTCTGAATATGGGTTCCAAGGCTCTTCCTCGGAACCAGTTAAAATGACCAATTACCAATGACCAATTACCAATTACCCTATAATTTCCAGCACTTATCACTTTTTAGCAGCGCTGCAAACTCAGCGCTTGGCAAAGCCTGACTGAAAAAATAGCCTTGAATTTCATCGCAATCGTGCTTGCACAAAAAAGCAAGTTCCGCCTCATTTTCTACACCCTCAGCAATCACAGTCAGGTTCATGGAGTGTGCCATTTGAATAATCGCTACTGTAATCGCTGCATTTTGGCGATCGTCTGCAATATCGCGAATAAAACTCTTGTCAATTTTGAGCGCATCAAACGCAAAGCGCTTCGGATAACTCAAAGAAGAATATCCCGTGCCAAAATCATCAATTGCGATCCTAATACCCATCTCTCTCCACATCGTAAAAGCTTGAGTTGCTGCCGTTTCATCTTGCAAAATCAGACCTTCCGTCAATTCTAATTCCAGACATTTAGGATCGAGATTAGTTTCTCTCAATATCTGGCTGACTCTCTCCGTCAAATTTTTTTCTTCAAACTGGCGGGCTGACATATTTACCGCTACCCGCAGCGGAGGCAAACCCTCTGTTTGCCAAGCTTTAGTTTGCCTGCAAGCAGTCTCTAACACCCATTCGCCCAGTGGTGCAATCAAGCCCATTTCTTCAGCCATTGGAATAAATTCTCCAGGGGAAACTCTGCCCCTTTTTGGATGATTCCAGCGCACCAAAGCTTCAGCACCAATAATTTTTCCTGTTTTAATTTCAATTTGCGGCTCATAGTAAACTTCAAATTCCGAGCGTTTTAAAGCATTGCGTAGGCAAGTTTCTTGAGTGAATTTATTGATAGAATTATTAGCGGCTTTGGCAGTATAAAACTGATATTTGTTGCCGCCTTTTTCCTGGGAATTGTACATAGCTGTATAAGCATTTTTCAGGAGTTCGTCTCCATCGCTGCTGTCGTCTGGAGACAAAGAAATGCCGATACTTGCCGTGACGTAAACTTCCGAGCCTTTGACAATCATAGCTTGGGCTACAAGATCTAAAATGTTTCGAGCAATCTTGGCAGCATCTTGTTTTTTGGCAACTGGTTCGAGAACAATTGCAAATTCGGCAGCTTCCAAACGAGCCACCATATTAATGTTCTCCTGGCAGTTGCTCAGCCGCTCGGCAACTTTACAAAGTACGAAGTCGCCGATGTCGTGTCCCAAGGTACTATTAATCCGGTTAATTCTATCTAAACTAAGAGTGACAACCGAAATGATTGCTGGCAATTCTTTCTGCTTTTCCAATACCTGATTTAGCTGCTCTCGCAACAGCGAACGATTTGGCAAGTTTGTCAAGCTATCGTACTCATGCCGGTGCAGAGCTAATTGAATAGTTGTGTGCAAGTTTTTTTCCTCAAAGGGTTTGACAATATAGCCGAAGGGTTGGGTCGCATTGACGCGCCGCAGAGTGTTTTCGTCAGCATACGCTGTCAGATAAACTACCGGAATTTGAAATCGCGATCGAATTTCTTCTGCTGCTGTAATGCCGTCAATTTCTCCTTGCAGGTTGACATCCATTAAAACTAAATCCGGTCGAAATTCAGTTACCGATTGAATCGCTTCTTCTCCCGAATAGACAATACCAGTTATTCGATATCCTAGAGATATTAAACTGTCGGAAATGTCTTCGGCAATGATGCCTTCGTCTTCAACTATCAAGATTTTTCTGATTGACATTATTTTGGTCATAAAATGGCAGTTTTGGTTTGGAAAATGTGATCTGAAAAGTAGTGCCAGCAGTTTCTAATAGTTCTATTTTACCCCGAATTTGCTTGACCAAAGACCCCACCAGCCGCAAACCCAATGTTCGGGCATTGCGATAATCTAAATCTTGAGGAAAACCAATGCCGCTGTCGCTCACGGTTAACACGCAAACCTTGTTATTATCTAAAGTAAAATCTATTTTAATCTTACCTTTATTTTGTCCTTTAAAAGCATACTTAAGGGAATTTGTCACCAGTTCGTTTATAATTAATCCGCAAGGGACTGCCGTATCAATATTCAGAGAAAACGGTGCAATATTTGTTTGCAATTTGACGCCTTCGGCATGAATTTCATAAGCTTGTAATAAATTGTAAGCGAGATTTTGGATGTATTCAGCAAAGTCAATGTTTGACAAGTCTTTGGATTGATATAATTGTTCGTGAACCAAGGCCATGGATCTGACTCGGTTTTGACTGTCTTTTAACATTTCACTAACGCGGCTGTCTTGGATGTAGCGGGACTGAAGTTTGAGCAAACTGGAAATAACTTGGAGGTTGTTTTTGACGCGGTGGTGAATTTCTTTGAGGAGAACTTCTTTTTCGGCGAGGGATGCTTTAATCCGATCCTCGTCGTGCTTGCGGTCTGTAATGTCCCGCACTACTGCTTGAATTACTTTTCGGCCGTTAATTTCCATTGCATTTAACAGCACTTCTGCGGCAAATTCTGAACCGTCTAGCCGTTTGTGTACCCAGTCAAAGCGACAGCTACCTGTTTGCATTGCTGCGGATATTCTCTGTGTTGCTAGGCTGCACGAGTCTTGTCCGCTCGGCTGAATTTGCGGGGAAAATTCGCTCGGTTTTTTGCCGTAAAACTGTGCTTTATTGGTGCACCCAAAAATTGCTAAGGTGGCGGGGTTGCAGTCGAAAAATTGTTGTTCGTCGAGCAGCATTACTGCGTCGCTGGTGGCTTCGTAAAGGCTGCGGAATTTGCATTCAGACTCTTGCAAAGACGCAATTAATTTGGTTTTTTGAGCTTCGGCGCGCTTGCGGTCGCTAATATCTATCCCTACGGAAACTGCTGCGGTTCCCTGATTATATTTCTGACATACTATCAAATAATTGCGGACGCAGCCGTTAATTTCTATGTCTATCTCTTGCCAGGTTTGCTGAGATGAACTGTCAAAAAAGTTTCGGATTAGTTGTCCAAAATTCGAGCCTTTGTCGAGAAAGTTGATTTCTTGACCGACAAAGCTTTCGGGAGATTGTTTGAACGAGGTTGCTAAGTGCTGGTTGACTCCAATATACCGCAAATCTGAACTTACCCAAGAAATCAGTCCGGGCACGGCATCCAAGACGGCGCGAAGTTGGTCTGTAGCTTCTTGGAGTGCTTCTTCCGATCGCTTGCGATCGCTAATATCTGTTGCTGTTCCGCACAGGCCTAATATAGCGCCGTTTTCAGCTTGGTTGACGATGCTGTTGAGACGCAGGTGGACGGGTGTACCGTCTTTGCGGATGTGTACTGTTTCGTAAGCAGAATTAGCGGTTTGTGGCTGAATGCTTTTGGCTAAAATTTGCGCAAATATTTCTATTTGTCTGGTTTTTTGTTCGGGATACAAAAATTCGCTGAAGCGGCGGCCAATCATTTCTGGCGGTTCATAACCGTAGATGCGTTTGGCTGCGGAATTGACAAAAGTTAAGAGGCCTTCAATATCGATCGACCAAATCAACTCTTGCGACGTTTCTACGAGGTTGCGGTACTTTTTTTCGCTGTCAGCAAGTGCTGTATTCCAGGCTGCTGTTTGCAGAGTCAGTCTGTCTTCTAGTTCTTGATTTGCCGTTTCCAGAGTTGCGATCGACTTTTTGTACTCGGTAATGTCAGTAGAAACACCGACAGCCCCGACAACTTCGCCGTTGGTATCTCGCAGCGCTGTCGATCGAATTTCGTGTATAAAATGCCCCTCTTGGGCATTCCAAGTGCGATCGTTTCCTGCAAGTACCTGGGCAATATTTTCTAAGATATCTGGCTGGCTGTAAACTGCAAAAATTGAATCCCCGACAGTTGCATCTGGTTTGAGCACAAAATTTTCCAATCCTTTGCCTGCTGCAAGGGTTAACCTGCCGTCTTTGTCGGTTGCCCAGAGAAAACTCGGGGCACAACTTATGGCGGCGTGCAGGGTTTCATTGGCTTGTTGTAGCCGATCGATTTCTGCGTGCAGCCGATCGCGCGTGTTGTTTAATTGTAGCGTTAGTCGATCGGCTATGAGCTGCCAAGTGGCAGCAGTGTCGCACATTTTTCCAGCATTGCAGGAATGATAGATGGATGGGTTGTACTCTGGCATAGTTTTTCTGAGATACAATTTATCTTTAACCCCTACAGATCTTTTAAGCATAAACTTTTTCAGTGAAGTATTACAGTTCGCTGTGATACTCATCCGAGTCCGATGCGCTAGTTAAAAGTTAGTGTAAAGCATTCATAAATTGCGGCTTTTCCGGTTGTGTGGCGACCATTCAGAAGCTGAATAATGCCTGCCGATCGATACTTTTACAGTAAGTATATGTAGTAATGAAAAACGAAGTTACGTAATCATCCGCTGGCACAAGACCTAAAATTGTAAATTTATTATATTGGTTTGCGTAGATTCACGCACCCAGGAATCGGGAATCGGGAATTGGAAATTGGGAATTGGAAATTGAGAATTGGGAATTGAGAACTCTTTAACTCAAAACTCAAAACTCTCCTTGTTGCTTCGACGTTTTTCCCTTGAGTTTTCTGAGTTGTAAATTCCCAATTTTGAGCGTAGTATCTGCTGAACCGCTGGCGATATTTTCACCCCGCCCCAAAACGGATGTCACCCCCCACACTCCTTAGTATAGATGCCAAAATTTCCGATCGCAGTTCCAGCTCCCAAATCGATCTGTAGAGTAAATCTCAGATCTATAGCAGTGGACAGTTGACAGTGGACAGTTGACAGTTGCAGAATCAGGAAATCAAACCGTTTAGGCTATGGGTTAGGAGGCTCTATTCATGAGGTTATTTATGTCCTAACCGCTGTGGCGATTGCTATAAAATCTAAAATATAAATTCGACTGACTGTCGGGACTGATGCCAACTGTCCGAATTTCGGCTTCGTGTCCGATGGATGTGTGCCGCAGTTCACCTTCGTACCAAATTTCTCTCGCACGGTTAAAAGTTTGAGATTCTGCACTGATAGAACTTACGCACTCTTGAGCTAGCAACCCAGTTTCTGTAGCTGCCTCGTTGTCAAGCCCAATATTGATTGTAGAAAGCGGGTTTGTTTGCTGAGGTGTTGCATTGATTGACTGCTGCCATTTGTACTATTATAATCAAATCAGCGTTTCACACAAAAATCCGAAAGTGATATGTCACACTTCACAACGATCAAGGTTCAGATAAAAAACGGCGAACTGCTGCATCAAGTGTTGGAAGAGTTGGGTTATCAAGTAGAGTCCAATGTGCAGGTGCGGGGTTATCAAGGCGACCAAACTAATGCCGAGTACGTGATTCGGCAATCGAACGGTTATGATTTGGGTTTTCGCCGTAACGGAGAGGATTATGAATTGGTGGCGGATTTTTGGGGCGCTCGAATTAACCAGCAGGAATTTGTAAATTCAATTAGTCAGAAATACGCGCACAAAAGTTTGATGGCGGCGGTACAGTCTGAGGGTTTTCATGTGGAAGAAGAGGAGACTTTGGCCGATGGAACGGTGAGGGTTGTAGTTGGTCGATGGGTTTAATAATCGCGCTTGATTAACTCGCAAGCTATTTGGCATTTAAATTGAAGATGGATCGCGGGCATTCTGGCCCGCGCCACAAAAGTTTAATTATTTACTTGCTACGAAACAAGTATTCCGATGCAAACGGAAACGATATGATGAGAAGGTTTGGAGGATTGAGTAATGGGATTTGGTAGGGTATAAACAACTATTACCGCAGGAGTTCATGCTAAGAACTGTTGAAGGTGTTTATCAGAACGGACAAATTGAACTAACGGATGTCCCGTCTGATGTGAGCGATCGCGCGCAGGTGCTCGTTACCTTTCTCGATCCTGGTAAAATCGTTCCTGTAAAGTTGCGCCAGTCGATCGAACAACTGGAAACAATTGCAGGTATCCAGCAAGGTTTTGAAGAGCTCAACGCGGGACTTACTCGCCTTCTGAGTCAGTTTGCACGAGAAATGCAGCAAAAATATGAATTTTAAGGTTGAGATTGTGCCACTGGCTGAATCAGAGGGCGATCGCGCTTATCGGTGCTTGCGATCGCCCTGAAATTGATAAATGGGATAGAATTAGAGCAAACGGGTAAAGAACTAATATGAGTATTACTCTGACGAGCAGCCAAGAGCAATTCATCCAAACTAAGCTAGAAACTGGCAAATATCGATCGGCGCAAGAAGTGCTGGAAGTTGCCTTGCGATTGTTGGATGAATACGATCAGGGCGATCGGGAATGGAGCGAATCTGTACGAGTTAAAATAGATGCTGCTGTCGCCGTCTCCGAACATACTCCACCGATTGATGGCGAAACCTTTATTGTAGGGATTTTGGATCGCTTTCGGCAAGCACGCGAGAGTCAACAATGAAACGCTATCTGATCAACGTTCTCGCCACCCAGGATCTCACTGAAATTGCTGATTATTTCACTACCAATAATATCGAAGCAGGTGAGCGATTTTTTCAAGAGTTTTCGCGTCGCTGCCAACAATTAGTCAACTTCCCTAATTTAGGCAGGACTTATATAGAAATACGTCCTGATTTGCGAGGTTTGGCTTTGGATGGTTACGTCATATTCTACCGAATTTTAGACGATGGCATTGAGATTCTTCGTGTAGTTAGCGGTCGCCGAGATCTGTTATCCATATTTGAAGAACAAGAACCGTGACCCTGAGAAAGCTGACGGCATCATGGGATTTGAAAAATAAGTTTAATGAATTGCTGGTTGTAGGATAAGTGGAGTTCATATCGCAATCTCCATAATTCTGTCTCGCTCATTTGTCTCGATGGATTCAATATCTACACGCTTGGCAACCTTCGATTGCGACCTAGAGGTTTTGCAGCAGTTCCTCGAAGGTATCTCCCTGTGTTGCACAGCCAGGAATAGCAGGAACTTCTGCCCAGTATCCGCCTTCTTCTGCTTCGTGAATAATAATTTTGATTTTCACTTGATTCTCCAATTCGGTTTCTCTTAAGTATGCAAAGCGTCAGAAACCGGGTTTCTTACAAAATTTGGGTTGGGTGGCGAAATATCTCGGAAGAAACCCGGTTTCTGGGAATTATGCACAGACTTACTCCTCGAAATCCACCTGCTTAACCACATCCAAAGGTAGTTCTAGCACCTCTGCAATTTGCTCGTCGCTCAAGCCAAACTGCCGTAATTTACCAATTTTTTCAATATTAGCTTGATTATTGCCATGCAAGTCAGGATTTTCGGGCTGACTTTGATCTGGGGCAGGAGTAGAAGGTTCAGGATTATTGTTGATGCAACCAATACCTATAATATTTCTATTAATTTTGTTTTCATCACCAAAAGTTATAGTTAGATTTATTTGCCGTTCTAAAACAGATTCAAGATTACTTTTCTTAACTTGTTCGCCAAAAATATCAGATAACATTTGCAAAAGCTCGTGACTGACTTTTTTAACGTGCTTGTCGCTATAACCATGAGTTTCTGCAACGTCAGCATACTTTTGATTCTTCAGTATTCCCGCGATAATTCTGCGCTGCAAGTCATTTAGACGTTTGCCTGTCTTGGTGCAGACAGCTTCATCGACAAATTGCACAGTTTGAGGAATGTCCATAGGTGGGATGGTGAGATGGCTGTAGTTACTATAACCAACTTTTACCAACTTTTACCAACTTTTTTGCCTTACATCCCAATTTGAGGAAGATCCAACTTTTTCCAACTTTTTTTCCTTTACATTTTTTTGGCGATCGGTCTAGTATGGATAAAAAGTTAGGAAGTGTTTTATGGGAAAAGATCGAGTTTGGCCAGAAAAATGGCATACTTACTCTGAATTGCCTGGGTATCAAGTTAAGTTTAACGTTGATACATCATCAGGTCTTGTAATAGGCTTTCTTGTAGCACCTGCCAGTGAATCAGATCCAGATGACAACCATGTTCATTATTGGTATAACAACCAATCAAGGCAATCTGGCTACCAAATGAAGAGTGGAGGTAGGCATTTTGCTTCGAGTTTTTCTGATTATGTTATCCAGGATATAGGGCAAAAATTGCCTAATCTATTGATGAAATAAATTGCTATATCTTGTTGTAAATATAAGCTTGATAGTGATTTTTATTCCTAAATATTCCCTCCTAAAAATACATATCCAATGGAGAACTATTAAATGTCAATAAATGACTATGATTGGCAAAAAATTGAGACATTTGATGAAAAAATTAAATCGCAAGAAATGTTGGCACTTGAAGTTTATGAGATCGTTGGAGGCTTTGTTCGGCGTTTTGGAAAAAAAACAAGTGATTATGAAGTAGAATTTCATGATGGGCGAAAGAGAACTGTTGAAAGCCAATATAAGGATGATGTTGTTGATTGTTCATGTAGGTATAGTGAGGGTGATACCTATATTAATAATTCAATAACCATACGTCTAGTACCTAGTGGCAAGGAAGTTTTCTCAGTAATGTTCACCAGCAGGAAATACGCGAGAGACTCTGTCGTTCCACATCGTGATATCCATTGCTTTCGGCTAGGTTCTTGGCTCAATCATATAGAGTCTTTAAGGTTAAAACTTGAACCAATTGAGAAAGCAGAAGAGAAAGCAAAAGAAAAAACAAGGAAGGAAAAGGAAGCAAGGGAGCGAGAACAAAGATTCGGGAGGCTAGACTGAATTACTCAAAAGCCCGATCGCAACTAAAGTGCGATCGCCCCAATTTGTGTCAAACTCCCCTGGAAGTTGCCATTACTGCGTTGACCTGCTACCGTTAACATGAACGCATCGTAGGAAAACAACCGATGACACTAACAGAATTACTCCCTACCATTAGACAACTGTCTGCGATCGACAAACGAGAGTTAATCCGCATTCTCATGGCGGAAGAAGATATCAGTGAGGATATTTTTCCTTTGGAACCTTACAAGATTTACTACCTACCAACCCCCTACGATACCTTTGGTGCTGGTGCAGCTTTGATGCAGGCAATGAATCTGGCTAAACACAACGAAAACTGAGTATTATGCGATTCCAATACTCTACCAATGACCCCTCTCAAGATGAGTTTGACAGCCTACCGCGCATTCCCTTGATTCTGCGCCACAATAACCAGAGAGTCGAAGTTATTGGGTTAGTAGACAGCGGTGCAACCGTGAATGTATTGCCTTACCAAATAGGAATTCAGCTTGGCTTGGTTTGGGATGACAGCAAAGCCATCATTCGACTGGCAGGTAACATTGGTAATCAACCAGCGATGCCAGTATTTTTCATGGCTGAAATAGCGGAGTTTGCTCCGGTAAGATTAGTATTTGCTTGGGCCAAAAGTGACACCGTATCATTGATTCTGGGACAGACAAATTTCTTCTTAGAATTTGATGTTCACTTTTATCGTTCTCGGCTTGAGTTCGATATTGAGCCAAAACGTTAATATCCACCTACTCGCTCATCACTCAGAATCAAAGGCGCATCAAAATCATCAGCGATCGCCAGCGGGAGCCCGCGCAGAGGATAATGCTTTTGTACCGTCAATTGGGCACTCGAAATCTCAGCAGAGTCGATCGGCAAAAAAACCTCCGAGTTCGACAAACGCCTCTGACGCAAAAAACTCAATAGTACCTCAAGCACATCATCTGAGGCTTGCTCAATCTCGTTAATTAGTTCTTCCCGGACAGTCATAATCTGGCATTCTCCTTGCTAGACTTCTTTACCTATTGTATCGAGATGCGATCGTTTTGGGCGATCGCCCTTACGAACAAAACTAAGTGCGATCGCCCCGATCTTTGTCAAACTCCCCTGGAAGTTGCAATTACTGCGTTGACCTGCTACCGTTAACATAGACGCATCGTAGGAAAACAACCGATGACACTAACAGAATTACTCCCTACTATTAGACAACTGTCTGCGATCGACAAACGAGAGTTAATCCGCATTCTAATGGCGGAAGAGGATATCAGTGAGGATATTTTTCCTTTGGAACCTTACAAGATTTATTACCTACCAACCCCCTACGATACTTTTGGTGCTGGTGCAGCTTTGATGCAGGCAATGAATCTGGCTAAACACAACGAAAACTGAGTATTATGCGATTCCAATACTCTACCAATGACCCCTCTCAAGATGAGTTTGACAGCCTACCGCGCATTCCCTTGATTCTGCGCCACAATAACCAGAGAGTCGAAGTTATTGGGTTAGTAGACAGCGGTGCAACCGTGAATGTATTGCCTTACCAAATAGGAATTCAGCTTGGCTTGGTTTGGGATGACAGCAAAGCCATCATTCGACTAGCGGGCAACATTGGTAATCAACCAGGGATGCCAGTATTTTTCATGGCTGAAATAGGCGAGTTTACTCCGGTAAGATTAGTATTTGCTTGGGCCAAAAGTGACACCGTATCATTGATTCTGGGACAGACAAATTTTTTCTTAGAATTTGACGTTCACTTTTATCGTTCTCGGCTTGAGTTCGATATTGAGCCAAAGCGTTAGTCTCTACCATAATTTATTTGCAGTGTAGTATTGAGCTAGAGCGCGATCGCCCTTACGAACAAAACTAAGTACGCGCGAGCGAAGCTATCCCGTTCGCGAAGCGTTCCCGAAGGGTAGGGAATCGCCCGAAACACCAAAACCTGACAACTGGGCAAGCTATAATTAGCAGTATTTCTTATACAAAACGGCGACTATGACTGAATTACTCAAAAGCGCGTTAGCGAAGCCCTCGAAGAGGATCGCCCAATTGAAAACTTTATCAGCAGATGAGCAAGATGCGATCGCTGCTCGTCTCCTCACCGAATTAGAAGATGAACGAGCATGGAAAGCTCAATTTGAAGCTACAACAGATGCTCAGTGGGATAGTCTAGCTGAGATGGTACGTCAAGAAATCGCTTAAATTTTAGCCGTTACTGCACAGGATTTAAATTATGACATTCATCAACCCCAAAACCGACTACGCCTTCAAAAAAATCTTTGGTTCCCTAGATAGCAAAGGCATACTCATCAGCTTCCTCAACGCCATGATTTACGATGGCAATCCTACCATTCAAGACTTAGAAATTATTAATCCTAATTTACCCCCAAAAATCACAGGATTAAAAGATACTTACTTAGATGTGAAAGCCCGACTCGCCGATGATACCCTAGTCATTATTGAAATGCAGGTATTAAATGTAGAGTCTTTCGGAAAGAGAGTTTTGTACAACGCTGCAAAAACCTATGCCTCTCAATTACAGAAAGGACAAGGCTACCGAATGCTGCAACCTGTGATTGCACTGACACTGACTGATTTCGAGATGTTTGAAAATAGCGATCGGCTAATTTCTAGATTTGTTTACAAAGAAGTAAACACTAATCTTACATATCCCGATAACGACCTTGAGTTAGTGTTTATCGAACTTCCGAAATTTACCAAAGAATTGTCACAGCTAGAAACCCTCGCGGACAAATGGATTTATTTCATGAAATATGCTAATACGCTGACACAAATTCCGCAAACAATGGATATTGTTCCAGAGATTCATCAAGCCTTTGACATAGCAAATCAAGTTAATTTAAACCCTGATGAACTGGAAGAACTCGAACAACAAGAAATGTTTATTTACGATCAACAAGGAGTTATAATCAAAGCTGAGCGAGAAGCTCGGAAAGAAGAAAAAATGGCGATCGCACGACAGTTACTCGATCGCCTAGATGACGAAACCATCAGTCAAACAACCGGACTCAGCATCCAAGAAATCAGGAATTTGCGATCGGATAGAATTTAGAGCAAAGTTATCCACCTACTTTCAGCCACCCAAAAACCTGATCTACCGTCAAATCTAACGTTAAAAAACTTGGCATAGGCAGCCGATTTTTTCCAGTCAACTCAACTGGTTCCTGTCCAGGAATAAATACCAAAATAAACCGTTCCTCTGGATCAATTAACCATCCAAGCTGAGTGCCGTATTTCAGACAGTGTAAGATATTACTAATCACCTTAGTTGCTCTCTGATCTGGTGATAGAATTTCCACTGTCCAGTCAGGATGAATTTCAAAAGCATTCGGCACTTCACCATCCGCTTCAAAAGTGATTCTCTCCCAAGCAAACACCGTAGCATCAGGCACAATAGAACGCCCGCCAAAAGTACATCGCAATTCTGGAAAAGCCAGGGCAATTTGTGCCGTTTCCGCAACCTGATTGACAGCATTACAAAACTTGAGTTGCAAGCGAGAATGTTTGCCTTGGGGCATAAGCTTTTGATGAATGCGTCCGTTAATAAATTCACTCGCAGGTTGAGTTTCCGGCAGTTTGAGGAAAGCTTCGAGGCTGAGAGATGTTGGAAGTGCTGTTGTCATCGCTTTGGATTCGGTGTCATTGTCACTCTGCCATAATTTTATCGTTTTTCTGTCACTTCTCGCTTTATGACGAGTTGCAACAGTTTAATTGAGCTTTTCCGCCCCTTAAATTCGATCGCCCTTTCCCACAAACCTACCCCAAAACCTACGCCAAAAACAACTTATAAGCCGGATTCTGACTCTCATCCCCATACTGATAGCCCAGCGTATCCAAAAAAGCCTGCCACTCCTGCATCTCATCCGGCGGCACCTGTATCCCCACCACAATTCGCCCGTAATCAGCCCCATTATTCCGATAGTGAAAAACGCTGATATTCCAATTAGGACTCATCGAACCCACAAACTTCATCAACGCACCCGGACGTTCGGGAAATTCAAAGCGATAAAACAGTTCGTGATTTGCTAGCAGAGAACGGCCACCAACCATATGCCGCAAGTGCAATTTAGTTAATTCATCATCAGTTAAATCCAAAGTTTTAAAGCCACAATCTTCAAAACTTGCCGCAATCTTTACCGCATCAGCGCGGTTTTGAATTTGCACGCCGATAAAAATATGTGCTGCTGTTTCATCCGCAATTCGATAGCTAAATTCAGTCAAATTCCGCTTACCCAAACATTCGCAAAATCTGCGGAGACTTCCCGGCTGTTCGGGAATTGTCACTGCAAAAATTGCTTCCCGACGTTCGCCAAACTCGGCCCTTTCTGCTACAAAACGCAGGCGATCGAAATTCATGTTTGCACCGCAAGCAACCGCAATTAACGTTTGTGCTTCGATTTGTTCCCGTTCCACGTAAGCCTTCGCACCTGCGATCGCCAAAGCGCCAGCTGGTTCTAAGATCGATCGCGTATCCTCAAAAACATCCTTAATCGCCGCACAAACATCATCCGTATCCACCAAAATAATCTCATCCACATACTCCTGACAAAGCCGAAAAGTTTCCTCCCCAACTTCCCGCACCGCAACGCCGTCAGCAAATAAACCCACCTGCGACAACCGCACCCGTTTACCAGCTTTCAGCGATTGATTCATTGCATCAGAGTCGATCGGCTCAACACCAATAATCTTAATTTCCGGGCGCAACCGCTTGATATAAGCTGCAATTCCCGAAATCAATCCGCCGCCACCAATTGCCACAAAAATCGCGTGAATTGGTTTTTGATGTTGCCGCAGAATTTCCATGCCGATCGTACCCTGTCCAGCAATTACGTGCGGGTCATCAAAAGGGTGAATAAAAGTTAAGTTTTTTTCCGCCTCTAATTGGCGCGCAAAGGCGTAGGCATCGTCGTAGGTATCCCCCTGCAAAACCACCTCTCCACCACGGGCTATCACCGCATTTACCTTCACCTGCGGCGTAGTTACGGGCATGACGATAATCGCGCGAGTTCCCAGGTGGCGGGCAGCGAGGGCGACTCCTTGGGCGTGGTTGCCGGCGGAAGCTGCGATGACACCTTGTGCTAGCAAATCCGGCGACAGTTGCGCCATTTTGTTGTACGCGCCCCGCAGTTTGAAGGAAAACACCGACTGCATATCCTCTCGCTTCAGCAGCAGTTTATTGTTGAGCCGCGCTGATAGATTGGGGGCGACTTCTAGGGGTGTTTCTTGGGCAACATCGTAGACGCGGGCGGTGAGGATTTGTACCAGGTAATCGCAAAGCATGGGGTTAGCAGGTTGGTTGATGCCGGATGGTGGGATAATTGTAGTGTATTTGTGTTAGTATTTTGCGGAGAATTGGCGATCCTCTTCGAGGGCTTCGCTAACGGGCGATCGGAAGTTATCATGGAATTTGAATGGGACGAAATCAAAGCAGCTATCAATCTCAACAAGCACGGTGTAAATTTTGAACAAGCAAAAACCGTTTTCTACAATCCACTTGCCGTAATTTTTGATGATGAAAAACATTCACAAGATGAGCGACGTGAAATTATCATTGGTCACTCTCAAAACAATCAGTTGCTGCTAGTCAGCTATACTGAACGTGGAAAAGCAATCCGTATCATTAGTGCCCGTCTAGCCACGAAAAAGGAGCGTGAAGACTATGAAGAAAACGCCTTTTAATGAATCTTCAAACTCGGAAGATGAGCTTTTACCGGAGTACCGCTTGGACTACAAAAAAGCCAAACCCAACCGTTTTGCAAATCGCAGTGGAAAGCAACAAATGACAGTCGTTGTTTTGGATGAGGATGTTGCCCGGATTTTCTCAACACCGGAGGCAGTAAACAAGGTGCTTCGGGCGCTGATTGAAGCGATGCCTCAAGCAAGTAGTGGGGAGACAGTTTAAATTCCTAAAATAATGACTTTCTCTAGGTAAGACTTATGCTAGACAAAGCTGCTTTACTCGAGCGCATTACTCAAACTCCGGGTAAATGTGGAGGCCGTCCCTGTATCCGAGGCATGAGAATTCGAGTTAGTGACATTCTAGAAACTCTAGCGGATAATGTGCCTGCCAGTGAAATTTTGGCAGATTTTCCCGATTTAGAACCTGAAGATATCCAAGCTTGCTTGCTGTTTGCTGCACTCCGAATTGACTTTCCGAGGATTGCTGTATGATTTTCTGGCTAAATGCTCAACTGCCTCCTAGTCTCGCAGAGTGGTTGAGTATTACATTATTGTGTAGATTCACTATGAATAGGCAAGCAGGTTGATATTTTAAACAACTTGTCGGCGCAAAAATTCGATCAGATTATGAAGCCGTTTACTCAAAGTTACTGGACTAACTTTTATTCCATCTTTTGCTAACTGTTTAACTATCTTTAGCAGAGATAAACCTTCGATAAAACGTAAACGAATGATAGTTTGGTCTATTGGTTCTAATGCTTGGATCACCTCTTCTAGGATTTTTAAATCATCATATGGATATTCATAAGTATCAACAAGCTGTTCTATAAAACTCGAATCAATATTTATAATATTGTGTGAATATTTATTTCTGAACATTTTGCGAACAATAATTAATATTTTGTTTCTCGCCCAAACAGGAATATTGATCAAGGTTTTACCTGATTTAATTTCAGTATGTCCCTTTATATATAATTCATTCAATACCTCATTAATATCTGTATCAGTAAGATGGTGTATTTTAAGCATTTGATTGATAAAAGAGTCGGACGATAAAATAAGTTTTTTAAACTCTGAGTCAAATAGAGTTTTCTCGTAATTTGCATTAGCTTCGTCATCTTTCCCTAGCTCTACTAAAGCATCACCTCTGTTATACCAAGCTTCCTGAAAATCGGGTTTAATTGTAATTGCATGATTATAGCTATAAACAGCTTCTTCATGCCTACCTAATTTGTCTAAAGCGTTACCTAGATTATGCCAAGCAATATAATGAGCTGGTTTAAGTTGGATCGCTTGTTTGTAGCTAGAGACTGCTGCTTCATATTCATTAGCTGATGTTAATAAATTACCTTGTTGAATGAATAAGCCAGCTTGAATTTCAGGATTTTCATTGACTTCTTTTATTAAAGATTCAACTTTTATAAGCTTCTGAATATGCTTATTTGGCGTTAATTTACAGCATTCATTATAGCTGCCTTCCCGTAAAATATTGCGTAATTCTATATCCAATTCTTCTGTTTCTCTGGGAAACTTAAACACTCCTGAACCCCAGTCAAAAAAATCGGGTGCACGACGAATGAAGTATTTAATTCCAAAGAGGGGAAGGAGAAAAACAAAGCAAATGTTACTCAAGCGATCGCGAAAAATTTCCCGTCGTTGATTGAGATGACTGAGAATAGGAGGTACTGTATCTAAATTATAATAATCACCATCACCACCATATCCAGGTTTGATATAAGGTTCGAGTGACTTTTCTAGTCCTTTAATGAAGAGAATGTTTAAGTCATTGCGATCGTCCCGATTTGCAACAATGTCATACAGACTATCAATTGGTTTTGTCAATTCTAGAACCGCAATCTTTTTCTCATACAAATCCTCTTGTACTCTACAAATCAACTCATTACCTTCTGCTGGAGAGCATTGCACAAACACAATACCGAAGCCCTTCGTTCGTTTTAGGCATCGGAATAAAGCCCGATAGACTCCCTTTGGGCTAGTGTCGAGTACCTGAGTAGAAGAAAGTTGACTCATGATGGCGATTGCCGAATTTTGGCAACTGTAGTTTGAAACTGCTCGATTTCTTCAATCAGAGGATGAACGTTGTACCAGCGTTTGAGATTGCCCTTATCATCATAATAGCGATATTCCAAGAAACAGCGAGTGAGCAACAGACGCAAACACTGTTCGTTATTGTTTGCGTGCTTTTTGCAATAAACATCAGCCAAAATCTCCCACTGATGTTCTTGAATTGTATTGAGATAGGTTTCCCGCGTTTCTGCAATTGCCCGTTGAACCGCTTCAGACGTAATTGGTAGGTCGTCCGTCCAGTTTACAGCGATTCGGATCATCTGCATCAAATTCCTCGCGTGTCCACCACTCATGATACAAAGCTGGTTCAATGTATCTGGACAGTCGAACACAGCCGGAAGCTCTAAATCTGCCACACTACCATCCATAGTTTGAGTCAGTCTGGGGTCGATCGCCTCTAGCCGCCGACCGATAATTTCCCGCAACTTGGATAGTCCATTTGAGTTGACTGTACCGTCTGGATTCTGCACCACCACCATCGGTAAAATATTGGTCTTTTCGTAGTTATCTTCAAGCTGTGTTGCCCGTCCCGAATATACCATTGCGATCGGAACCGTATAGATTACATGACACGCCAAGCCCCGCAGAATTTCACTCCGATTTAAGTAAATCTCGTCATAATTGCTGGGAGTTGCTTCCTCTTTAGTTTCTGCGATTCTATCCAAATTATCGGCAATCATCACAATGCCGCGACAGGTTGTAGCTAGGGATTTCTGAGCTTCTTTGATGAAGTCATTCAGCGCCTCTACCAAAGACGGAGTATTAGCATTAATTTTCTGTCGAAGTTCGCGTCGCTTATCTGGAGTTGCTCGAAGATTTGCCGTAATTTTGGCAAACTGGGCAATTTGTCCCTCTAAGTTTAAACCTTCAAAAGAAACTTCTGTCAATGCTAAATCTTGAAGAGATTCCCATCGATTTTTCATCCAATCTAGTAAAGGGTTATGGTTTTGTAGCTTTATCGCTTCTACTAAATGCCGAGTGCAAGCAAACAATATGTCCGCATACTCCGCATCCTGGGGTTCAATGTCCTCATCATCTGCTGCAAAGTAAACCACAAAATACTTCTGTTGTTCTAGGTATTCCTTCAATCGCAGAAGTTCTGTGGATTTTCCTACTCCTCGGTGGCCGGAGTAAAGCTGGCAAGTCGGTTTCTTCGATCGCGTAATCTTTCGCCCTAACTCCCGTACTACTTCCCAACCACCACGGACTTCCTGACAATCGACATAAGCCTCTTTCGGCGGAGGCTGAAATGGTTCAAAGGAACTGTAGATTTCAGTTAGCAAATCTAGCGTCACCAGCTACCTCAAGTAAAATTGTTTCACAAGCACCAGTATAATCTACAAGGTATTGAATGAGGATAGAATTTTCGGGATTAGCCGATCGACTTAAATCTCACAAACTAGCGATCGCAAATTATCCCCATAAAAGATCGATCGCCGGTACCGATCGCAAAATCCGATTTTATGGCAAAATGCGATCGTGGGAGTGATGCTCGACCCGAACAGAATTGGCAAGCCCGATATTTACATGACAAAACAGTTGTAAAGTTTAATGCAGGTTCTAAATTTACTGGACGGTGGCTTGCCAATTCAACACTCAGGAAAATTACTTACTGAAAATTTCCCCAAACCTAATCTGGCCGTGCGAAACCCGTTCGAGGGTCAGTAATAAACAAACCCAGAACCAACGAGTCCATCACCGTATCCCAGACAGGAGTCAAATGTTTAGCATCATCAACCCAGTAATCAAAAGTAATCAAACACTGAACATTAGAACCCAATCCGATACAAATTCGCGAATAAGCTTCCCGCTGTTCCGGAGGGTCGATAAACTTAAATTCAGTCCAAACAATCCGAGCAGTTTGCCGCTTCAATTGGATAATATCCCCAGGATCGATCGGATTTCTGGTATCATCTTCAACTATCTTCTGTAATAGCGGCACCAGGGGAAAATCTCCCCAGTTACCCGGGGGTAACAAATTAAACGAAACCTCTAAACAACAATCATCATCCGGCGGTTTCTTATCCGTAAACCGGAACGACTTTGTATCCGGTTCAAAATGCCAATTTTCGGGAACATCAAAGCGGACTGCACCTCTTCCTGCTACAAAGATGCGAGTGCCAGGCTTTGACTTCCAATTGTGGTCTTCTTTGAGCTCTAGGGTTTCCTTGAGCCATTCTTGCTTTTTGCGCTTAGACATAAACAGAACACCAAATTACTGCTAATGTGTAGTTTTAGACTTGGTAAACACATTTTAACTCTATTTTGCTCACGGTTTGCTCAAATATTACAATCCTTACAAAAATTATGAATTCCTCTACGTTATCTGCGCCTCTGCGGTCAAAAAAAACATTTCACAATTTGCTAATTTTTATTTTAACTCTTGGGAATCACATACCTAATTCCGCCTTTATTCCCAGCCGCATCGCCCCTGTAGCGGGGAATAACATGAATAGCAGCATGACTGCGACTTTGACCAGCCTGTTTGTTAATATTGATTCCCACATTAAAACCGTCAGGCTGAAACTCTTTAATTAACATCTCTTGCACCTTGTTAGCCATAAACCAACAAGCCGATTGTTCCCTAAATGGTAGCTCAAAATAATTAGCAACGTGACGCTTGGGGATAATTAAAACATGACCTTTGCTAGCGGGATAACCATCAAACATCGCATAAGCTGTTGCTGATTCAGTTAGTAAAGTTAGGTTTCTGTGCGGATTGCAGAATATGCAGTTATTAGTGGAATTTCTTTGATGGTTGTAATGCACATATTCGTAGATTTCGCAAGACTCATTTAAAAGATAGGACTTAAACGGAAGTTTGACAATGCACTGATATGTAGGTTTTTTGTGGACGTAATGTTCTCGAAAACCTTCTTTTTTGACATCCCTTCTCACTGCAAAATACGCTTTACCTCCCGGTTTCAATAGGTGCGAGACTTCCATGAGGACATTAGCTTGTTCTTCGGGAAACAAGACATTTAAAACATAAAAGCAAATGATTGTATCGAATTTCTGTTCGGGGAATTCTGGGAAATAATAAGAGTCGTAACCCGCAATGTCAAAGCCTTTTTGCTGCAACAGTTTAACATCGCTGCCGAAGCCGCACCCAAAGTCTAAGACTTTCCCTTGCAGCAAGTTTTGAGCTAATAAAGATTTTGCCGGAAATGATAGGTAAATTCTTTCAATTGCCGTCAGGTGGCTGAATTTATTTTGTTGCTTCTTCATGGCGGCATAAACTTGATTTAAATCGAGAATCTTCAGTCCGCGGAGGCGGACTTTGCTTGTGTAGAAGCGATTTCAATCGCCGAATTTATTTTGTTGCTTCTTCATGGCGGCATAATAAATTTCACTTAATTAGTCCTTGCGTAAAGGTTTTGCGATAATTCCGAGAATTTTGTCAACTTCCTTAATATAATAGTCGCTCAAATCGATAAAAACTGTTTGATTTACTAATTTAAGAAATTTCCAAGCATTCCCAGTCGTAACGCAGCCGTAAATCGCCTCAATTTCATCATTTTGCTGTTGGTTGAATAGCTGGGCTCCTAGCATTTCAGCAATGCACTGTCCGAGTCCGCTTTTAATGTTTTCGTTTTTGGCTTCTACTAAGGTGATAACTGGTGTGCGAATTTCATACAAGTCGCTGGATGCGGTGAGGATATAATCGCAATAGCCGTTAAGTCCGCTTTTGGCATCGGCGTTGAATTCTGTACCGGAAAAAAAGCCGATTTGGAAGTTTAAAATGCGCCGCACTTCTAGTAATATGGGAGCAATAATTAATTCCGATCGCGCTTTTGCCGTATTGATCGCGGTGGCAAGGGGGATATATTCTGTTAAAGTTGTTTTGAGATAGTCGCTAGGTGCGATCGCATCTACATCAGCAAACAAGACAGTTTTTTCATCAACGGTGAGGTTAAAAGCCGATCGCACTTTTGAAATCGTAGTAAAATCACTGTATGCCATTTGTGAAATCCTTCTGTATTCTTCAGTCTACGGAGGCGGACTTTGTTTGTCTAGCAGCGATTTCAATCGCCGAATCTTATCTAAAAATTTTACCATTATTGGAGTTTCGCGATCGCCCCTTTAGCCACCAAAACCTCACCAGTCAGCAAATCCCGCACCGTAGCCAACAAAACCCGCCTCTCATCCACCTCAAAACTCACCGAAACCCTATCGATTCCCAACACCCCAGGCGGATTCAAATGTGCCACACAAACCTGCTGGTGGTGGCTTTCCAGAGAGCGAAAATCCGTCTGTTTGTTGAGCAAACTGCTCGTCATTTGCCCTTTTTCATTAAAAATAACCTCCGCTTGCGACACCTCCGCAACTTCCCCAATATCTAACCGAATTTCCCTTTGTCCTTCAATTGCAACTTGCAGCGTCAACTCTTCGGAACTTTGACAAGGATACTTGATTTCCTTGCTAAAAATCGGCGAATAAGCATAAGCTTTAGCATAAGGTTCCCAGAGGCGAATTGCATAGCTGTGCCGCAAATAATCGTCAACACTGACTAATTGTGTCAAGGCTAAAGCACCGTGCGCCACAGCTTCAAAAGGCTTGTCAGTTTTAACTTTTTGCCGCCCGAAATAGGAAACCACTAAATTAGACACAGCCGGAATCAGAGAAGTTCCTCCTACCAGCAAAACCTGTTCAATATCAGCTTTACCGATACCTTTTCCGAGTGCAATACTCAGCACTTCATCTAAAGCTTCCCGCAACTGTTCCAACAACTGCCGGGATTCCAGAATTTCCTCAAGCTTATCTCGGTTTAGCAGCAAATCGTAAGACATAAAATTTTCATCATCAAACCAACTTTCCTTCGCCTCATTAACGTGAGAAACTTGAATTTTTAACTTTTCCGCTATTTCTAATAAATTTTGCCAGCCCACCCCACCAACTTCTGCCCGCGACGAACCAATTTGCCGCAAATAATCTTCGACAATCCAGATGTCAATATCTTCGCCACCGACATAAGCATCGGATTTTGCCAACACTTCGGCACGCATTAAATTTGGGCTTTGAGATTGGCTATTTTTGACTGAGGAAGGAGGCGCAGTGCGCACCAAACTTAAATCTAAAGTCCCGCCGCCAAAATCAACTACTAAAACTAAGGAACCCGGGCGTTTTACGGCATATCCCAGGGCGGCGGCTGTGGATTCATCTATTAGCTGGACTTCCTCAACTCCGAGAGATTCTGCTAAGTCGCGAAACCAATCTAGATATCGCTCAAATGCTCCGACTGGTGCTGTAAAAATTACTTTGTCTGGTTGTATGTTTTGCTGATATAATTGCTTCCAAATAGTTTCAATAAACTGTTCCGCTACTGATTCGGGCGTATAGGTTTCCCCGTCGAGATTGCGGGCTGGCGGCTGAAAGTCGGCTGCTAAATCGCGTTTAAAAGCTTTGAAAAAACGCTCGGGCTGGGATTGTCCTAAACGCTGCGATCGCACTTTTTCTCCCAATACCAACTCCCCCGCATTTTTCACAAATACCAAAGTCGGCACTACAGGTATTTCTCGCACCTCTCCGCTCAAATTATTCGTTTTAAAAATGCGGGACATCTCGCCCAATCTCAAAGTTTCTGGTGTTTGCGTATCTGGATTGAGAATGCAAACAACCGTGTTGCTGGTGCCAAAGTCAATTGCAACTGTAGTCATGTCAATTTTAGATGTTAAATTTAATTTGTCATTCCCGCTGGAAGGGTGCGACTAACTTTAGCAGGAGCAAGAATTTGCTCTCCATCTCGATAGCCGACAAACCGAATATAAACTAACTCTCCTTCTGTTATATCCTCAACATCCGGCTGGTGCAACTGCGGATTGTAAGTCACTTGTTCCCAAGCTGAACCGATTGTTTCAAAATCCCAACTTGACAAGAGATTTTCTAAGGGAGTAAAAAGAGCAGAGAGATTTTTGGCGGGCATATCCGGCTTGGCTTGTGCCATTTTGCGGGCGGCGGGATAGTTGGTTAACAAAGTTTGCAACTGTTCAAAGGTGGCGCGGCGAAAATCGGCAGTGAGTTGAGTTTTTTGCTGCTGCAATTCTTCTCGCAGCCGGAAACACTGCTGCTTCAATTCTTCGATTTCGGTGGGATTACTTGTGATTGTCGCCGATGTGGGCAGCGCGCTTAAAGTGCGATCGAATTCTTGGAAATTCAAATTTAGCACAGTTGCCAGCCGCCGCAGTTGGTCTACCGTGAGTTTTCCCACGTCTCCCTGCCGCACTAGGCGCACTCCGAAGCGACTCAAGCCGGCTTTGTCACCTAAGTCTTGCCAATCAACGATATCTAGTTGATTCATGCGTTCCCGGAGAATTGTATCGTACTTAAAGTCGATCGCATCTCCGGCCTCCGATGCAGCATAAGCGTAGACTAAAATTAGAAAAATGCCCCCGACAGCTAGCGCGATGCTGAAGGCAGGCACTGTTACATCAACCGTGGCATCGAGGAGATAAAACATGGTTAATTTTTCTAAACTTGTTTTAAAGTCTGCGTTTGTTCAACGGTCAAATTTTCTTCCCCTTGATAGTATTCTGGCAGCAAGTCTTGAGATTCTACTTGACCGAGGGCTTTTTCAACTCCGGCGGTAGTTTCGGTGCAACTCGAACCGGTGGCGTTGAGGACGGTTTCGGTAATTTTGCCGTCTTTGCCGATGCGGTATTCTATTTGGCGGTACTCTGCCATAGTTCCTCTTGCTTTAATGTTTTACGGTTAAGTTTTCACTGTTGAGTTATATTATATATTCTGTTTACCGATTATTCAAATGAATTTTTGTAGCGACAATGCAACTGGGGTTTCGCCGGAGATTATGGCAGCGATTGCTGCCGCTAATTGCGGTGCTGCGAACTCTTACGGAGATGATGAATATACGCAGCGTTTGCAAGTTAAATTCTCGGATTTGTTCGAGACATCGGTGACGGTTTTTCCTGTAGCAACTGGTTCTGCTGCTAATGCTCTAGCCCTGGCAGTTATGACTCCTCCTTACGGCGCTGTTTACTGTCACGCCGAATCTCATATTAATCTGGATGAATGCGGCGCACCGGAGTTTTTTACCGGCGGTGCAAAGTTGGTGACAGTAACAGGAAATCATGCTAAAATAAAGGCAGAGACTTTAGGTGAAATAGTCGATCGCGCTGGTGCAGGAGTCGTCCACCACGTACAGCCCGCCGCCGTCAGCATCACACAAGCAACCGAAGCCGGCACACTCTACCATCCAGCCGAAATTTCCCACATTTCGGAGGTTGTGCGCAGCCACAATTTGCACCTGCACATGGACGGAGCTCGCTTTGCCAATGCTGTTGCGAGTTTGGGCTGTCATCCTGCGGATATTACTTGGCGCGCAGGTGTCGATATCCTCTCATTTGGAGCCACAAAAAACGGCGCAATGGCTGCGGAAGCTGTGGTTTTTTTTAATCGAGAATTAGCAAAGACTTTCCCCTTTTACCGCAAGCGCAGCGGGCATCTGTTCTCGAAAATGCGGTTTTTGTCGGCGCAGTTGGAAGCATATATAACGGATGATTTGTGGCTGAAAAATGCGGCTCATGCAAATAATATGGCGGCCAAATTAGCCGCAGGTTTGGCTGGAGTTGAGAAAGTCAAGTTTTGCCATCCCGTCGAAGCTAACGAGATTTTTATGCAGATTCCAGAATCGGTAATTGCAGCGGTTTTAGCTGAGGGATTTCTATTTTATCGCTGGGACAAATGTACTGTCAGACTGGTAACGGCTTTTAATACTAAAGAAGAAGATGTTAATGCTTTCGTGGAAGCTGTTAAACGCTATTCTGTATAAATTTTCGATTGTAAGGGCGGGTTTATTGAATCTTTTCGTGATGATAAATATTTTTGTTAATCCGCCCTTACAGATTTTTATAATTCGGTAGGGGCGGGTTCGCCAACATCTTTAATACCCACAAAAAATTTAGGTAAACCCGCCCCCACACAACCAATAACCCACATCAAGGTTAATTGGTATAAAATACGAAAAATGTAGATTTAAATTTATCGTTGGGTGGGGGCGGGTTTTTGAGATTGTTGGTGGGAGTTGGAGATGTTAGTGAACCCGCCCCTACAGTTTAATGGATTCAGGAATAGGTTCTGCAACTGCGGCTAATTCCGGTTCCTCTGCTTCGAGGTGTGCTTCCAAAAGCGCCAGATTTCTCATGTTTGACTTATAAAAAGCATCGAAGATATCTCCGATTAAAGGCACTGAGCCAACGACTGCTTCTAAACCGATATTGTAAATCATTTTACCTATCGTTTTTGGCGGAATGTTGAATTGAGTTGCTAAGTAAATTAGGTAGGCAGAAAACGCGGTATCTACTATATCCCCAGCACCGGGAACTAAACCGATAATGGGATCTAAACCTATGCGAAATTTAGTGCCGGGGATGCCAATGGCGGTATCCATCAGGCGACTGAGTTTGCGGATGCGGTTGAGGGTGGCAAGACGCTCTATATTGTTCATGTTATTATTATTGGACTAGCTACAAAAAGCGACATCAGTCGGAAGATAGAAAAAGCATCGCCCTGACAGGTTCGTAGTGAGGACTTTAGTCCTCTTCAAACGAGAGAGGACTAAAGTCCTCACTACAAACTTGATAACGGTTATTTTACCAGAAATTATATAATCTGCGATCGCGAATTGGGAAGTAGGTAGACATGAATAAGCTTAACTATAGTTAATATGCTTAATTCCCCATTCGTGCATAGTATCCATAATCGGTTTGAGACTTTCGCCCAAAGGTGTTAGCGAATATTCAACTTTCGGTGGCACTTGTAGGTAAATTTCTCGGTGCACAATCCCGTCTGACTCCATCTCCCGCAATTGCTGCGTCAGCATTTTCTGAGTAATGCCGTTCACAGCTCGTTGCAGCTCGTTAAAACGCTTGACTCCTTGAAATAGCTCCCGCAGAATTAAGACTTTCCAGCGCCCGCCAATCACCTCTAAAGTTCTCTCTACCGGGCAATTTGCTCTCTCAATACTTCCTTCTTTAACTTGCATAGTATCTTTTTGGTAACTACCGCACTTTGAAGTGCGTACTTCCCATCATAACTTGACTTGGTTTAAAGTAGAGATATCTCAGAAACACCCGATAAATTTCACTGAGGATGCAGAAAATGATTACCGTCAGAAAAAGTGCAGCAAGAGGACACGCCGAGCGCGGTTGGCTGGACAGTTACCACACATTTTCGTTTGCGGATTATTACGATCGCGATTATATGAATTTTCGATCTTTGCGGGTAATCAACGAGGATGTCATTAGCCCGGGCAAAGGTTTCGGCACTCACGGGCATAGCGACATGGAAATCATTACCTATGTACTGGAAGGAGCATTAGAACACAAAGACAGTTTGGGAACCGGTGCAGCAATCAAACCCGGTGAAGTGCAGCGGATGAGTGCAGGTACTGGCATCCAGCACAGCGAGTTCAATCACTCGCAAACTGAGCCTGTTCATTTGCTACAAATCTGGCTGTTACCAGATACAAATGGCTTAAATCCGAGTTACGAACAGCGGGATTTTCCTGTAGCAGAAAGGCGGGGAAAACTGCGCTTAGTCGCGGCGCGAGATGCCAGAGATGGTGCGGTGAAAGTGCATCAAGATGTCGATTTGTATGCGGCAGTTTTGGATAAAAAGTCGCGGATTTCTCATGCTTTGCAGCCAAATCGTCATGCTTGGGTGCAAGTTGCTCGCGGTGCTGTTTTGCTCAATGGTTTGACTTTAGAAAAAGGTGACGGTGCGGCGGTTAGCGGCGAGGCTGAGTTGGCGATTGAAGCGGCGGAAGATGCGGAATTTTTGCTGTTCGATTTAGCATGAAATTGTCGTAGAAACTCTTGGAAGTAGGATGCGTCAGTTGGGAGTTGACAGGGGTGTTTAAAAGCAGATAAAATGACGCACCTTACTGCTAGGGGTGCGTCAGTTCTTAAACTCTCAATTAGGCAGCAAAAACTCTCTTCTGACGCACCCTACATACTGACCAGCAGTTTGACGAGCCGACATCGCAATTTTCTAAAGAATAGTTAAGATTTCTGCTCTGTAGCTCTGCCTTGGTTAAGCTATATTTACTGGTTTTCACTCATCAGCTTCGCAGGCAAAGGATAATCAGTAATATTCTAGTTAACTATAGTCTGGAGACAAGTAATCATGGCAGAAATTGAAGTTCTTGTAGAGAGTTTGTGGGAACTTGATGAGGATCAGCTAGAAGCACAGATTGGATCTCGCGCTCAAGCTATTGAGGATGATGCGGCTGGACGTGGGACAATAGGGATAGACCCAGCTTCCCTGGATTCTATTGATGTAGATGTTGCAAGCAAAGGAGCGATCGATCTAAAGCTCCTAGAAGGTGGCCGGCGGCTGTTCGATCGCGTAAACCCCTTAGTTTACGAGCTGATGTGCAAACCCCTCGGAAACGATGCAAACACTCAGAAAATCCTCGATGAAGCGATCGGCCAGAATTACACGAAAGCTGCGGGTATGTTAGCTCCTGCCCTGATCTCTGGACTGGGACTTGCTCCTGCGATTGCTACTCTCCTGGCCACGTTGATTGTCAAAAAGATTGCTAATTATACGGCTACTGGAATTTGTGAAACTTGGCAGCAAAACCTGCCCAAACTCGCAAGCTGAGCCACAGAAATTGTCGGGGAGGGCGATCGCACGGGCTGTTAGAATATTCCAGCAGTCGATCGTGCGATCTTCCCTTAGCTATCCCCTCATCTTTCACTTATAGTGCATCTACCAAAATCAATAGGTCGTTTCCTGACACAGTTTGCGATCGTCTTTACTCACATTAGGATTAGTCTTGAGATAATCCCCTGACCAGCTACAGGCCAACTTCATTAAGTGATTAAGATCGAAATCCCAAAGGGTCAGCGTTTTATCATCACCAGTCGTAGCTAATAATTTTCCATCGGGACTAAAGCGAACAATATAATCAAGAGAATTATTGATTTTATCGTTGCGTCCTCTGAGAGTGGCAATCTCATTACCAGTATCGATATTCCAAAGCTTAACAGTACGGTCTTTACTGGCTGAAGCGAGCAATCGCATTTTAGGATCGGGATGGAAATTCAAGCTGATCGCATAGTCAGTGTGTCCTCTTAAAGTCCTTAAATGAGAGCCATTTCTTGACCAAACTTTTATCGTGTCATCATGACTTGCCGAAGCAAGAATATCTCCGGTAGGGCTAAAGCTAACTTCTTTAACCCAGTCACCATGTCCGATGAGGGTTTTAAGTAATGAGATATGATTGTTCTCAATTTTTCCGAGAACTACTGTACCATTAGATGAAAGATCGGGAGCCCAAGTTCCGATTGCAATCAACTGACTATCGGGACTGAAGTCAAGCTTGGAAACAGCACCATTGTTGGTGTTAAAAATTTGAAGAACTTGTTTCCCATCACCAGTCAATAGTTCGACTTTTCCGTCATCTCTTCCTATACCTATAAGTTGACCATTAGGACTAAACTTAATACTACTCAAAAACTTTAAATTAGCATTAAGCGTGTCTTTAGAGGTATCTAAAATTGTTAAGGAATTTTCCTCCATATTCCAAGATTTCACTATTCCAGATATTTGATCGGCAGAGATGAGGATTTTTCCATTAGGACTAAAATTCAGTTCGCTGGAATCACTGGCTCCTAGATAGAGGGGAAGATTTGGCTTAAGTAAATCAACAACTTCAATCGTACCTAACGGTGTACTGTAGGCAATTAGTTGATTATTCGCGCCAATGTTAGGGCTGAAGCTTACTGCCGCACTACTTGCATTATGAATTCGTGGAAGGCTCTCTTGATTATCACTCCAAAGCTTCAAAGTACCATCGTCTCCTGCCGAGGCAAGTGTTTGCCCATCAGGACTAAAAGTGACATCCCACACGCGGAAACTCTCTGCTTTCAGTGTTTGCAAGAGCGTACCATCAATTTTCCAAATTCTGACAGTATGATCGGTACTTGCTGAAGCAATTTTATCGCCAGAATGGAAGCTGACACTTCTCACGCTTTTGAGATGGCTAGTAGAACTGTTAGGTGCTCTGAAGGTTCGCAAAAATCTTCCGTCTCTCCTCCAAATTTTAATATTTTTATCCTCGCCTACTGAAGCAAGAAGTTTTCCATCCCGACTAAAGCTAACATCTAAAACAATAGAACCATGTTGCAAGCTGGCGATGGGATTTCCTTGGGAAGTCCACAGTTTCACCATGCCATCATCGCCTGCTGAAGCCAGTAATAATCCATCAGGACTGAATTCGACACTTTGCACGTAGGGAAGATGGGCTTTTTCAATTGTTTTGATTAAAATCCCCTCTGAAGTCCACAGTTTTATGCTGCCATCAGCACCTCCTGATGCAATGATTTTTCCATGAGGACTGAAGCTAACACTGGGGACAGTTCCATTGTGTTTTCCCAAAATTTTCAATAAGCTGCCATCACGTTTCCAGAGTTTCACGGTAGAGTCGTCGCCACTGGAGACAAAAGTTTGACCGTCTGGACTGAAACTGACACTTCTGGCGGCTTTGTCATGAGCCTGAATACTTAAATGCAGAGTTCCATCGGATTGCCAAAGCTTAATAGTCCCATCTTTGTAAGCTGTTGCTATGAGATTATCTTTGCTAAATGTCACTGCTCTTGCTTGAGAAGTGACTTGTCCAACAGGATTCTCAAGACGATTTCGCAGTCTAAAATTAGCCCGATCGCGTTTGAGATTGTAAGTAACAGACTGTAGAGCCGTTATGGCTTGTATGCGAGCATCTGAATCAATTTTTTCCTCGTGCTCTCTTACGAGTCGTCCGGCTCGAAGGGCATCTATCGTAGCTTCGGGCTGTTGCTCGGGATTGAGATAGCTTTTTGCCAATAAGCTCAAAGTTGTAATGTCAGCATTAATTGTCCTTTTTTCAGCCGTATTTGCGTTGTTGACAGCCAAAATAGTCACTATCAACAGAGAGATAAATACACCGAATGTAATAGCGAAAGCATTTCGGCGCTTGGTGTATTTTCGTTCAAAACTATCTGTGACAAATTTTGTTTCTGCGGAATTTAGCCATAATTGATTGGATTGCGATTTCCAGAATTTATCTCCACGCATCCCTTTCAAAAAAATCCACCAAGTATCTTTGTAAGCAGAACCACACAACAATTTCATGGCTAGTGGTAAATGGGGATTTTCATCCCAAAGCAGTCCGCGATCGCTTCCTTTTTGACTGCTGCTCGCCCACTGTTGGGCTATGGGATTCAGACTTAGTTGAAGTAAAATATTTGGTAGATATTGTTGTTTCCATTCCAGAATTTTCTGCCATTCTCCCACTAAAGCATCATGGGCAGGCTCTACATAAATCTTTCCTTCGCTATCGACACCATTAGTTAATAATCGTGCGTCGGAAAAGCGTTTGATAACATAATCGATTTTGTCATTTTCGGGTTGTGGATACTTCAGTTCAGACTCGGTAACTCGTCTGCGTGCCACTTCACCTGCGACAGCTACCATTCGCAACATGACATGACTAATGATTGACTTGTATGCTCCATCCTCTTTGACAAGTTCCTCATATTTTTGATCGGCTCGTTTAGCGATCGATCGCGTCACCCCACCCAATTCCTGATAGTCTGCCTGACGGATCGCCCGATCGCTGGAGTCTTCACTCCACCGATCGGCGAGTTTGACGTACAATTCACTCAACGTAAACGAGAGCAACGGCAACGTTCCCGGCATCTGCCCCGCTTCCTCAATTAACCGATCCACCAACTCCGGTGGCTCAAAATACAACGCTTGCATCGCGGCGGGCTGTTCGATCGCCTGTCGCAACTCATCCAACTTCATTGGCAGCACGGGGAATCGGGCATTTTTCCAGTCAGCCGAAAGTGGCGAGGGAAAAAAACGCGGTTCAAAGTTCGATCGCAGCGTCAACACAATATGCAACTGCTGAGGACATTCCCGAATTACCCTTTCGAGCATCTGCAAAAACAGCCGCCAAGGTGGAGGTTCAGCAGTAGGTTTATCAGGTGTTTTGACAGGAGAATTGCTCTGGTGCCGGTCGCGACAACGATTTTCTATTTTACTCTCCTGGCTCATCGTAATCAACTCTTCAAACTGGTCGATTATCAATAGCAACTTGAGCTGAGGATGACTTGAACTCCATTTATGAACAATATTAGCAAGGTGTTGCTCATCATTTTGGAGTAGACCTATCAGAGATTTTGTTTGCTCACGAATTGCCAGACCAAGTTTTGATAAATGCTCTTGTTCTTGGGAATTGCGACATAATTTTTGGAGTTCCTTGAATTTCTTGTTAACCAGCAAAATTTTAGATTCGGGCGCTGCACTGTTCCAAGAATTCGCTAGTTTGACAAGCTCTGTATCCGTCTTTGTCTCGGTTGATTTCTTGCTATCATCTGGGCTGCTTTCATCCTTGGGTTTGAACACCTCATATAGAAAACTTACCTCAGAGAGTCGCTCGATCAGTTCGGGCTGTGCGATCGGCAGAATAGCTTGTGCCAAAGCTGTAAATGGATGCCGCTCGGGACGCATGGGAGCGAGGATGTACCATTGCTGTACGTAGTATATTGGTAGGAATTTTAGAGGAAATTGAGGCAAGGCAGCAAGAATGGCTGCTGTTAAAATGCAAGCTTTAATCAGATTTAATGCAAAAACCTCTGGGTTTGATTCCTGCCTCAAATCAGGAATCAAACCTGCTTTAACTAAACTAGATTTACCGCAACCAGAAGCTCCCAAAACCACCGTGAGAGAGCGATCGGATTGAGAGAGGCGATCCGATAGCTCTTCCACCAACACCTTTCTACCGAAGAAGAAGCGTGAATGCCTTTCTTCAAAAGGTTTCAGCCCGCGATAGGGATTGTTTTCTTCATTGAGGGGCGGTGCAGGTTTCAGATCGGTATTGCGATCAAATCCCGGTTTTGTGAAGACAAACTCTCCTCTGTCATAATCTAGCTTCATGGGATAGATTCCAGGTTTTTGACGATCGCCAGACAACTCGCTGACCCGCTGCTCTAGATACAGATACAGCTCGTGAGCAATAATTACGCCATCCGGCATCACGTCGGCTTTTTTTTCGCCCAATCCTTCCAATAGTGCCAGCGCAAACGGAGAATGCGCTTCCTGCTTCTTATCTGCAACTTCACCGCGCTTATCGTTAGACAACTTAGCCACATCTAACGCTTCTTGATCGTGCGCTGCCGAGGTGATTACCTGCCATGCTGGGTAGCGAATGAAGCGATCGTAATGTTCCCGCCGCATAGTTTCCAGAATCGGAATCATTTTGCGGCTGCCGGCCCAGCGAAACGTTCCAGCAAAGCAGCAGTCCAGAATGACTAACAGATGATGACACTCCAGTTTGCTCAGTGCCTCATACACCTCAGACATAGGTAGAAAAGAGCCTGGGTTCTTCCAGTCTGCATTTTGCGGGACTAGATATCCTTGTGGGCCGTCGTCACTGTTGCAGGGGATGCCGTGACCCGCAAAATAGAAAATCAGGCGATCGTATTTCCCTGGCTTGAGTTGATTGGGAATGGTATCAGTAAGTAGGGTTCGGAGATTATCTAACGTGACTGGTGGATAAGCTTGTAGTAAATCTTTGAAGATTGGATCGTTAGGGCAAGGAGAAAACAAGCGGATGATATTTTCTTCTTTGTAGTCGTAATCTGTCTGGAGCAAATCGGCGATCGCCCTAGCATCGCTGACTGGTGTACTCAGGTTATGGATGCCATCGATATTGTAGAAATCGATCCCGATGACGACTGCCAGATTGCGATCGAAGTTTGTTTGATCGTCGTCCCACCTTGTTATTTTCATCTGCTCAACTCCTGTACGAAAGTTTTAGGTTTTGTAATTAGCTAAATGAACAACCTGGTTTCGCTGAGGATGCTGTCAAAATCTAAAAAGTAGTTTGCTATAATTAGTAACTTTCAACTCTCAGATATTTGACAGCCCCATTCCGCAACTATTCTTTGGTAATAGTAAACGTCACCTGCTTGGTTAGCCACTCAGCATTCGGATCGGATTTAACGCGCATTCGACGAGTTTCGGGCGGATTCTCAACATCAGCACCAATAGTACCTAAGAGCTTGTTGAGAGGATTAATACCTAAACCCCTTGTTTGGGCTTGCCTCTCAAGCTCTTCGTCAAGAGCTCCTCTTTTGCCGAAATTTTCATCAAGGGCAGGCAAGGTTAGCCATTGAAAGTTAGCGATTCCGCGAGTTGCAAACAGCTTCAGAGTTTCTTTAGCTTGTTTGTAGTCCTCACCTTCTGGCACTTCAGGCTCCATAGGGAGGTATATTTCATCTTTGCTGTCTAGGGGAAAGAAAATATTTTCGGTACCTTTGATAGGCATTTGAGAAATAGCCCAAGTTGCATCAAGATCCAGAACGGCAATATTTAAATCTTGAGAAAGGGTATTTTTAATCCGCAAAAATACCTGTTGACCCTGTGTTAGTCTGATGTTACTGGGCTCAGCAAATGGTTGCTTGTTCTCGTCTAGCAATTCTAGTTCGAGATTGTCTGCAAGTTCCGAAGACGGATGATCTAGGGATTGAACAGCCTGATATTTTGCCAAGTGAACTAAGCGCTTGACTGCTGCGACAGCCGCCTCGGGAGCATCAATTTGGAGTGGGTTTCCTAAATTTTTCAAGGGAGTTTCACTAGAAATTTCGTACTCGCCATCTCTGCCAATTGCAACTTGATAGTGAGACTTTTCCTTGTCGCTTGCTTTCACTTCAACCACCCAACCATTCCCAGCCAGAGCTTGCCGAACTTTCTCTAAAGCTTCCTGTTGTTTGTCAACCAACTCGGCTGGTAATTGATACTCCTTATCGCCGGCTTCTTTGTTATCTAACAACAGGACTAAACGCACGAGATCGACGGGTGCAGATACCATGACAGCAGGAGCGCCCGGTTCGATTTTGCTTTCTTGTGCAACCTCAATGCCTCCGTCTTTCGGTTCGACAACTTTAGCAACCGATTTAGAAGCTTGAACCTCTACAATTTCCACAATCGCCAGTTGCTGTTGTTTGTTGGAAAAATCTGTGGCAATTAGTGGGTAGATCGCAAATTGCGTACCCTTACTGAGCCCGTGAGCTAATCCTGCATTCAAGGTGACTTGCTTTTGATTGGCATCTACACTGCTAACTGTCACGCTGTAGTAATGCGGTAAGGTTTCGTTCCCAAATACTGCGCGAGTGCCGTCACCTATTAACATGGGTAACTGTTGGGGAAACTTGCTCTGAATTTGAGCGCAAACGCGATCGTACAGCTTTCTGAAACTCAGTCCTTTAGAACTGGTCGCCAGAGTCTGAATTAGCCAGTAAGTCAGCGCTCCATGTCGCTCCTTACCGTCAAACGCATACTCGTAGGCATACTCATTAGGGCGGCAGGCTGCCAAGAGAAGGTAATTCTTGGCTGGAGGAATCCATGCAATCTCACCATCTCCTCCTTCAGTTAGAGCCTTCCAATTTGCGATCAACTCTTCGTCTTCAGCAACCAAACTTTTCTTTTCTGGTGGTTTTGTATCAGTTCCTCCTCCGCTGCGGATAGCAGCATCACCTCTGGTTTCTCCTCCAGAGTGGCAGCTATCCATAATCAGCGTGACAATCAATTCTTTGTCTGTCATCCGCTTCAACAGCGTCACTAATTCCACATCCAGTAAATAGCGACCTCCATCGCCAATATCCATTGGCACAATACCTTCATCATATTGGTCAGCCCCTTTTACTTCTGGATAGATGGTTGTCGCCTGTCCTCCGTGGCCGGAGTAGTAAACGTATACCTGATCTCCTGATTTCGCTATTTCTGTGATGGCCTTAAACTTTGCCACAATGTTTTCATAAGTTGGTAGCACATCTTTAGTTTCGATGGTTTCAGCGACTTCAGGATTCGGAGAAGTCAGCTTGAAAATTCGTTCGGATGGAAACTTCAGTGTATCTAAGAGGTAGCTTGCTACAAGATTAATGTCGCGCACGCATCCTTTAAGATTTTTGTACAACCGATTAGAATTATACTCATCAATGCCAATTAATAAGGCGTAAATATTCGGTGTTTGCTCAGATTGGTTAGCCATGATATTGCTTCATTACTCCAGCGTATGTGTTAATAACCAGAGTTGTTGCATGAGCAGAGTTCTGAAGCCACAAGTTTCTTCAGAAAGCTCTGCTAATTTAGCAACACATCTTTTAGTTCAAGGTTTGGTTAACTAGCTCGCGAACCAGTTAAGCCATTTTTTCGAGAGTTTTTGGCCCGACAATTCCGTCGGGTTTTAAACCGTTCTTTTGTTGAAAGTCTTTAACCGCTGTCTCTGTCCCCGGCCCGAAAACCCCATCGACAGGCGAAATGTTCAGTGCTTCCTGAAGCTTTTCAACGTCAGAACCTTCCATCAGCGGCCGGCCCATACGTAAAATTCTGGGTTTTTCATCCCACGGTGCCTTAGCAAAACCCATTGCTGGCGATCGATTTAGGGCCTTCTCTGTTTGATCTCCGTAGCCACCATCCTCATCAATCGTTTCCTTCGGATGATTCTTGTTCCAAAGCTTTTGAATAGCCAACATGGCTGTATCGCGAAGGTCTTGAGTGCCTTCACCCACATAATCAAAATGGGGAGGATCGAAAGATCCCAGCCGCCGCCAACCATACTGTTCGAGGAAAGGTTCCCAGCCATCAGGGTCTTCAATATCCAACGCCAACCCACTTTGATGGTTGCTTTGGCCTGGAAGAGCCACCACAGGAAAACCACAATCACTACCCCATCGATACAAAAGAAGTTGTTGCGCGATCGTCCGGTAAGCTGAATTTATGGACATCGTGATGCCTCGCTCCTGAATCGCCTGCTGCAATCCCTGCTTGGCTGAAGGTTGCAGAAACGGAAAAGCTGCATCTTCAAGTTGCACATTCTTCAGATCGTCAAAGCTAACCAGAGCATCTGGAATGATCAGATTCATCTGATGAATCAATTGCTGTGACAACCCGTTAACAATTGAGGTCGAGCAGCCGGGAGCATCCTGAAGCAAGCCATTAAAACTACCTTTCCTTCCTCCCGACGAACGGGCTTCTCCCTCATTGATTTCAATACAAGGCTCAAACTCATAATTTCCTGTTTGATTAGATGTATCAACGGTTGTATCGCTCATCGCATTCTCCCAATTTATAATTAAGTGAAATAAATCGCGATCGAGCTAGTGAAAGTCCTAGCATTTACTGCGGTATCGTCACGCTAATGGCATTAAATTTACTTGCCTTAAACGCCCAATACCATTCGAGTTTCATCACCAACAATCCCATCCGCAGTCAGTTTTTTTTGCTTTTGAAACTCTCTAACTGCTCGATCCGTTCCCTTTCCAAAGATGCCATCAGCTCCATCGGCTCCGATATCAAAACCTGCATCGATCAAAGCTTGTTGCACTTGTCGCACATCCTCACCTTGGATTATTGGCTCGGTAAGTTTGAGAACCCGAACTGTAGGCTTTCCTGAAAATAGAGCTTGCTCAGCCAAGCGCCTGCGTGTCAGCCCTGGCCAGGGTTCGCCATTGACTTTATTCCACACAGGAAACTGATTGGCTGCTCCTTGATAATCTCCGTCGTTCAACAGCTTCAGAAGAGTTGAACCTCCAAAACCTTCTGTTCCTGGGCCCACGTTGAAGCAGAAACAAACCAGCGCAGAAAACTGATTGTCATTAAGCTGAACTTCAACGGCATCCTCAACATAGGATTCAAATTTTTCTAAATCTCCGATCAGCAATTCTTCTGCTTTCATTTGGCTAATGGTCATTTCTGGAAACACATCATCGCCAGTGTGTCCATAACCAATTGTCCAAACTCCACCGCCATCATCATAAGCAGTCAGCTCGCATCCTTCAAACGCAGTCAGAAGCTTAAAGCCTTCTTGATTGATATGCTTTGAACCTCTGCGTTCTGCTACATCAGGCGGTTGTTTGTCGGGAGGATGAATATGATATGTTTTAGCCACGCTGAACTTTAAAGCATCAATTAATGCTTTTACTTGCCCATTAGTCTCCGTGACTTTAATAGCTAGGCCGTCTTGCATTTCGTACACACGACCATCTTTAAATATTTCCAGCCATCTTGACATTTTAGAGTTGCCTGTTTTTAAGGTAGATTTGGTCAAAAGATGCTTCCTGAACCTTAGCTAGCGCCGAGGAAGAGCTAGCCTCTCGAAACCAATTGGAAAGAGTGTATTAATTGATATTTTTTCTGAATTGGTTGCGATAAATTATTTTCACCATTACGGCTATCCCAAGACCGATCCAGAAATTTTCTCTAAACCTTTATATAAATTAATTTATTCTATTAAATTAAATGTTTTTAAACGGTCAAAAAAACTTAAAAGCTTAGCTAAATATGGGTTTAAGCCGATCGCTATCCAAGAAAAATAGAGGTAGGTAATCGCTACTTTTTCGGGTTTTGAGAACGCAGTTGGAGGCATGGGGGCGATCGATCTCTGCCATAGTTATGCTCAATTAAGCTGCGATTGTCGCTGTTATATTTCAATATGCTTGGGATTGCAGAGTGCGATCGGCAAAACGCTGTGAAAAACAGATGCTGAGATTGATTTCGGGTCGCGCAATGACCAAAAAAGCATTAACAATCGCGTATTCTGCTATATTTTCCCTTGGTAAATCCGCTTCAACGCTTTACCTGTCTTGATTTCAGAGGGGGTTTCCCCGCGTGAACTCTGTAGCTTCAGCGTTTTTCGATGCTTGCTTGGCTTGGGCTATTTGTTCTCGGAGATTTTAGTGTGTTAACTCTTGGTAGCAGTTTCTCAAGGCTAGGTATTTTTTGCTCTCAGTTTTGTTAAGTTCCAATACTTGATTATTGCTGCTGGGGATGGCGTTAAGCGGACTGTGAAGAACATGATGCTTAATAATCGCTTACTACTTGGGAAATAAGTAAATAGGAGGAAGTAACTAACTTTTATTTTTGCTATTTTTGCTAAGGGTAAGTGCTGAGGATAAATTTTTATGGAACAAAAGCCGATCGCCAGAAAGCATCTTGTTTTGAGTCTCATCACTGGTATAGCAGTCGGCGCGATCGCCGGCGCACCCATCGGCTGGATAGCTAATGGGTATTATTCCGAGCAGCGTTTGGCTCAAATTCTGATTTGCCGAGAAAAGAATAGAGATAAGCCAGTTGCTATTGTTGAGTCTATTTGCGGTTCCCGATTCTAAGTTTTTCTGCTCGCCCTACGGCTGTATCAAATATTGTGAAGCCGTAGGCTGCGGAGCGTGCTAAGTTGACACAGGCTTTGAATAGCATAGAAACTGACGCACCCGTAGCTGTAAGGTTCGGTCAGTTCTTAAACTTTCAATTATTCACTACAAACTCTAGCTGACACACGCTACTAACTTCGATTCTCATTTTGTGTGAAAATATGCCACCAACCGGAAAATTAATCCGTCCGTTGATATGTTGGTATGTTAAATTGACACAATAATGAACTACAGCAGAACAATTCCGGCTATTTTGAGTGCTGCGATCGGCCTAAGTGCGATCGCCCTCATCCCACTGACATCACCTCAAATCGCCCTAGGATTAACCGCCGACGCCGTTAAAACCGTCGCCAAAGAAATTACCGTGCGCATCCAGGGGCCAAAAGGTGGTTCGGGAGTAATTTTAGAGAAACAAGGCAACACATACTATATTCTCACCAACTGGCACGTGGTGGATAAAGCCGGCGATTACGAAGTTGTAACTCCCGACGGCAAAGCTCACTCTGTATCATATAGCCTCGTGCGGCGAGTGCCGGGGATGGACTTAGCCGTCGTACCCTTCAGCAGCCCTCAAAGCTACCGTCTCGCTCAACTAGCAAATTCCGCCGCAACTCCCGGAAAAAAGGCTTATGTGGCTGGTTGGCCCATATCCGGCGGTTCCCTGAGACAGCCGATTTTCATCGCTACGGAAGGTCAGCTTACCGGCCGCCAGACTCCTTGGAACGGCTATACTTTGGTATACAATAACTTAGTGAGAGCAGGGATGAGCGGCGGGCCAGTGCTCGACGACGCGGGGCGAGTTGTGGCGATTAACGGTATTGTTAGGTTAGAGGACAATTCGGATAAAATCGTGGCGGCGGGGATAGAAATCAATACTTTCATGAAATGGCGATCGACTATTTCGTTACCAGTCCTTCCGCAATCTCCAACAGCCGGAAACCCGAAAACTCCTGTTAATAATCCGCCTCGGAAGCCTGGAAGCGCGATCGCCTTTGCAGCCACAAATACCCTCAAAAGCCCTTCAGAAGTTGTCAGTTCCCTTGCCCTAGCTTCAGCTTATTTTACCACAGGAAACAGCAACGGCACAATCTCAGTTTGGAATTTCCCCAGCGGGCAATTGAAAACTACGCTGCAAGGACACACAGAAGCGGTAAACGCATTGGCCGCCAGTGCCGACGGAAAAGTATTAGCTAGTGGCAGCGATGACAAAACTGTAAAAATTTGGAATTTAGAAACAGGCGCGGTTGTACGCACTTTGAGCGGGCATTCCGGTGCTGTTTCGAGTGTTGCCGTCAGCCCCGACGGTCAGTTTGTTGCCAGCGGCAGTTGGGATAAAACGATTAAGGTTTGGAATGCGAAAACCGGGGAATTGCTGCGAACTTTAACCGGGCATTCTGGCTTAGTGAATGCTGTGGCGATTAGTTCCGATAGCCAAACTTTGGCTAGCGGTAGCAAAGATGGTTCAATTAGGTTGTGGAATTTAGCGACAGGTGCAGCAATTCGCACGATTGGCGGCAAAAACTTGTCTGTTTTGTCCCTAGCTTTTACTCCCGATGACAAAACTTTGACCGCCGGTAACAGCAACAGCACTGTTGGGTTATGGAATGTCGGAAACGGGCAGTTAATTCGGCGTTTGAGTGGACATACCGATGGGGTTTGGTCTGTGGCAATCAGTCGGGATGGGAGTATACTGGTTACTGGGAGTTGGGATAAGAGTGTGAAACTTTGGGATTTGCGATCGGGCGAATTGAGAGGTAGTTTGAGCGGGCATTCTGGCTATGTTACTGCTGTGGCAATTAGCGCAGATGCTAAGACTATTGTGAGTGCGGGTTGGTTGGGGGAAATTAAGATTTGGAAAAGGAGTTAAGATTTTTTAACCGCAGAGGGCGCAGAGGGCGCAGAGGAGGAGAAAGAGAGAGGTTGGCATTCGATTGAGGATTGTTATATAATAGATATTTGGCATCACAAAAAAATTATGAGCGAACTAAAGACAAAATTGCCAACAGATACCTGGGTAGTAGCTAGCTGGGAAGAATTTATCGAGATGGCAGATAACCCGGCTTACAAAAAAGCCAAATGCTACTATCGCAACGGACAAATGAGGATTGAAACCATGTCAGTAGGCCCTACTCATTCACGCGACAATCCAATTACAGTTTTTGCAATTAACTTATTTGGCACTATCAAGGGAATTTCTCTTAATGGTTTGGATAACTGTAGCTACCGGAAAACAGGAGTTCGAGAGTGTCAGCCAGACGTATCTTACTACATTGGAGACAGAGCTAAATTAGCACCTCAAGGAACTTCCATCGCCAGTCTTGACGTTACTCCACCGCCAGATTTAGTCATCGAAGTTGCTGACTCAACTTTGGCTGATGATATTGGTGAAAAACGGTTGCTTTACGAAGAACTAAAAGTCGCCGAATACTGGGTAATAGACGTAAAAAAAATAGAAATTCTTGCCTTTGCAATTATTGCTGATAATGGCAGTCGGCGACTTGTGCAATCCGAAGTTTTGCCGGGATTAACTATTGCTTTACTAGAAGAAGCCTTGCGCCGAAGTCGGACTCAAGACCAAGCACAAGTAGGAAGTTGGCTATTAACTCAATTTCAGCAACCATAATCCCTGCTTTCTTTCTCCTTCTTTCCTCTATCCGTTACATCCGTTACATCCGTTACATAATCCGCTGCCGAACTTCCTTGGAGCCCTTAGCGCCTAAGCGCTTCGCGCAGGCTACGCCAACGCGGTTCGTCAAAAAGTCTACTTCATAAAAGCGTTATTTTGTCAACCCCCACTTGACAATCCCTTAACACTCCGAAACAAAAATATATTTTGAACTACTTGTATAAAAAACAATTAACTACCCGACACAAACCCTAAAAACGGAATATATAGGGTTTCAAGCTGTATTTTATAAATTGACATACGTCGCCAAGATTATCAAATTCATAATACCACGCAAACGACCTTTTTTCGTCAAATAAATGAGAATGAAATCAATAAGGAAGCCTATGAAATATCCAAAATTAGAGTGATTGTTTTAAACTTTAAAACTCAAGCGACATAAATATTAGCTAAACTTATAAATCAACCAAAGCAATCTCAACCTTAGCCGAAGTCGGACGACAGCAGCCCAAAAATCGCCGCCAGTTTCTCTGTACGATCGACAGTTATGATAAATTTGGTTCTTGCCGGACTACACTGGAAAACAAAATCACATTAAAATTTGCGCTATAAATTTGATCGACCTGCACTGCCAGCGAGACTCTGTAACTCCGCACGCAACCCGTGGAGTTAATTTAAAACCTCAAATCTCAAACCTAAAATCGACTGATTTCTGACAAATGATTGAAGTAGACCACTTAAGCAAAAATTACGGTTCGACCGCAGCGATCGCGGACGTGTCTTTTTCGGTCGAATCAGGAGAAATTCTCGGGTTTTTGGGGCCTAACGGTGCCGGCAAAACCACCACCATGCGGATTTTGGCGGGATATTTGCCGGCATCCAGCGGTACTGCCCGCATCGCTGGCCTGGACGTTCACGAAAACTCGATGGGAGTTAGACAGCGCATCGGCTATCTGCCGGAAAACCCGCCGCTGTATCCTGAAATGACTGTGGAAGGGTTTCTGTTTTTTGTGGCGCGGATTAAGCAAGTACCTGCGGGCGATCGCGCGCGACGAGTTACCTCCGCCATCGAACGCTGTGGCCTGGTTGATAAACGCAAAGTTTTAATCCGCAAACTTTCTAAAGGATTTAAGCAACGAGTTGGTATTGCGCAGGCGATCGTCCACGACCCGCCCGTGATTATCCTAGACGAACCAACCGTCGGCCTCGACCCGCGACAAATTATCGAAGTCCGCAATTTAATCAAAAGTCTCGGCGGCCAACACACAATCATCCTTTCGACCCACATTCTGCCGGAAGTCAGCATGACTTGCAACCGCGTCACCATCATCAATCGCGGTCAAATCGTCGCAGCGGGTACTCCCGAAAATTTGATGGGAGAGTTGGCCACAGGTTCGGGTTACGAAGTCGAAGTTGAAGGTGAGGCGGATTTGGTCAACAATCTGCTGTTACCTTGTTTGGAGAATTTGCCGGGAGTTCGATCGATCGAATTGATCCCAAACCAGCAATTTTTAGCCAGTCGCTACCGTCTGCGGGCCTTGTGCGAACCGGAAATAGAACCCGGACGAGAAATCGCCGCAGCTATCATCGCCTCTGGATTCGGACTCTGCGAAATGCGCCGCAATCGGGCTACTCTGGAAGATGTGTTTTTACGGCTGACAGCGGCTGAAAAGAAACCGGAAGAAAGTCTGGTTCACAGCGAACCGGAGGTCGATCGAAATCTGCAAGAAGCGGCAGAAATTCAAGATTCGATCGCGGATACTCATCAATCGGAATCACCGATCATCGCCGACTCTCATCAATCGGAATCGGAACCGATTGTGGAAAATCTGCCAGTTTCGGATAGGCATGAGTCTCTCTATGATTCTCATTCAGCATCCGAACCAGTTGTAGAAACTGTAGAATCCCTCTATGATTCTCATTCAGCATCCGAACCGGTTGTGGAAATCGTAGAGTCGATCGAGTATCACCAACCAGCATCCCACCCCGTTGCAGAAATCGCCGAGTCGATCGAGTATCACCAACCAGAATCCCAGCCCGTTGCAGAAATCGCGGAGTCGATCGAGCATCATCAACCAGAATCCCAGCCCGTTGCAGAAATCGCGGAGTCGATCGAGCATCATCAACCAGAATCCCAGCCCGTTGTAGAATTATCAGAGTCGATCGAGCATCATCAACCAGAATCCCAGCCCGTTGTAGAATTATCAGAGTTGATCGAGCATCATCAACCAGAACCGATTGTCGAAAATCCGGAAGTTGTAGAAACTGTAGAGTCGATCGAGCTTTCTCAACCAAAATCCCAACCAGTTGCACACACACCAGAAGCAATCAGCGATTTAGAACCAGAAATGCAACCAGTGGCAGATTTTCTGGAAATTGTAGAAAGACAACAGTCGATCGAGCTTTCTCCCTCCGAACCGCCTCCGGTTCCAAATTTTCTGCAAATTGCCAAAACAGAAGAGTCGATCGAGCTTTCTCAACCAGAATCCGCACCAGTTGTGGAAATCGTAGAGTCGATCGAACATTCTCAACCAGAATCCGCACCCGTTGCAGAAATCGTAGAGTCGATCGAGCTTTCTCAACCAGAATCCGCACCAGTTGCGGAAATCGTAGAGTCGATCGAGCTTTCTCAACCAGAATCCGCACCCGTTGCAGAAATCGTAGAGTCGATCGAGCATTCTCAACCAGAATCCGCACCAGTTGCGGAAATCGTAGAGTCGATCGAGCTTTCTCAACCAGAATCCCAACCGGTTGCAGAAAATCGGCAACTTAAAAAAAAGCCACAACCGAGTAGCGATTCTCAACCACAACAGCCACCTGTTAGCAGAAAGCGACAAACAGAAAGAAAGCAACAGGATAGCGACGACAGCAAAACACCACCAGCAGGCAACTCAGAATGAACCAATTACCAATTACCAATTACCCATTCCCAATTCCCAAATGTTAGTAATGATTAGTAATATTGTCGCCATTTACCGCAAAGAACTGCAAAGCTATTTTGCCTCGCCATTAGCATATGCAATCGCCGCCGTCTTTTGGCTAATTACCGGCTACTTTTTAATCGCCATTCTCCTCGCCCCCGACGGCTTAATTCTCCAAATCGGCCAGCGAGACCAAGCCGGAATTACCGAACCTCCCATCGACATAGCCTACGAATTTCTGCAACTATTCCTGCGAATCATGGGTTCCCTTTCACTGTTTGTACTACCCGCACTCTCCATGGGACTTTACGCAGAAGAACGCAAACGCGGCACCTTAGAACTATTAGCCACATCCCCCTTAACAAACTGGGCAGTTGCTACGGGCAAACTCCTCGGCGTATTAACATTTTACACCACAATGTTGCTGCCTCTGTTGTTCTGCGAGGCGATCGCCCTAAGTTCCTCAACCCCACCCGTACCCTCCGGCGTCCTACTGCTAGGACACGGCGGCCTAATCTTACTAGCAGCAGCAGTATTGTCCCTCGGAATGTTTATTTCCTCCCTCACAGACAGCACAATTTTATCAGCCATCCTCACCTTCACTCTAGTATTATTTCTGTGGGTGATTGACGCAGCCGCGGTCGGTATCGGCGGCCCCTTCGGAGCAGCCCTAGGACAACTTTCGCTGCTAACACATTACACCAATCTTGTCAAGGGAGTTTTCGATACCAGCAGTTTAATTATGTTTGCCAGTTACATCATTTTAGGAGTATTTCTCACCGCCCAATCCATCGACGCCTTGCGATATCAGCGTTCTTAAACAGCCAAGGTTCAGATTCGGGAGTGGGAGTGAATCAGGGGAGAGTAGAGGAGTGCGAGAGAGGACAAAGAGAGAATTACCAATTCCCAATTCCCAGAAAGAATTGGGTTAAAGCCGGAACCCTTGTAGGGAGAAATTAAAAGCAGACTATTCATTACTCCAATCCTCGGACTTCCAGGTAGAGGTAGCCCTCAACTGTCAACTGTCAACTGTCAACTGTCAACTGTCAACTGTCAACTGTCAACTGTCAACTGTCAACTGAATGAACAATTCCTGTGAATCCTTCTAGAAAGTACCTCAAAAAATGAGATTTATCAATCCCAAAAACCACTTTGCCTTCAAAAAAATATTTGGTTCCACCAACAGCAAAGACATCCTGATTGACTTTTTAAACGCCATCATTTATGAAGCACAGCCAGTCATCGAAGACTTAGAAATAATCGAATCCCAACCAGGACAAAATCAAGCTTTCGGAGTCCAAGATACAGGCCTAGATGTCAAAGCCATAATTAACGGTGACAGAATTGCCCTCGTTGAAATCCAACTGCTCAACGTGCCTTCCTTCGAGAAAAGAGTTTTGTACAACGCTGCCAAAACCTACAGCCTCCAGTTGACAAGAGAAGAACGTTACCAAAGACTAAAAACAGTAATTTCCTTAAAAATTGCCGATTTTGAAATGTTTGAAAATCAGCCGGAATATATGACGCGGTTTGTTTTTCAAGAAAAAGAGCCACAGCTTGACTGTCCCGATACAGAAATAGAATTAGTGTTTGTCGAACTCCCCAAATTCAGCAAAGAATTATCAGCCTTAGAAACAAGCGCCGACCAATGGATTTACTTTCTCAAAAATACCAGCACTCTGGAGGCATTACCAGAAACCCTGAGTGCATTTCCCGAAATTGAGCAAGCTTTGAGAATTGCCAGCGAGGACAACTTCACTCCCGAAGAATTAAAGGAATTGCAAAGCCAAGAACAGTGGATTCAAGACCAGCAGATTGCCCTAGATTTAGCAAAAGAACAGGTGACAAAAACTGCTCAACAGTCATTAATATTGCGTCAAATCGTGCGGCGTTTAGGCACAATAGAACCGGAAACTGAAAATTGTATCCGTCAATTAGACCTACAGCAATTAGAAGACTTGGGAGATGCCATCCTGGATTTCAACCAGCAGTCAGATTTAACAGCATGGTTGGAGTCTCAGGCGATATAGAATAACATTCTCGAACCGAAATTTGGTCACACAATATTTACATTATGAAAATTAGCAAAACAAATTGGAAGTATATTTTTTGGCTGGGCCCCCTTTTCACCGCAGCCGGGTTAACAGCAAGACTTGTATCCGCAGCGTGGGAACCCCTGACAGTCGGTCTAGTTATTGCCGGAATAGTGACGATCGCACTTTGGCTGCTATATTTAACTAACGAACAAGGCTTTTGGGGGCAGCGTTCTACTCAAGCGGGCACCAACGCCCTGATTGCTACCCTCGCCGTCTTTGCAATTCTCGGAGTAATTAACTTCATAGCCTTTCGCTATCCCGTCCGCATCGACTTAACCGAAAGCCAACAATTTACCCTCGCCCCCCAGACTCAACAAATACTGCGGAACCTGCAACAACCCGTCAAAGTTTGGGTATTTGACCCCCTGCAAAATCCCCAAATTAAAGAATTGCTGCAAAGCTACAAACGCGAGGGAGGCGAAAAATTCCAATACGAGTTTGTAGACCCGCAAGCCCAACCGGGAAAAGCCCGGGAATTTAGCATTACCAGCATCGGAGAAGTTTACCTGCAATCCGGCGACAAAAAACAAGTGCTGCAAAAAGGCGGCACTGCTTTTGGTAGTGACCCGAATCAAGGTCTTTCAGAGATCAAACTTACTAATGGCTTAGAAGAAATTCTGAGCACTCGCGTTCCTACAGTTTACTTTTTGCAAGGCAAAGGCGCCCGTCCGCTAAAAGAAGGTCAAGGTGGCATTCAGCAAGCTGAAAAAGCTCTCAAAGACAAATTTTACAACGCCCAAACCCTGAATTTTACCGAACGCAAAGAAGTTCCGGAAGATGCAGATGCTTTAATCGTTGCTGGGCTGGAAAAACCGTTTTCCGATACAGAAATTAAAGCACTAAAAGCTTATCTCGATCGCGGCGGCAGTTTATTCTTAATGGTAGACCCCGGAATTAATACGGGATTGGACAAAATGCTGCAAGAATGGGGCATAAAACTAGACACCCGTTTGGCTATCGATGCTTCGGGTACCGGTCAAAGATTCGGCCTGGGCCCCACGGTTCCCACAGTTAGGCGTTACGGCGAACATCCGATTACTCAAAGTTTTAGCACCGGCACTTCTTTCTTTCCGTTTGCGCGTGCTCTCTCAACCTCGCCAGTAGTAGGGATAGAGGAAAAACCGCTGCTGTGGACGAGTCAGGAAAGTTGGGCGGAAAGCGATTTGACAACTAAGAAATTGGAGTTCGATCCGAAGACCGATCGACAAGGCCCGCTATTATTAGGTGTGGCTTTAGTGCGATCGGGTTCTGACACCACTCCCTTAAACCCCTCACCCTCACCAACACCCGTCACGCCTTCACCCCAAGCATCCCCGAAAGCATCACCGACAACTTCACCATCACCGACAACATCACCATCACCGACAACATCACCATCACCGACAACTTCACCATCACCGACAACTTCACCATCACCGACAACTTCACCATCACCGACAACTTCACCATCACCGACAACTTCGCCGATAACATCGCCATCTCCGACAACATCACCATCACCGACAACTTCGCCGATAACATCGCCATCTCCGACAACATCACCATCACCGACAACTTCACCGACAACATCGCCGACGACTTCGCCATCACCGACGACTTCGCCGACAGCTTCCCCAATTAGCTATTCGGTGATTGTCTCCCAAGAAGCTACGCCTCCAGTGTTACCGACGACTTCACCCACACCAACAGCATCTCCCGAAACTTCGCCCGAAACTTCGCCCACAGCATCTCCCGAAACTTCGCCCACACCAACACCAGCAGCATCTCCCACAGCATCTCCCAGTCCAACCACAACTCCTTCTGCGCCTTCAACTCCTAGAAAAACATCGCGCATGGTAGTAATTGGCACATCTCAATTTGTGACTAACGGTTGGTTCGACCAACAACTCAATAGCGACGTATTTGTCAACTCGGTCAGTTGGTTGAGCAAACCTGACCAGCAAAGCTTTTCTATCAGTCCCAAAAAAGCTACCAACCGCCGCATTAACATGAGTGTCGTCCAAATAGGCTTGCTGGTTTTAGCTTGGCTGATTTGGCCTTTACTCGGACTGGGAATTGGCGGCACTATCTGGTGGAAGAGAAGATAATTGCGAAGGAAGTTCGGCAACGAGCAATGTACGGGATTTAACGGATTTATTTTCTTCTTTCTTGTTTTTCCACCCATTGCCAATTCCCCTAGGGTGCGTCAGAGGAAAAATTATCAGTCTGCGGTCAAAATAGTTAGCCCTGACGCACCCTACAATAACTCTTCCTTCTTCTTTCTTCCTTCTTCCTTCTTCCTTCTTCCTTCTTCCTTCTTCCTTCTTCCTTCTACTTATGAAATTGCAGAAAAATACATTCGTATTGATAGCCGTCGCGCTGAGCATGATTGGGTTTGTTTCTTTGTACGAGATGCAAGTGACTCCGAAACAGGAAGCGGCTAAGGAAGAGAAACAGAAAATTTTTGCTTTTAAGTCCGATCGCGTACAATTCTTTACAGTCAAAACTCCGGAAAAAATCTTGACTTTTGAACGAGTTTATGCTATAAAAGGAGGCAAGTCTAGCTGGGAAATGAAATTGCCAGTGCAAGCACACGCGAGTCAGGCATCGGTGGATTTTTTGCTAGACAGGCTGGCCACAGGAAAGAGCGATCGCACAATTAATATTACAGCCGCTCAACTGCCAGAATTCGGTCTCGACCAACCGCAAGCTACAGTCACAGTCAAGCTGGACAACCAGGAAACTCACCGCCTAGTTTTAGGCAAAACAGACTTTAGCGGCCGCTTCTTGTACGCCCAAGCCAATCCGGCGGAAGCGCCACCTCAAAATTCAGCCGAAAATTTGCCCGTCCTGCTGGTGCCCTTTGACTTTAAAAATGCCGTACAGCGACCTTTGTCTGAGTGGAAAAAAGCAGAAGCACCCAAACCACAGAAGCCGCAAACACCCTCTCCCACGCCAACTCCTGAGAATCAATAGATGGCAGGTCGCTCTGAGATGTTGCACCATTCTCAATAAGCCTTTTATGAACAGGCAAGATGCCTGTTCCACAAAGAGTGAATTTTCTTGTGGAACAGGCATCTTGCCTGTTGCTGAGAATGGTGCGCTCTGAGATAAAATCTAAAGAACAAATCCCAAAACCTCTCAATTTCAACATTCCTCGCCTAAAATACAGAAAAGTCTAAAGTTAAACTGTATTTAAGCAGCGTGCATTAACCCCAGGAAAGGGCGAATATGTTTCAGACAGCACTCAACCAAGGTACGACAGCAACGGATACAGCGCTTGACGTTGAACTCCGCAAGGTCTTTAAGGTATTTAACGGCGAAACCGCAGTTCGCGGAGTTGACCTCAGCATTCGTCAAGGAGAATTTTTTAGCATTCTCGGCCCCTCCGGCTGCGGTAAGACTACCACGCTGCGTTTAATCGCTGGTTTCGAGACTCCCTCGGCGGGCGAATTGATGATTCGCGGCCAGTCGATGACCAACACTCCAGCTTACCGCCGTCCGGTAAATACTGTGTTTCAAAGCTATGCTCTGTTCGGACACATGAATGTCTGGGACAATATCGCTTTTGGATTGCGGATTAAAAAACTGGGGAAAGCGGAAATTGAAGAACGGGTACGGGAAGTTTTGCAGTTGGTGAAAATGGAATCTTTCGCCAACAGGTTTCCTGGTCAAATGTCGGGCGGCCAGCAGCAGCGGGTGGCTTTGGCGAGAGCTCTGGTAAATCGACCGGCGGTTCTACTGCTGGATGAGCCTCTCGGTGCTCTGGATTTGAAGTTGCGGAAGCAGATGCAGTTGGAATTGTCGAATTTGCATCAAGAGTTGGGTTTGACTTTTGTGATGGTGACTCATGACCAAGAAGAGGCGATGAGTCTTTCTGACCGGATTGCGGTAATGCACGAGGGCCGAATTGAGCAAATTGGCTCTCCTGAAGAAATTTATGAGTGCCCCCAGTCGGCTTTTGTGGCGGATTTTATTGGGGATACGAATTTGTTTTCTGGTACGGTGGAGTCGATCGATCGATCGAGTATCACAGTTCGCACATCAGCCAATCTGAAAATAATCGTTCAGCAGTCGGATATGTGGAGTGGTGTCACTGGCGACTCTGTGGTGGTCAGCGTCCGGCCGGAAAAAGTATATTTAAATCTTTACCAGCCGGAAGCGTCGGTCAACTGTTTTGAAGGGCGGCTCAAAAATACTATGTACATGGGCACCCACGTTCATTACGTGGTTGAGTTACCGTCGGGCGATCAAATTACTGTGCGACAACCAAATACCGGCGGCTCTTTCCCAGACCAGAACACGCCGATTTATGCTTACTGGGGGACTACTGATTGTCTGGCTTTGGGCGATCGATCCTAACGGGGGAGAGGGGGAGAGAGGGAGATTGGGAGAGGGGGAGAATGGGAGAGGGGGAGAGGGGGAGAATTCCCAATTCCAATTCCAATTACCAATGCCCAATGCCCAATGCCCAATGCCCAATGCCCAATGCCCAATGCCCAATGCCCCAATCTAAAATCTAAAATCTAAAATCTAAAATCAAACTGTGCCTCCGACAAATCTACCAATTTCCAGGATTTTCCCGGCTAATTCTACACGCCGTCAGTTCCTAAAAAATTCGGCGGCGACAATCTCAGGGTTAGCTCTTTCCAGTTGTGGCTGGCGACTTGCAGATGTACAATCTGCTCCTCCCGTCAAAGGTGCTGCTGACCAACTTTTTATCTATACTTGGGCAGGCTATACCGATAAAGCTTTGCTCGATCGCTTTGCTGAAAAAACAGGCATTCGCGTCATCGCCGACGTGTTTAGCTCCAACGAAGAGATGCTAGCTAGAGTTCAAGCCGGCGGTGGCCGCGCCTACAGCATCATTTACCCGTCTGACTACATGGTGGTTCAGATGACGGAACTGGGGCTGTTGACTCCATTAGACCACTCGATTTTGGGCGGACTCGATCGGCTAAAAAAACAGTTCCAAAACCCTGTCTATGACCCAGGAAACCGCTACAGCGTGCCTTTGAGCTGGGGAACCACAGGCTTGATTTACAACAGCGAACAACTCAAAGAAGCTCCTGAAGATTGGAGCTATTTGTGGCAGCACAAAAAGGAGTTAGCAAGGCGAATGACGCTAGCCAGCGATGTTCGAGAAGTTATGGGTGCTGCGTTGCGGATGCTGGGCTATTCTCTGAATTCTACGAACCCAGAGCAAGTTAAACAAGCTTACGAAAAGTTGGTGGAACTCAAACCTGCGATCGCATCTTTCACAACAGACGCTTGGCGGCCACAAATGCTGACGGGGGATTTGAAGGTAGCTATGTGTTATTCTTCTGATGCTAATGAAGTAATTCCCGACAACGATAAATTGAAATATGTCGTGCCAAAAAGCGGTTCTTCTCTGTGGACTGACACTTTAGTAATTCCTAAAAGTGCTCCCAATCCCGAAGCAGCTTATAAGTGGATTAACTTTATGTTGCAAGCGGATGTCGCTGCTTCTTTAGTCGAACGGTTGAGTTTTTCAACTCCTTCGGAAGATGCTTTTAGTTTGTTGACACCGGAAGTCCGGGAAAACCCAATTCTTTTCCCTTCGGAAGATGTTCTGAAAAATTGCGAAGGTGTGGCTCCAGTAGGCAAATTTATGGAAGTGTACGATAGCTATTGGACTAAGTTAACCAGCGGCTGATCGTCACCTGTAGGGCGGATTTTACGCGCAATCTCTGACTTTTACCCAATTTTTACATCAATCCGCCCCCATAGTCGATCGTCCACTCGATCCATATTATATCCGCGTTAATCTGCGTTATCTGCGGTTAAAAACTCAAAAAAAATTGATTTATGGCTGTTTCCACCAAAGCTCCCCCTCCGATTCCTCCCAATGCTCCCTCGAAGCCTGAAACACTTCCCCCGTGGTCTAAGTGGGCTGGGCCGCTGGCATTGCTCGGCCCTTCTGGCTTGTTTCTGGTTTTATTATTAGTAATACCAACTCTGGTGATTTTTCAGCTTAGTTTGGTGCCAAATATTAAGCCGGGAGATTTGGTGAATCCTTCGGGAATCGCCAACTACCTGCGAGTGTTTGAGCCGCTGAATTTGCAGGTAATGGGTCGATCGCTCTTTTTCGCCACGGGAACGACTATTCTGTGTTTACTGTTGGGATTTCCCGTCGCTTACTGGATAGCCCTCAATGTCTCGCCCAAGTGGCGGAATTTAACGTTGTTGGGCTTTGTGTTGCCGCTGTGGACTTCTTCGCTGTTGCGATCGTATGCTTGGATTACAATACTGCGTCCTACGGGCGTTCTCAACTCGGTCTTAGCCCTTGTAGGCATCCCTCCTCTAGAATTGTTAAATCAAAGTTCCGCCGTTCTCATCGGCATGGCTTACAGCTATTTGCCATATATTGTAACAATTCTCTACGCTTCTTTGGAAAAGCTCGATCGCAGATTACTAGAAGCGTCTCAGGATTTGGGCGCTAATCCGGTAGAAACTTTCTGGCAAGTGACAGTACCGCAGACGATGCCAGGGATTGCGGCGGGTTCTTTGCTAGTATTTATTAGCTGTTTGGGCGATTTTGTCGATCCCGAGTTGCTCGGTGGAGCTTCCAGCATGACGGCGGCTCGTTTAATCTACAATCAGTTTTTGGGGGCGACTCAAAATTGGGGGCTAGGATCGGCTCTGAGTATGGTATTAATTTTTGCAGTGAGTATCGGAATTGCACTTTTACTCAAATATGGCGATCGTAATGCAGTTTAAGTTGGTTGACTGTTGACTGTTGACTGTTGACTGTTGACTGTTGACTGTTCCAATAACCAATAACCAATAACCAATTCCCATTACCTATTACCAATTTCCAAGATATGGAAAATACCGCCGACAATCCACAGGAGGAAATACAACCCGATATGTACTTAAAACCTAAATTTAAGATTTCTTGGCAGGCAATATTCACCGTTTTAATGTTTTTTTATATGTACCTGCCCATCCTGGTACTCACATTTTACAGCTTTAACAAATCGCGTTTTAGCGCCGGCTGGGAAGGATTTACTTTAGATTGGTACGTTAAATTATTTAGCGATACGCGGATTTTAATTGCTCTGAGAAACAGTTTAACAGTGGCTGTTTGTGCAGTTGCTATCTCGGCTGTACTCGGCACTCTCATGGCTGTTGGTTTAGCCCGCTACCGCTTTCCCGGCAAAAGTTTATATCAAGGAGTTTCCTACTTACCAATTATTATTCCAGATATTGCGAGCGCGGTTGCTACTCTGGTATTTTTAGCGGCACTGGCTATTCCTCTGAGTTTGTGGACAATTGTTGCCGCCCACGTTGTATTTTGTTTGGCTTACATTGCTCTAGCTGTTTCTACTAGATTGGCAGATTTAAACCCGTCTTTAGAAGAAGCAGCCTTGGATTTGGGTGCAACGCCTGTTGAAGCTTTTATTCAGGTTTTGTTACCTCAATTAATACCCGGCATTGTTTCTGGTTGTCTGCTGTCTTTTGTCCTCAGCATGGACGATTTTTTGATTGCGAGTTTCACCGCAGGTAGCGGGACTACAACTCTGCCGATGGAAATTTTTAGCCGGATTCGGACTGGGGTGAAACCCGATATTAATGCTCTCAGCGTGCTGTTGATAGTCGGTTCGGGAGGATTGGCGTTTTTAGCAGAATATTTGCGCGGTAGGGGCGATCAAAAACGGGCTAATTAGTTATTAGTCATTAGTCATTAGTCATTAGTCATTAGTTGTAGGGTGCGCAATGCGCACCGGCTAATTAATATTGTATTGTGCGTCTAAAAGCACCGAAAAGTCAATCGCTGGGGGAATGGGTGTCAAATTCAACCGGTGCGCAGTGCACACCCTACAAACTGCGGTTGCTTATTAATCAAAGATTGATGCAAGAAGTCTAATGAAAAACCCGGCATCTTTGAGAAACCGGGTTTTGGAGGTTTTGCTTCCAGGACTAAATTGCTGCTATTTTGCTGCTGGTAATTTCACGTTAGTAGCTAAACCTAATGCTTCCAAGGCTTGAATTGTCACCCAAGTAAAGTCAAATTCCCACCATTTCATACCGTGACGGGCAGAGTATTGATAAGCGTGGTGGTTGTTGTGCCAGCCTTCGCCGTAAGTCAAAACCGCAACCCACCAACAGTTAGTAGAACTATCTTTGGTTTCGTAAGTGCGGTAGCCAAATTTGTGAGTAGCGCTGTTAACAAACCAGGTGCAGTGATATACCAGAATTAAGCGGGCAAAAATTACCCAAACTACAAATGACCAGCCTGCTGCTAAGTAAAGCAACACGCCAAAGACGATTTGCATGGGGAGAAAGTAATTTTGCAAAAATCGGTAAAATGGATCGCTGGCAATGTCTTTTGTGCAGCGGGAAATTTCAGCGTGAGCGGGGCCTTTATACAGCATCCAGCCGATGTGACTCCACCAAAAACCATTCTGGGCGTTGTGAGGGTCGATCGCATTTTGGTCAGAGTGGGTATGGTGTAAACGGTGTAACCCAACCCAATCAATTATTCCTCCTTGACAGGCCAGGGCTCCGCAAAATGCTAGAAAGTATTCTACGAATTTTGGTGTCTGAAAACTGCGGTGGGTGAGCAGGCGATGCCATCCGAGAGTTATTCCCAAACCGCCGGTGATCCAGTGCATGAATACTGTTAAACCAACTGCTGTCCAGTTGAAGTTACTCGGTAGTAATGCGAACAAAGCGCCGATGTGAAGTCCTGCTAAACTAATAACGTGCTTCCAATTGTATTGAAGTTTGTCTTGTGTTGCTATTGTCATTCTTTTTTTGATTTTGATTAGATGCCGAGCTGGATTCACCTATAAAAGTTGGGATTGAGTAGTGAACTTTTTTTGCTGCACACTTGCCCAAACTAATAAAATATGAATGATAGATTTTGGATGATGATTGAAAAAAAATTACCAGAAAAAATTGGTTTAAAGCCTCCACCCTTGTAGGGAGAAATTAAAATCAAACTATTCATTACTCCAATCCTCTTCCTTCTAGGTCAAGTGCTGTCAACTGTCAACTGAATGAAGGTTTTATTTTGAAATTAAAAGTTTTAGCTGCGAAACAAAATTTTTTGTTCCCAAACCAATTATAACTGATTATGGTGTTGGTTGGGTCGATCGCACCCGACGATTCAATCTCAGTTCAACCCAACCAAAACCCGAACGCCAAAACAGCATTAGGCATTGGTTACGAGCCATTAGTCCACAACTGATGACCGACAACCAATGACTAATTGCCGAGCTATTCTGCTGGTAATTTCACTTTGGTTGCCAAACCCAGCGATTCCAGCAGTTGAATTGTCATCCAGGTGATGTCGATTTCCCACCATTGGAGACCGTGGCGAGCGGAGTATTGGAAGGCGTGGTGGTTATTGTGCCAGCCTTCGCCGTAGGTGAGGACAGCAACCCACCAGCAGTTAGTCGAGTCATCGCCTGACTCGTAGGTGCGGTAGCCGAATTTGTGGGTAGCGCTATTAACCAGCCAAGTGCAGTGGAACACCACCACAATCCGCATAAACACTCCCCAAACCACGAAAGACCAGCCGCCTAATAAATAAAGCAACACACCGAAGACAACTTGGATGGGGATAAAATATGCTTGGAGAAACTTGTATACTGGGTCGTCGCCAATGTCTTTTGTAAAGCGGGGGATTTGAACTCTCATCGGCAGATCCGAGATCATCCAACCCATGTGGCTCCACCAGAAGCCTTGATTAGAATCGTGGGGATCTTCTTCGGTGTCGGAATGTATGTGGTGTAACCGGTGCATTCCTACCCAGTCAATGGGCCCACCTTCACAGGACAGAGTGCCACAAATAACTAGAAAATACTCTAGCCATTTCGGTGTTTGAAAACTGCGGTGGGTAACGAGACGGTGAAATCCAAGGGTTATTCCTAAACCACCTGTTACCCAGTGCAGGAATACTGCTAGCCCGACCGCAGACCAGCTAAAATTACCCGGCAGCAAAGCAAATAGAGCGCCGGTGTGCAGAAAGGCCATAAAGCCTACAACAGGCCAATCAGGAGAAGTTTTTTTGGAAGTTGCAATCGTCATGAATATATTATGTTTACAAACTAGGGGCCGCATCTACGCCATAATGAACAGCGCGCACGCAAGTGGTGAGCGAGGTATAGATGAATAGCGTTTCACGGCTACAGGAAGCAGAACAGGCACTCTTTCAGATTTTTTCTGGTATTGACGCGACAGTCAAGCAAAATCTTCAACGAGTCTTAAAAGCTTTTCGCAGCCACCGGGTTGGAGTCCACCATTTTGCAGGTGTTACGGGTTACGGCCACGATGATTTAGGGCGGGAGACTTTGGACGGGGTGTTTGCCGAAGTGGTAGGGGCCGAGGCGGCAGCGGTGCGGGTACAGTTTGTTTCGGGTACTCACGCGATCGCCTGTGCTCTGTTTGGCATCCTACGTCCTGGTGACGAAATGTTGGCAGTTGCTGGTTCTCCCTACGATACTTTAGAAGAAGTGATCGGCTTGCGGGGGCAAGGTCAAGGTTCACTGATTGAATTTGGCATCCTTTACCGTGAGTTGCCTCTAACTCGCGAAGGAACTTTGGATTGGCAGGCATTGAGCTCTGCTATTTCAGCAAAAACTCGCCTGGTTTTTATCCAGCGCTCTTGCGGTTATTCTTGGCGATCGAGTCTGTCTATTTCTGAGATTAAAAAAATCGTCACAATAGTCAAACATCAGAATCCTAACACAATTTGCTTTGTTGATAATTGTTACGGAGAATTTGTTGATGATTGCGAACCTACTGCTGTGGGTGCGGATCTGATGGCTGGTTCTTTGATCAAAAATCCGGGGGGTACGATCGTTCCTACTGGCGGTTACGTCGCCGGCCGGGCCGATTTGGTGGAGGCAGCGACTTGTCGCTTGACGGCACCGGGAATTGGCAGCAGCGGGGGCGCAACTTTTGATTTGAATCGCTTGCTGTTTCAGGGTTTGTTTTTGGCCCCGGGGTTTGTGGGGGAGGCAATGAAGGGAAATCATTTGACGGCTTATGTTTTTTATAAGTTGGGTTATCGGGTGAATCCGATTCCTTTGGCGAGGCGCAGAGATGTGATTCAGGCGATCGAATTCGGTTCTGCTGATAAGTTAGTTGCTTTTTGTCGGGCGGTGCAGCAAAACTCCCCCGTGGGATCGTATTTAGACCCTACTCCAGCTCCGATGCCGGGGTACGAGAGTCAGTTGGTGATGGCTGGCGGTACTTTTATTGATGGGAGTACGTCGGAGTTTTCGGCTGATGGGCCTCTGCGGGAGCCTTACGTGGCTTTTTGTCAAGGGGGGACTCATTGGACTCATGTATCGATCGCCCTGGAAGCTGCGATCGAGGCTGTAGGCCCCGCTAAGCCGTGAACATCTTGCAAAAATAACTAGGACGGGCAAGATGCCTATCCCACAAGAAAAGAAAATATTGTGGGATGGGCCGGAGAGCCCGTCCCAAAATTTGATTAAGGTCGATCAGCTAAATTTGTCACTAAACGCCCGTCTTCCATGTAGATAATGCGATCGGCAATATCGAGAATGCGGTTGTCGTGCGTCACTAGCAAAATCGTACAGCCTTGTTCCTTTGCTAGTTTCTGCATGATTTCCACCACATCTCGCCCGGATTGTTTGTCCAAAGCCGCCGTAGGTTCATCCGCTAAGACTATTTTAGGACGGCTGACTAACGCGCGGGCGATCGCCACCCTTTGTTTTTGTCCTCCCGACAAATTTTCAGGGTAATAATTCACCCGTTCCCCCAAACCCACAGCTTCCAACATCGATATTGACAAAGCATCCATATTCTGATTTAGCATTTCCTTATGTAGTTCCAAAGACATCCGCACATTTTGCTTTGCCGTTAAGAACGTCATCAAGTTATGCGCTTGAAAAATATAACCAATTTGCTTTCTCAGCTTAGTTAACAGACTTTTACTAGCTCCCCGTATTTCCTGCCCCAGAATATTGAGACTCCCTTCTTGAGCCGAACGCAGACCGCCTAACATCGTCAATAAAGTTGTTTTCCCCGAACCAGAGGGCCCCGTCATAATTACTATTTCCCCAGGGTTGATATCGAGATTAATGTCAAATAAAGCCTGTTTTTTGAGAGAGCCTTGACCGAAATAATGGTTAAGATTTTGGACTGAGATTACAGGTTTATTTGAGATGGTTTTGTCAAAGTTTGCGGGAGAGTTTAGGGTTTGCATGGTAATTTTGGGTGATTTTTTTGACCGTTTATTCTTCAGTCTGCCCAGGCCGACTTCGTTTGTGTAGTCGCGGTTTCAACCGCCGAGTATCTTCAGTCTGCCCAGGCCGACTTCGTTTGTGTAGTCGCGGTTTCAACCGCCGAGTTTTGTTCTAGAAAATATCGGCGGGATCTGCCGATCGCAATTTACGCAAAGCCAGCGCCCCAGAACCTGTACACATCACAATCGTCAAACCCAACACAGTAGTCGCTCGATTTGCTGTCATCGCAATTGGCAGTAAAGTTGCAGATTGCGCCAAAGAATACAGCCCGTTAGCCAAAACAATTCCCGGCATAAAACCCAAAACAGCTAATAGTAAAGCTTCCTGAACTAAAACTCCGACTAAATAGTTATCGCTATATCCCATTGCTTTTAAAGTCGCGTACTCAGCCAAGTGATCCGAAACATCCGAATAAAGAATTTGGTAAACAATAATCAAACCAACAATGAATCCGATAATTGTACCAAATCCGAAAATAAAGCCGATCGGAGTAGCATTTCCCCAATAAGCCTTTTCAATTTCCGCAAATTCTGCTAAAGTCAGAACTTTCACATCATCCGGCAAGATAGATTTCAACATTGACTGAACTTTGAGGATATCAGCCCCAGGCTGCAACTGAATTAAACCGACATCAATTTGGTCAGGTTTGCGATCGGGAAATAAATTCATGAATGTAGAATCGCTAGCAATCACATTGCCATCAGCCACAAACGAAGTACCGAGAGTAAAGACTCCTCCCACTTGAATGTTCCGTTTATTTAGTTCAGTTTCGAGAGTAGATTGTTTGTTGAAAATATTGGCAATCTCGCCATATTCAGGTCGAGAAGCTTGGTCAAATAACACATGATTGAACATTTGAATTTTAGCTAGCTTCTGATTGACATCTGGCAGATTAAATGTTGTGCTTCCCGGATCAATGCCAAAAATTAAAATCCCTCGTGTCGTGCGGTTTGTGGGATTTCGCCACTGTCCCATCCCAATATATAATGAACTTACGGACTTGACTCCTGCAACTCCTTGTGCTTGGTAAATTCGCTCTCTGTTGAACTGTTTTACCGCAGCAAAAGTTTCAAATTGAGGATTGATTAAAACTAAATCTGTCTGTAAACTTTGGTGCGGCTTAACGGCTGAGTCGAAGAGTGCATCTTGAAATCCCAGTTGCACAAAAATCAGAATATCTGCAAAGGCAATTCCTGCTATAGCAACAGCAAGGCGGGTTTTTTCTCTAGTTACTTGCAACCAAGCAAGGGGTGTTTTGCGAAACATAAATTTTGGGAATTGGGAATTGGGAATTGGGAATTGGGAATTGGGAATTGGGAATTGGGAATTGGGAATTGGGAATTGGGAATTGGGAGTTGGGAATTGGGAATTGGGAATTGGGAATTGGGATTATTTTTCGTTACCAGCCACAGCCTGGTAACGAAAAATAATCGATGATTATGAAGATGTTTCTTCAATTTTCCGATGTCGCATTAGGAGAAATAAAGGTAAACCCAGGGAAACACCAACCAGTAAGTTACTGGCAACATATATCCACAAATTATTCATTTTTAAACGCGAACCTTCGCTAAATACAAACACCCAAAAAACTAAGGATGACACTATGAGATCCATGCCAAAAAAACTTGAAATTTGATTCGCAAACAATTGTCCGAAAAAAGCATTGATATTCAAGCCTTGTTCTAATAAAAACGGTACAAACTGGGAGTAAGGCAAAACAGTGCCTAAAATACAGAGAATCAAGTACGCAACTTTAATCATTTTCAGACCTCGATTTTGTGGAACATTATTCGTCAATGAAAACATTTCCAAACTAACGCATTTACTCAGTATTACTGAGCGCTTGAATATCAGATCGCATAATTAAGTTAATATTGCGCGAAATCTTGTCAATTTCCCAATCCCACCAGCTAATTTCTAACAGTTGTGCAACCTCAGCATCGGTGAAACGCTGCTTAATTGAACCTGCGGGATTTCCACCAACAACGGTGTAAGCAGGAACATCTTTTACCACAACAGATTTAGCAGCAATGATTGCACCGTCGCCGATTGTGACTCCCGGCATAATCACCGATTCATAACCAATCCAAACATCATTGCCGATGATAGTATCGCCTTTACTTGGCAGTTCGATTAATAGATTCATCGCCGTTTCCCAGCCGTTGCCAAACACAGGAAATGGATAGGCAGAAATGCCGTCGAGTTTGTGATTTGCACCGTTCATGATAAATTTGACGTTGGTGGCGATCGCACAAAATTTACCAATAATTAATTTCTCACTCCCGTAATGGTAAAGTACGTTTCTCTCGAAGTTTTCTGGATCTATTGGATCGTCATAGTATGAGTAATCGCCGACAATAATATTGGGCGATTTAACAAAGTTTTTGATAAAGCAAACCCGGCGCTGGTCTACCATCGGATAAGGTCGGTTTGGATCAGGCCCAAATTCTGCCATTTTCAGAATCTCCCTAATTTTGAATTGCTACTTGTACCTGCAAATTTGTCAATTCTGCAACTTGTTTGCTAGCTTCAGGATTTAGATGAATTTTTACTTCCACAACTCGGCTATCCAAGTTTTCTCCCGGCTGGTTACTAAACACGTTTTGCTTACTAACTTTCAACCCAATTTCTTTAACTGTTCCTGCTAATTCTCCTGAAAATGCTTGGCTGGTAACGGCTGCTTTTTGTCCAACCTTAATTTTGCTGATTTCCGTTTGGTAAACTTCGGCAACGACTACCATTTGCTCAGTTTCTCCCACGTCTGCAATCCCGTCATCGCTGATTTTTTCCCCTGGGCGGGTGTGAATTTTCAGGATTTTTCCGGGGTTGGGAGTGCGGATGTAAGCTTGATTTAATTCGGTTTGGGCGCGTTTAACTTGGGCGATGGCGCTGTTGATTTCGGTTTGCGCTGCTTGGATATCTACGGGCCGAACTTCGCCTATTTTTTCGAGAGTTGCTTGGGCTTCTTTCCCTTGTTCGCTACCACTATTTTTAATGCGATCGAGATTTGCTTCGGCTTCGTTAACTTGCTGGATTGCTGTACTGTTAATTCTGGCAAGATTGGCTTCGGCTTCGTTCAGTTGCTGAATTCCTGTACTGTTAATTCTGGCAAGATTTGCTTCGGCTTCTTCAAGCTGCTGTTTTGCTGTATTGTTAATGCGGCTGAGATTTGCTTCGGCTTCTTTAACTTGCTGGCGACTTGTTTCTAACGTCAGCCGTTTGGTGTCCATTACGGATTTAGAAATTGCGCCTTCTCCAACAAGTTGTTGGTGCCGGAGATATTCGGTTTCAGCATTATTAGACTCGGCTTTTAATTTGTTAATTGCGGCAGTTTGTGCTGCTTTTTCTCCTTGCCACTGTGCAGTTATTCTGCTAATTGTTGCTGTTTGTGCTTTCCTTTCTCCTTGCCATTGTGCGGTTATTCTGCTGATAGTTGCTTGCTGTGCGGTTTTTTCACCTTGCCATTGCGCTTGCAGTCGATCGACAGTTGCTTGTTGCGCCGCTTGATTTCCTTGCAATTCCGCTTCTAGCTTGCCAATTGTGGCAGATTGTGCAGCAAGTTCTCCCGACTTTGCCCCGGCTTTTACCTTTGCTAAATTGGCTTCAGCAACTTTGACTTTTTCTTTGGCTTCCTCTAAAGCAGATTTTAGCCGATCGCCCGCATCCAAAATCGCAATCAACTGCCCTGCTTTCACCCGATCGCCCTCTTTGACTAAAAGTTTCGCCACGCGATCGCCATCCAACGTCTGCGACACCCCCAAACGAATCACTTCCCCCAGCGGTTCCAATCTTCCTAATGCCGTGATTTTCCTGGGCGGCGGCGTTTCTACGGGTAAAGGTTCAGCATTTTTAGCTAAAGATCCAAACTGAGAAATGCCGTAAAAAGTTGTACCGACGCTAATGGCAGCGCCAGCAATTACTAATCCCATCACCAATTTATTTTTAGGCTTGATGAAATATTGAAAATTCATATTCCTCCTATATTTGCGGTTGTTTTTTTTCTAAATAAGCTAGAAGCATTTCTTTTAATAAATTCGATTGTTCAGAAAAAGATATGCTTTCACCTTGATAAAACCTTCTTGCTACCAATCCGTCAATATAGTTGATGATAAATACAGCAACTGCTGGATCGGAAATGCCCAAGTAGCAAAAAACTGCCTCTTTGTAACGCTTTCCTGCTTGCTGGAGTGCCTGATTATTGTCAATCTCTTTGCGTGTTTTGTGCTTACAAAAATCAAATGTTATTAACATATCTTTGAGCATATAATCCTCCTTTGTATAGAGATACTCCATCAGTGTTTCTATTTTTTCTCCTAATGTTGGCGGATTTCCTAACTCAGCCAGTGCTTCTTCTTTTGTATCTTCATAGCTCAAATATTCAATTAACTGCTCGAACAGACTTTCTTTGCTAGAAAAATAGTGGTAAAGCGTACCTGTAGAAACTCCGATTCCCAAGGCAATTTCGCGCATTGTGACTGATGAATAGCCTTTTTCGGCAAAAAGCTCAAAACTTTTATTCAGCAGTTCTTTGCGGTACAATTCGTGGTCAACAATCTTTGGCATAGGTCGATCGATCTTCTGATTTTTGATTCCAGATCCTAGGTTATCGGAGATTTAAGGGCGATCGACCAAATATTCCTATATCGAACATCCGATATAGTATAAATGACTACAAAACGGGCTTTTCGTGGCTGAGCTTGGAAAAATAAGGTATATCGAACAATTGTTATAATTAATGTTGCACAGACTAGCAAAGCTTGTCAAGGGGTGCAGTAAAATTATTTTTAGAGTCGATTTGTCGGGGCGGGTTGAGCCAGAAATCCCAAACACCGCAATCAATCTCCGTCAAAAACCCGCCAATCGTGAGAATCTGCACCTGAATGATTATGAAAATCCGAACCTACGAAATCCGTGACACTGAAAAAATTGTCAAATTGTTCTATGACACCGTGCACGAAGTCAATATCCGCGATTACACAACAGCCCAAGTAGATGCTTGGGCACCAGCAGATACTGATATTCAAAAATGGATGCAAAGTTTAAGCAGTAAGTTTACTTTCGTAGCAGAAGAAGGTGATATAATCGCAGGTTTTGGGGAATTAGAAGCAAACGGTCATATCGATCGCTTTTACTGTCACAAAAACTTTCAAAGACAAGGAATTGGGACACTACTTTTAACACAAATCCAGTCACAAGCCCAAGACTTAGGAATTAACAAGTTATTTACCGAAGCCAGCATTACAGCTCGACCTTTTTTTGAAACCCACGGATTTATGATGATCAGAAAGCAAGAAGTCGAACGGAGAGGACAAAAATTGATCAACTTTGCAATGGAAAAAAATATAAACAAACCACCTTTTGTGTAAAATTAAAACGTAGAGTTGTGTGGAGGAGTTGCGATGGTGACGGAAGCTACAAATGTTCTGGGCGGAAAATTAGAAACTTGCTGCACATCGCCCATGACAGGCTATTATCGGGACGGCAAATGCAATACTGGTGGCGGTGATTTTGGAGCTCACACCGTTTGTGCTCAACTGACAGAAGACTTTTTGAAATACACAAAAAGAATGGGAAACGATTTGAGTACCCCGGTTCCCGAATTTAATTTCCCAGGTTTGAAGCCTGGAGATTGCTGGTGTTTGTGCGCTTCTCGGTGGAAGGAAGCAATGGATGCTGGATGTGCGCCGCGCGTAGTTTTGTCAGCGACTCACGCTTTAACTTTGGAATACGTTTCTTTGGACGAATTGAAGGAACACGCTGCTGATTTGTAGGAATGTGCGATCGGGCTTTGATCGCTGTAGGGTGCGTCAGTTGGCGTTATTTTTTCAACAATCCAGACGTTCTTTACTGACGCACCCTACAAATTTACTCGAATCAGTTAAGATAGGTTTAGAGGTGAGGTATAACCAGTGTCAGCTAAGGATAGATTTCATAATGCTGTGAAGCGAGGTCTTGAAAAATCTGAGTGGGTCATTACTCACGATCCTCTCAGGCTAGAATTTGCCGAGAATGAGAGAGTCGAAATCGATTTGGGAGCAGAACGACTCCTCGCAGCGGAAAAATTAGGAAAAAAAATTGCAGTAGAAGTCAAGAGCTTTTTAAGCGCTTCAGCTCTCTCTGATTTTCATACCGCGCTCGGACAGTTTTTAAATTATCGTTTAGTCTTAGAAAAGATCGAACCCGATCGCACTTTATATTTGGCAGTTCCGCTCGCAACTTACGAATCTTTTTTCAGTCGGGAGTTACCTCAAGCATCGGTTCGACAACACCAAGTCAAGCTTATTGTGTACAACCCAGTTCAGGAGGCAATAGTCAAATGGATCGACTAGAGCATTACCGTCAGTGCGTTCAAAAGCTGCTAATTGAAGACAGCAAAATAGCACCAATTAACGGAGAAATTGAGGTAGAAACAATTTTTGATAAAGAAAACGATCGCTATCTTGTCATTGATTTAGGATGGGACACACACCGCCGCGTTTATAACTGTGTGTTTCATTTGGATATTAAAAATGGCAAAATCTGGATTCAGCGAAATCAAACAGACAGGCAGATTGCTGATGAATTGGTAGAAATGGGAGTACCTAAAGAGGATATTGTACTAGGACTTCAGCCAACTTATGCGCGCGAATATACAGGGTTTGGAGTTGCATAATCTCAACCGCCGACTCGTAGACTTGTAGGGTGCGTCAGCTAGCATTATTTGTTCAATCATCCAACAGCTTCTGACGCTCCGCACCCTACAAGATTTTAACTTATTAATCTTCAGTCCGCGCAGGCGGACTTCGTTTGTATAGTCGCGGTTTCAACCGCCGACTCACTGACACACCCTACAATTTTAAACCTTTGGTAACTTATATTGTCCCACAATCCGCTTAGCATATTCCGGCACATGAGCCTCCAATTTCTCCGGGTAATTCCGCTTCACATACAAATAATTGCGAGTGAAATGAGAATCAATTGAAAAACGGGCATATTCCAAACCCTTCGGCCCAATTCTTTCAATAAACACCCCCATCAATTTCGCCGCCCACATCGGTAAAGTCACGCCTTTTTCGTAAGCCGGAATACTTTGCTGAACAGCTTCTTTCCTATTTCCCTGAGACATCACCGGCTGAGTGTTTAGCTGATCTTTTACCATGTCTAACATCTCTTGCCCGGTATCATTTCGCACCACAATCCACTGCCAGCCAAAAGGTGCGCCCATGTAGCCCACAACTAAATCTGCTAAGGAATTGACATAATCAAAACAGCTCAAACAAGAAGGAGCAAAAACATCTTTCAATTCTTTAGTATTCAATCCAAAAAACGGCACTTTTTCTTCCGAACCATCTTCGTGTTTGAAGTGAACGTTAAAGTCTTGCATAAACTCGTAAGAAACCACCGTTTCAGGGGAGCGGCTAGTCGTGTCTAGGAATTTCTGCAAGCCAGCGCGGCTGACATTATCGACACAGGGTGTTCCCAAAACGTAGAGCTTTTCTAAACCCAGTTGTTTCTCGACTGTACGCAATGCTTGAATTTGACAGCCAACGCCAATTACTAACAGCCGCTTCATCCCGGATTTTTCGATTTGTTCCAATACTGAAAGGTTGGGAGAAAGAGTTGGTTTATTGACTTTTGCCGCGAGAATTTCTTCGCGAGTTTTCGCAATAATCGGCATCGGTTGAAAGCGGTCTTCCTGAGTATTTTGGACGCAAACAACGCCTTCGACAATCCCTTTTTCGAGCATTTCAATGGCAATTGTGCTGACAATTCCCGTCCACTGAGCGCCTTCAATTGGTTCTTTTTTCTTAGCCGCCATCATATTTTGACTAACGCCGAAGTACCAATCGTCGGGATTGTCGAGATTGCGCGATCGCCCGTGAATCTCCTCTTCTAGTTCTGCGATATGCTGAGTTAAGAAAGCGCAAGCTTCCTTGACATAATGGATATAATATGTATCGCACAAACCGCACTCGCTACAAAGTTCTTTAGCGGGGCGGCGGCTGCCCGGTTTTAGGGCTTTAGATTTTTGGTGTTTAGTAGAATCTGTTGCGGTCATCTAAATTGCTAATTTTATCGAGAAACGGCTTTTGTTAGGATATCACACCAATTCCGGCGATCGAGTAGTCGCGCTAATTAAACGTAAAATGGCGTTGGTATTCAGAAACTCCGAATTACGGCGATCGCGGGGGAACAGCCCCGCAGCGAAACCGATTTTCTACGTGTTATATTTTTGGAGATGAATATTTTTCTTCTTTTCGTCCGCTTGGAGTAAGCTTTACCTGTGTTGGAGCGAATTATAATCGCCCGCAATCATTAGTATTTATCCTGATATAGCGGGCGATCGCGCGAATAACTTGACAAATAAAGGTATAAAAAAATGGTAAAGTTGTTTGCGATCACAGCCATCGCTGGCATCACGATCAATATCGCAATTTCAAGCTTAGGATTTGCTGCTTTAGTTCGCCCTGTTGCTGGTATGAATCAAACTGTTGTCGCTTTAGAAAAAATGCTGAACGCGACACAAAAGGCGGTGGCGATCGACTATTCGCGCTTGGGGATTGGCGGCGTGCGGTTGGGGATGTCTGTAGAAGAGGCAAAACGCAAGTTGGGCAAACCGCAGCGCGACGAAACTAAACCTGGCGGTAAGGCGATCGGTGGCCAGATTCGCACGCTAACCTACTCAAAATTGACAGTAGCAGCCTGGGATGGCAAAGTTTATTTAATTTCTACTACCAATCCCAAGTTCGTGACACTTAATAGTGTCAAGGTAGGAGATAAAACTCAAAAAGTGCTTAAAACTTACGGTTACAGTTCTCAATCTGTGCAGGGTGAAGTGACTCGGTTGACGTACAGCAATGACCAAAAGGCTTCTAATTTGAGTTTGGAACTTAAGGGCGATCGCGTGCAAAAGATTATTGTCAGCACGCAGATAAACTAAAATATTACACAACAGTCCAAAAACCCCGTTCACAATTTTGTAGTCAGGAATTCAGTCCTTCTTATTTCTTAGGATTTTCAGCCTTTCGGTGAGTTTACTGGAGGGCTTTTTCCTGAAGTGCGATCGCCCCTGATAAAATAGTATAATATTAGTGTTTTTAATCTCTGTCTTTCGTGAGTGAGTTTGAGCCGACTAATTTAGAGGCAGTACAGGAGCGAATACGCTTTCAAGCCGCTGCGGATGACATTCGCTTGACTCTCCACGCACAGCAAGAGATGCTTGAGGAAAACATTACACTAGATCAAGTAATTCAAGCATTAGTTAGAGGTCAACTGTTAGAAAACTATCCTCAACATCAGCGCGGTGCTTGCTGTTTATTCGGCGGTTTTTCTCAAGATAGTCGTCCCTTGCACATTGTCTGTACTACTGTCCAACCCCTACTAATTATTATCACGGTTTATGAGCCAAAACTGCCCAAATGGATAACTCCCACCACTAGGAGGCAATTAGAATGAAATGCAGTATTCAAGGATGTCCAGGTACTTATGAGGAGCGGGAAATCATTCACGCTGTTCGATACCAAGGTGAAATCGTCGTAATCGATAAAGTTCCCGCAGAGGTTTGTACATTCTGTGGCGATATTCTCCTAAAACCGAAGACTGTTCGACAAATTGAAGAGTTACTCAAAACAAAAATAAAACCTGCACGTTCTGTGCCACTTTATGAGTATTCAGCATCACGTAAAGGCTAGTACGAAACAAATTAACAAATAAGGTGCGCATTGCGCACCCTACCAGTTAGAAAATAAGGCGCGCAATGCGCACCCTACTAATTAGCTGTTCTGAGGAACGGGAGCAGGAACGCTCGAACCCACAGAATTGCTCGGAGCACCCGTCTTAGCCCGCTTCTTGATCAAGATTGGCTTGACGCTGTTTTCTCCACCAATCGGGGGATCTTCTTGTTGAGCGTAATCCGCACCCATCCAAGCCGGACGGCTTTGATCGAAGGCCATTTGCAAAGCAGCAGCGGCGATCGCGTGGGGGTCGTACTCTTCGGACAACTGAGACACCAGAGGTAAGAAAGATGCCATCCGTTCGCCAGCCAAAGCTTCGCGAACTTTACCCTGCATCTTTTCCAACTGACGCGCTTCGATTTGGGCGCGTGTAGGAATGTTTCGTACTGTCAAGCTCGATCGCACGTGGCGTTCAATCAAGCGCAACTTGCGGCGATCAACTGGTTGAATCAGCGTGATCGCAGTTCCTTCGCGACCAGCCCGGCCGGTACGTCCGATCCGGTGAACATAGCTTTCTACGCTATCGGGCAAATCGTAGTTAATAACGTGAGTCAAGTGATCCACGTCCAAACCCCGCGCCGCAATATCAGTCGCCACTACCCAGCGCACTTGACATTGGCGGAACCGATGCAGCAAGCGTTCCCGCTGTGCTTGGTTCAAATTACCGTGATACTCGTCAACGCTGTGACCTGCCGCTTGCAGTTGGCTGGTGAGTTCCGCCGCCGACTGCCGCGTCCGCACAAAAATCAGTGCAGATTCCGGGTCTTCCATTTCTAGAATTGGCTGTAGAGCTCTTGCCTTCGACCAGCCGCGAGGAATCATGTACACGCCTTGGCTGATGCGCTTCGGCGTTGCTTTTGGCTGTTCTACGGTGACGTTGACTGGGTTACGCAAATGGCGCGTTACCAATTTCCGAATGGAAGCTTCCATCGTCGCCGAGAAAAATGCCGTTTGACGATCTTTTGGTGCAGCATCCAAGATTTTTTCCACATCTTGGATAAAGCCCATGCTCAGCATTTCGTCAGCTTCATCCAAAACCAGCCATTTTACCTTGTCTAGTTTCAGGCTGCCGCGGCTCAGCATATCTAATATGCGTCCGGGTGTACCGACAACGATGTGAACGCCGCGCTTCAAACGCTGCATTTGGCGATCGATCGATTGACCGCCGTACACCGTCAGAACTTGCAGAGAGCGACCCACTTTTACCGGGCCCTCGCTGCTGATGCCGCTCAAATCGCGGATGGCTTCAGTTACCTGCATCGCCAATTCGCGAGTCGGTGTCAGCACCAATGCTTGTACCGCAGTTACATCTAAATCAATCCGCTCCAAGATGGGCAACGAGAATGCTGCCGTTTTGCCCGTTCCTGTTTGGGCTTGACCCACAACGTCGCGACCTGCTAACAGGTGCGGAATTGCTTGTACTTGGATGGGAGTAGGTTCTGTAAAGCCGAGTGTTTCCAGATGGAGAACGAGTTCTTCCGAAAGACCCAAGCCTTCAAACAATAAATTCATTAATTCTCCTAATAACGAGTCCTTAGCCTTCTAAGTTGCCCAACTCGGATGCGGATTTCTGCTATAAGGCAGGAACTCATTATGAGTTCTGTACGGTGCTGCGCCTGCGCGCACCTTTTTAAATAGCAATCGAGTATAGGGCAGCTCCGTCGATGGTGACTAATTTACCGATTCGACAGCCGTCTTTGATTTTGTGACATCACCGATACCAACCGCCAGCGATCGGGTTATCGACTTCCAACATTCTTAAAATAGTACATTGGACTTCCTTTGAGGTACTTGCAAGCTTTCTCTCTAGGGCATTTTATAGTGAGGATGATGACCAGCCCCACTGAACTGCACTACATAGTAGTTACAGGTTTGTTAGTTCAGGCGCTATCCCGCAATCCGTCGCCTGCGGGATTCAACAGGGAATTCAGCGACCGTTACCGCCTATCCATCTCAACACTCTTTCGGGATACCGTTGTGGTGTAGGGCGGACGGCGAAGCAATTTCAAATCATCCCCGCTGGTTTCTGGCTTGTTATCATCATAACTCTTTACATTCAGAAACAAAACATTAAATTCGTTAAAATTTTCCGATCGTTCTGTAGAGATAACCGCACCCCGACAGGGCGGGTCGATTGCCAGAGAGGGGGTAAAAAAGTTTACAGCCCCTTTGCTACATATCTTCGCACAATCTTTTACTAATTTTTACTTTTGCTGCACAATCGGCTAATCATTTTTTGGCTGGTGTCCGGTTTTTGTTCGCTGCATCGAAAGCGGCGACAGTTCCAGCAACATTTAGATTTGACCGTAGAGGTCGTAGACATCGGCACTCGTAATTTTCACCGGTACGATCGAACCCAGTCGCGCTTCTCCTGTCACATAGACGAGTCCATCTACTTCTGGGGAAAACCGAGCGGATCTACCAATCAACTCACCTGTCTCTGGCTGTTCTTGTTCTATCAGGACATCAACTACCTGACCGACAGATTCTTGATTCTTCTTCAATGATATAGGTTGTTGTGCCGCCATTACCGAATCGCGCCAAATTTCCATTTTTTCTGCTGGCAGTTGATTTGGCAAGCTGTAGGCTGGGGTTCCTTCTTCGGCGGAAAATGTGAATACTCCGACGTGATCGAATTCGTGGCGCTTGACAAATTCCAGCAAGTGTGCTGCGTGTTCGTCGGTTTCGCCAGGGAAGCCAACTATAAAAGTTGTCCGCATCACGGCGTTGGGAATTGCTGCTTTGAGCCGATCGACTATAGCATCATTAATCCCAGCTTGAAAAGGTCTGTTCATCGCCCGCAGAATTTCCGGGTGCGAGTGTTGCAGAGGTAAATCCAAATACGGCAAAACGTTATGCGTTTCGCAGATTGCCGCCACAACTTGCGGAGTCAAACCTGTAGGATAGGCGTAGTGCATCCGAATCCAGGGTACATCTACTTCACCCAAAGCGCGAAGCAGTTCGGCTAGTTTCGGTTCGCCATAAATATCTTTGCCGTAGTTGGTGGTAATTTGAGAAATTAGGATAATTTCCTTTACCCCTTCGGAGGCTAATTGCTTAGCTTCAGCGACAATAGACTCGATCGTCCGCGATCGTTGATTTCCGCGCAAGTGCGGGATAATGCAAAATGCACAGCGGTAGTCGCAGCCTTCTGCTATCCGCAGATAGGCGACACCTTCAGATGTTGTGCGGTAGCGAGGAGTAGTTTCGTCAGCGATGTAAGTAGGTTCACTAGAGACGAGGGAAACTCGATCGCCCTTTTCGACCCTTTGCATCACATCGACAATTTTATGATAGTCACCAGTGCCGACAATTGCGACGGCTTCCGGCAATTCATCCAGCAATTGCTGCTGAAAATGCTGTGCCATGCAGCCGGTGATGACTACTTTTTTATTAGCTTCTGCCAATTCTACCAAGGTGCGGACTGATTCTTCTCGCGCAGCTTGGATAAAACTGCAAGTATTGACGACGACGTAATCGGCTAATTCTTCATTAGAATCGACTTCATAGCCTGCTTGAGCCAGCAAGCCAATCATGTGTTCGGTATCAATGCGATTTTTTTCGCAGCCGAGGTGGGTAAATGCGATCGTTGGCTTCGTTGCCATGCAGTAATAGTTAGTGTTGCGCTATTTCTAAGAACATTTTATGATATCACACAGGTTGACTATTTGCAAGGTCTTGGTCTTATTGTCTCAGAAACCGGGTTTCTCGGTAGATTTCTCGTAACTGGCGATTAAACTCGTAGAAACCCGGTTTCTCGGTCTCGCGCATTATCTCAGAAACCGGGTTTCTCGGTAGATTTCTCGTAACTGGCGATTAAACTCGTAGAAACCCGGTTTCTCGGCCTCGCGCATTATTTCAGAAACCGGGTTTCTCGGTAGATTTCTCGTAACTGGCGATTAAACTCGTAGAAACCCGGTTTCTCGGCCTCGCGC
>NZ_JAUBVZ010000005.1:327758-415976 GCF_036702805.1 Microcoleus sp. A006_D1
ATTATTTCAGAAACCTCTGGCTCAACTTAGACTACTTGATTCGAGGATACATCAGGAGCGATCGCCCGACTAGCATCACCCGAAAGCACTCCAGCAGCAGACGCAGCAGGCAAATGGCCGTAAGAATTGACACCCAAACCATTAACTTGACGCATCAAAGTGCCCATTTCCAAAGCACTCATCGCATAATTCCAGCCCAAATTGCTCTTAATTCCGGCCCTTTCCAAAGCTTGCTGCATGGTATCAGTCGTCACCACCCCAAAAATCACCGGCACACCACTTTGAAAAGCAGCCGCAGCAATTCCCTTAGAAACCTCACCAGCTACAAAATCAAAATGAGGAGTTTGGCCGCGAATTACCGCACCCAGACAGATTACCGCATCGTAGCGGCCAGAAAGAGCAGCTTTGCGGGCCACCAAAGGAATCTCAAAACATCCCGGAACCCAATAAAAATCAACTTGATTTCCATGAGGATTGATATCAACCCCGTGGCGTTTCAAACAATCTTGACATCCTTCCAAAAGTTTGTTTACCACCATGTCGTTAAAACGGCCGATGACGATCGCAAATCGCAAAGATTCAGTCTGAGTAAAACTTCCCTCGAATACAGTCATAGTTTTCTAGCTTTAGATTTTAGGTTTTAGGTTTTAGATTTTAGTTTTTTGTTGGCGAGAAGGCAAAAGTTAGAAAGCCGAAACATTTCATCTGAACTTCAAATGCAAAAATATATAGGTTCGCACGGTCTAAAACAATCCGAGTTTCTACCAAATAATAAATGCTTTTAATCGCTGGCGAATGCCTTCAATTTTCTACCTTTTACCTTCTTGATTCGATAGTATTGAGTGGGTTTAAACCACCAAAAAGTTCAAAACACCCACTGCAATAACCAGTAAGAACCAGAGAGCAGAACCCACAGAAATTAGGGTTTTAGACTGATTCCAATTTTGGGGAGAGGCATAGGCAACCGGGACGCCAATTACCATCACAAATGACAGCAGTACCAGACCGAGTAAAACGACTTGAAACAGAATTGATAACATCTTTTCTCCTTTCGATATGGCGGTTGATTGATGAGAATTGTCACTCCCCAGCGTGAATGTGTGGGGATTCTACAGTTTTTGAAAGTCTTGCAACGATCAATCGGGAGATTATCGGTTTATAAAATTCGACTCGCCCGTGCAAATTCTCAGTTGCGCAAACAGGCGTTAGCGGCTCTTGAGATTTTAATCAATTTTATCATTGTTCGCTACAGCGCAGAAAACTGGAAAGGTTAAAGCCCGATCGCCCGATCCGGTATCCGAGCACCAGAAATTGCTAGTGTGGGAGTGAGAGATGCGGGATTTTCGGCTATGGACTTAGTTTTGTGCCACACAACAGCAGATTTTGATAGCTTGGGCGCGGCGGTGGGACTTTGCGTGCTGCGCCCCGGTAGCAGAATTGTGCTGACTGGCGGTTGTCACCCGACGGTGCGAGATTTTTTGGCGCTACACCGCGACGAGTATCCGCTGATTGAACGTCGATCGGTCAATCCGCAACAAATTAGATCTATTAGTATAGTAGATGCCTCACAGCGCGATCGACTAGGAAAAGCCGCCGAATGGCTAGACTTGCCACACATCAACGAAATAGCCGTTTTCGATCATCATTTACAAGCTGATTTAGACATCCCCGCCACGGTTACACAAATCGAAGCAGTCGGCGCAACCACCACATTAATTGTCGAAAAACTGCGCGAAAAAATCAAAAATGCAGCCGAAAATGGCGATACAGTATCGCGCCTGCTACCTTCAGAAGCCACAGTCATGGCCCTCGGCATCCACGTCGATACCGGTTCCCTCACTTTTGACGGCGCAACCGCGCGAGATGCAATGGCTTTAGCGTGGTTAATGGAACAAGGAGCAAGTTTGCGGGTAATCTCTGAATATGTAGAACCCGGTTTGTCTCCGCAATTGCAGGATTTGCTGAGAGAAGCGTTGGAGAATTTGCGATCGGAAACCTTGCATGGTTATACAGTAGCTTCAGTATTACTATCTACTGACGAGTATGTTCCGGGACTTTCTTCCCTAGCTTCCCGCTTGCTCGATTTGACTGAAACCGATGCTCTACTTTTAGGTAATGTTTATAACTTTAGTGAAAACGACAACCGCAACATCGCTGAATCGACAGTTTCCAACCGCTTAGCTATTATCGGTCGATCGCGCATCGAAGGCACAAACCTCAGCGAATTGTTCAAACCCCTCGGCGGCGGAGGCCACGCCCGCGCCGCATCCCTCGCCACCCGCGATGTTGACGCCCTGCTGACTTTAAATCAATTAGCTGACGAACTCAAAGCTCAAATTCCCCACCCTCCAACCGCCCGCGAATTAATGTCATCTCCAGTGCGGAGCATTCGCCCAGAAACCTCCGTCGGAGAGGCTCACCGTATCCTCCTACGCTACGGACATTCTGGGCTTTCGGTGGTCGATTCGGGCGATCGACTTACGGGAATTATCTCCCGCCGTGACATTGACATTGCCCTACATCACGGTTTCAGTCACGCCCCGGTGAAGGGTTACATGACTCCGCAGCTAAAAACGATCGCCCCGGATACCTTGTTGCCAGAAATTGAAGCTTTAATGGTGACATACGATATCGGGCGTTTGCCAGTATTGGAAAACGGCCAACTGGTGGGAATTGTGACTCGCACTGACGTATTGCGGGAATTGCACCAGCAAAAAGCGCGAGATAGCGGAAGTAATACTGAGTTGTCTAATTGTCCCATGCCCGAATCGGTTGAGCAGTTGTTCCGATCGGGCATTAGTGCTGAATTATGGCAATTATTGTCGATCGCAGCCAACATTGCACGAGAGCGCGGCTGGCAACTTTATATTGTCGGTGGAGCAGTTCGAGATTTACTGTTAGCCACGGATGATAAACTGGCACTCACTGATATTGATTTGGTAGTGGATGGCAATTGCGGTGCCGACGATTCCGGTGCCGGAGTCGAGTTAGCTGCATCGCTGCAAAAGCTTTACCCAGACTCGCGTTTAGACGTTCACGGTCAATTTCAAACCGCCGCCCTGTTGTGGCACAAAGACTCTGCTTTCGGCTCGCTGTGGGTGGATATCGCTACGGCTCGTACTGAATTTTATCCTTATCCGGCTGCAAATCCTGAAGTTGAAGCGAGTTCGATTCGCCAAGATTTGTACCGCAGGGATTTTACAATTAATGCGCTGGCTGTGCGGTTGGGTGTTCCTCGCAGCGGCGAATTGTTGGATTTTTTTGGCGGTTTGCTAGACTTGGAAGCGCGACAAATTCGAGTTTTGCACGCTAATAGTTTTATCGAAGATCCGACGCGAATTTATCGGGCTGTGCGGTTTGCGGTGCGGCTGGGATTTGCGATCGAACCTCAGACGGAAGCATACATCCGCAACGCTTTGGAAAGCGGGATTTATTACCGCATTCAGGGGGAAAACGGCCGCGCTCCGGCTTTGGAAACTCGCCTCAAAAGCGAGTTGAAATACATTTTGCAAGCTCCTTACTGGAAGGTTGCTTTGCAAATGCTGGGAGATTTGCAAGCTTTGCGCTGTATTCATCCTACTTTGGATTTGGATCGCCAGTTGTGGCGGCGGTTGCGTTTACTCGATCGGTGTTTGAATGGAAGGAAGTTCGGCAACGGATTTCGTAACGAATTTAACGGATGTAACGGATTGATGTTGAAAGAGGCAACTATTGCCAATTCCCAGTTACCAATTCCCAATTACCAATTCCCAGTTATCAATATTCCTGATTGGCTGATGCGGCTGGAAGTTTTGATCGCTTATTTAGCACCGGAATATCGGGTTAAGGTGGCTAAAAATCTTCAGTTACCTGCTGATAGTATTAAACGGCTGGAAGTTTTGGAAGTTGGAAATCAGGAATTAGCAAAGGGTTTACTGAAGTGTAATTTACCCAGTCAATTGGTATTTCTGTTGCGGAATTATGAGTTACCAATGTTAATTGCGATCGCCCTACAAAGCCCCCGAAGTGTCCGCCGCCAGATTTGGGAATATCTCACCAGGTGGGCAAATGTTGAGTCGCCTTTAAACGGCAATGACTTGAAGGCATTGGGTTACAAGCCAGGCCCAGGGTTTAAACGGATGTTGGATGATTTGTTGGCCGCTGCGTTGGATGGCGATTTGGGCGATCGGGCTACTGCCATCTCTTTCTTAGCACAACGTTATCCTCAATCTTAGCATGGTGTGTCAGCAGCGCGTTATTTTCTATATAATTGACTAGCTAATTGCTGACACACCATACTCAAATTTTACCATCCGTTAAATCCGTGACAAAATCCGTTGCTAATCTTCCTTATTCCATCCGTTAAATCCGTGACAAAATCCGTTGCTAATCTTCCTTATTCCATCCGTTAAATCCGTGACAAAATCCGTTGCTAATCTTCCTTCACAAACCGATCGCACATTATTGATATTTCGAGAATTTACGTGAAAAAACAGCGCCCTCCAGCTTTAATCGCAATTGTCCTTTACAAAAGTTTTGTCGCTGCCCTCTTGACAGTAACTTCGCTCGCTTTGCTTTTAGCACTAAAAAACCATCAAGCCTTAGAAGAATTTTCCGACTCTTATTTGTTAGAAAGCAAACTAAAAATCGTTGAGTTTTTATTAGACAAAGTTCTAAGTGTTAAGCAAAAAACCTTATTATTTAGCGGACTAGCGGCAGGACTTTATGCAGGTTTGACTGCTGTTGAAGCGGTTGGCTTGTGGTACGAAAAAGGCTGGGCAACAATTTTAGTATTAGTGCTAGTAGGAATCAGTATTCCGCCAGAAATATATGAGTTATTTCAGGGTGTCACCGTACTTAAGTTAGTCGTACTTATCGCAAATATAGCCGTTTTATGGTATTTGCTGCACCATTTGCCAAAGCACGGTAACAGTTGACAGTTAACAGTTGACAGTTAACTATCAATTTCAATTTAAAAATATAAAATTGTTCAAAAGTCAAGTAAATATTTAAATATTTACATAAATCAGTCAATTGTAAAGATTTATTAAAGAAAAAAGGGGTTATACCCCCCATACGCTATAGTCAAATTAATAGATGCACCCTGATGGCTTTCCCGTTCCACAAGAGCGGGATTTTTATTGGCAAAATATTGTGTTAAGTTTCTTAAAACGACTGCTACAGATAGAATGATATGGCAGAGTTCAAGCCAAAACTATGGCGCAGATCGTAGATCGAACATTAGCCCTAACTCTGCGAAATAACCCAAAGGCGGTAGCATAGTTTGGGAACCGGCATCAACTGAAGATGAACTTAGCGTCAGCAACAGCCCTGCAACAGGGCAAATACACAATTAACGCGACTTTAGGTATAGGAGGGTTCGGCATCACTTACCGAGCTACCCAGACCCATTTAAACCAAACCGTCGTACTCAAAACCCTCAACGAAAGTCTGCGCCAACACCCAGAATCTGCCCAGTTTCAGCAGCAGTTTATTGCCGAAGCACAACGCCTGTCGCGGTGCCAGCATTCCAATATCGTCAGAGTAATCGACTTTTTTGAAGAAGCTGGACAGTCTTTTATTGCGATGGACTATATTCCCGGCAAAACCCTCGCCCAAATAGTCGAAACCGATCAGCCCCTGCCAGAAGCCCAGGCGCTGCACTACATTCGGCAAATAGCCTCAGCCGTAAGTGCAGTTCACCACAGCGGATTGTTACACGGAGACATCAAGCCAGAAAATATGATCCGGCAAGCCGATTCTCACATAGTAATGTTGACAGATTTCGGCATTGCCCGCGACTTTACCGCCGGCACGAAACAAACCCACACTAACTTGCTGTCTCCGGGTTATGCGCCGATCGAACAATACCTCTATGACGGTAAATGTACACCAGCCACAGATGTTTACGCGATCGCCGCCACCCTCTACTACTTGCTCTCCGGCGTACCACCCGTAGCAGCACCCCTGCGCGATCGCATTCCTCTGACAGAGTTGCGGCAATTTCAGCCCAACCTCAGCCCCGGCATCGAGCGAGCAATCCTTCAGGGACTCGAAACCGACCCCCACAAACGCCCCCAGACAGTAGAAAATTGGCTTACCATGCTGCAAGAAAAAGAGCGAGTACCAGCAGAGAGAACAAGCAAACAAAGTCTGCGATTGCCCGCACCTCCCCCGCCTCCGTTGACTTTGCTGGCGTTTGTCGTCACGGCTGCAATTGCAGGCTGGATGGGTTTTGACCTCGCATGGCGCTACAACAGCATCAGTGTCAGCAATGGGCCCAAAACTCAATCCTTCCCATCTCTCGAAGATTTGCTCAAATCTCAGGATTTGTCGGCGCCGATGTTTGGACAGCCCTCAGTCGAAAGCAGCCCTCTGCTCCCGATCGTACTCAACAAGCGCCCCAAACCCACCGCAGACAGCAGCAACATCCCCCCCAAACCGATCGATCCCTCAGCAGCCCTCACCCAACCTTCTGAGTCCCCAAGCCCGGAAACTCCCGCCCCAGAACCTCTAGCCCCACCTTCAACCCCGACACCGGAGCCCGAAGCGCAGCCTTCTGAGTCCCCGATTCCTGAGCCTCAAACCCAAATCGAGCCAGCACCCCAACCAGCCCCCGCACCGGTACCCTCCGTTGCGCCCCTGCCACCCCAAGCGCCCAGTTACTCCCCCCCCGCACCCGCTAGCCCTAGGGCTAAGAGTGCTGAAACCTTTGGGGAGTCGCAAGCCGCGCCAGCAGCGTCGCCTTCACTGGCGTCCCCTGAAGTGGCGATACCGAGTCGCAGCGCCACCAATTCCGATAGTTCGATCGCCCCTAACTCGCCGCCCCCTGTGGCAGAACCGACAGTGCCTGGGACTGAACCAGCGACCAATTAAAATTATTTTGCATGGTCAAAAGTGCGGACAAATACTTGGTTTTAGGAGTCAGCAAATATCCGTCGATTTTGGACAATATAATGCCCCTCCAAACCACCTATTATCTCGCACAACCTGCGATCGACTCGGAAAAAACCAACAGCCTCTGCCTGAAATTATCGAATATTTTCTAGTGGCTCCACAATCCGAATGCCAGACGAAAAAAAATGTATAAATCTTTGATTTTTTGCGGGAAATTATGTTAAGATTTAGGCACGGCTAATCGGCGATCTGATGTCGCGCAGTGGTTCTCCCAAACCCACGACGCTTGAGAAAGCAGTTAGCAACACCAGAGCTGAGGATACAGCGAGTTGTCCACGTGCCGGCTAATCGGCGATCGGAGTCTGGCGAACCCTCACCTCAAAAAAGTTGTTTGTTTCGGTGAGAGCCAAGGCAGTGCATCAATTCTGGCAAAATTCCTTTCTTTAGGAACAAGCACCATCGAGGACAAGCAAGTTATAATTCTTTGCGGAAGCGCACAGAGATTTTTTTTATGAGTAAACCCCCAGTTCATGCTTTTTTTGTAGGCAGAGCAGTTGCAGAAGCATTATACGAGCAATTAGAAAGCGCAGCAACCAACGCTTTCTCTGAACTCGGCAAATTTGACGCCGAACAAAGAGAACGCCTGCGCCAATTCACCGATCGAGTTGTGGAACGCGCAAATCGAGCTGCGGATGAGGCGATGCAGACCAGAACTGGCACTGCAACCACCAGCACCACTAACATTCAAGACATCCATCCCGCCGACTTGCAAGTAACGATTGACGAGCTGCGCGCCGAAGTCGCTCTGGTGCGATCCCAATTGCAGCGCTACCGCAGCAGTTTGCCCTAAAAAAGGGCGATCGATCGAGCCACAACTATTATTTATGACTACGTGAGCGCAAAGCAATGCGCTCCTGCGCTCCTAAGTAGGTCATTGCAAAAAAACAATAGTATCTGGCGCGGGGCGGGTTTAGCTAAGAATCTATGATACAAGCGAGTTTATCAAGGCAAAACTCGCCCTCCTCCTCCCCATCTAATGTTTATTTGTACCGACCTTCCTACCTGCCATCAAAACAACAACATAAAATAAGCAATTTGGGAACCCAAGTGTCTGCTCTCCTTGATGACTCTGTTAATCGCCAGCGCTCCCGCAAGCGCACTGGCGACGCCGATGAGCCAAAAACTGCTGGTAAATCCTACAAAACTAAAGCTTATCGCTGGAATCGCGAAAAATACTCCCGGCAGCGGCGCTTCTTTGACATTTGGGCCTTTGTCTTACTCTGGCTGGCTTCGCTGTGGCTAGACAGCAAAAACTGGAGCTACTGGGGAGGCGTGACTGAAGAAAAGAAAGTTTCCAGACGGCGCTTTCAAGCTATCTGGGTTCGAGAAACACTATTGGATTTGGGCCCGACTTTCATTAAAGTTGGACAATTATTTTCCACCCGCGCCGACTTGTTCCCCGCAGAGTTTGTCGAGGAACTTTCTAAACTGCAAGACAAAGTGCCTGCTTTCAGCTACGAACAGTTACAAGTAATTGTCGAGCAAGATTTGGGCAAGACAGTTCAGGAACTCTATCTTAGCTTTGACCCGGTGCCCCTGGCCGCTGCCAGTTTGGGTCAGGTACACAAAGCTCAACTACACTCCGGCCCGGAAGTTGTGGTTAAGGTGCAGCGACCTGGACTGCGGAAGCTGTTCGAGATAGATTTGCAAATTCTTAAGGGCATTGCTCGTTACTTTCAAAACCATCCTAAGTGGGGCCGCGGCCGAGATTGGATGGGGATTTATGAGGAATGTTGTCGCATTCTGTGGCTGGAAATTGACTATCTCCATGAAGGCCGCAATGCTGATACTTTTCGTCGCAATTTTAGCAACTGCGACTGGGTGCAAGTGCCGCGAGTTTATTGGCGCTACGCGGCTCCGCGAGTGCTGACTTTGGAATACCTACCGGGGATTAAAATCAGTCACTATGAAGCTTTGGAAGCAGCCGGTATCGATCGTAAATTAATCGCTCAGTTGGGCGCGAAAGCTTATTTGCGGCAGTTGCTCAACGATGGTTTTTTCCACGCTGACCCCCACCCCGGCAATATCGCTGTTAGTGCCCAAGGATCTCTGATTTTCTACGATTTTGGCATGATGGGGCAAATTCAGTCCAACGTCCGCGAAGGACTGATGGAGACTCTCTACGGCGTTGCTTCCAAGGATGGACAGCGGATTATGGATTCTCTAATCAATCTGGGCGCTTTGGTTCCTACAGGTGATATGAGTCCGGTGCGCCGATCGATCCAGTATATGCTGGATAACTTCATGGATAAGCCTTTTGAAGAGCAGTCGGTGAGCGCGATTACCGACGACCTTTACGATATTGCCTACGACCAACCTTTTCGCTTCCCAGCTACCTTTACTTTTGTAATGCGAGCTTTTTCCACTATCGAAGGGGTGGGCCGCGGTTTAGACCCGGATTTTAACTTTATGGAGGTGGCACAACCTTTTGCCATGCAGCTTATGACTAATGGAAATGGCCCTGATGCAACTAGCAGCATTTTTAACGAAATCGGCCGTCAGGCGGCTCAGGTGAGTTCGACTGCTTTGGGTTTGCCCCGCCGGATTGAGGAGACTATTGATAAACTCGAACAGGGAGATTTACGGATTCGCGTCCGTTCTGCCGAAGCTGAGCGCTTGCTCCGCCGTATGAGCAGCGCTCAAATGGGTACGAATTATGCTTTGCTGATGAGTGCTTTTACTGTCTCGGCGACAATTTTGTTTGTCAGCAATCAAGTCTGGCCGGCTGTGGCTTTGGCCGTGCTGGCGGGGAGTGCAGGGGTAGCTATGCTGCGTTTGTTCAAGCGGATCGATCGTTTAGACAGAATGTCATAGTTGTGCCCTTGGGGATTTGAAATTTTAGGATTGAGATTTCTCGCCAGCCAACATTTGACCTCAAATGTTAAGTTTTGGCTGGCTGACAACAGATTTCTAAAATTCACAGCACTTACCCGCTCCCGATCCCAAAAACCTGGTTGCTTCCTAGATTTGTCCCCACCCAAACCTCGGATATTTTGTAGAAATCCAGTTTTTTAGCGCAGGCGCTGCTCGATGCAAGTTGCTGTACTGAAATTTTAAGACGGGATGAGCACTACACGATCTACAATATAAGGTTAAGGCAGTGCAATTTTTTGAGAAGTGCCGATCGCGATCGGCAGAAACTTCAACTCCCGTTCGGGATTTAAGTTTTGCAAGAAAACATTGCACCAGTTAAATCAAGCTTTTAAGTTCGATGAGTCCAATCACTAATCTATGAAACGCTCTTTCGCAGGTAAGACAGACACAGGGCTAGTCCGTTCCGTAAATCAGGATTCTTACTGCATAGACTCTGACGGACGATTTTTCATAGTGGCCGACGGAATGGGAGGACACGCCGGAGGTCAAGAAGCCAGCCGGATTGCGACTGGGGCGATTCAATCGTATTTGATCGAAAATTGGGAAGGCCCGGAAGATTCTCCGCTGTTGTTGGAAAAGGCTTTTTTAATTGCCAATCAAGCAATTTTGACCGATCAGCTCGACCATCCGGAGCGCGCTGACATGGGGACTACGGCTGTGGTTCTCATCTTTAGGGATGAGGGCCGACCTTGGTGCGCTAATATCGGGGACTCTCGTTTGTACCGGCTGCACGGAGCTCGTTTGGAGCAGATTACTGAAGACCAGACTTGGGTTGCTCAGGCTGTCAAAAGAAAGGCCTTGACTCCGGATCAGGCTCGCAGTCATCCTTGGCGTCACGTTTTGTCCCAGTGTTTGGGTCGCGATGATTTGCGCGAGATAGATATTCTGCCGGTGGACGTAAAGCCCGGGGATCGCTTGCTGCTGTGCAGTGACGGCTTGACTGAGGAACTTTCAGATCCTTTGATTGCTTCGCCTCTGAAGTCGATTCGCGCCTGCGAGGGCGCTGCAACTGCTTTGATTGAAGCAGCTAAGGAGAAAGGGGGACGGGACAATATTACTGTTGTGATCGTGACTATGGATCTAAAATAATATCCGATCGCCCCCCGCCGCCTCGCGCCCTTCCGCACTAGACTATCTGAAATCTAAAAATCTAAAAATCTCAAATCTTAAATCTAAAATTGAATGACTCGCGTTATCGGTTTGATCAGCGGCACTTCGGTGGATGGCATTGATGCTGCTTTGGTGGATGTGGTCGGTTCCCAAACAGACTTGAAAGTGAACTTGGTGGCCGGCAAGACTTTCCCTTATCCTGCTAATTTGCGATCGCAAATTCTCTCGGTTTGCAGCGGCTCAGCTTTGTCAATGGCAGAACTAGCCGAATTAGATGATGCCATCGCCCAAGAATTTGCCACGGCGGCCTTGACAATTCAAGCAGAATATGATAGAGCAGAATTAATCGGCTCTCACGGTCAAACAGTCTACCACCGACCGCCAGGGCAAGCAGACAAAGAAATCGCCGGAGCTGTCATGGGTTACAGCTTGCAACTCGGGCGTGGTGCGCTAATCGCGCAATTGACAGGCATTACGACTGTGAGCAACTTTCGATCGGCAGACATTGCAGCAGGAGGTCAAGGAGCACCCTTAGTACCAATAGTGGATGCCTGCCTGCTGGCCGAGCCCTACCGCAGTCTCTGCATCCAAAATCTGGGCGGAATTGGCAATGTTACTTATCTTCCCGCTACGGGAAAGCAGGCAAACAACCATGAGTCAGAGCTTTCCGGTCTTGGGGACGGTATCTTGGGTTGGGATACAGGCCCGGCGAATTCACTGTTAGATCTGGCTGTGCAGCACTTCTCTGGTGGCACTAAAACTTGTGACGAAGGTGGAGCTTGGGCCGCTGGTGGCACTCCCTGTCAAGCTTTAGTCGAGGATTGGCTCCAGCAAGATTTCTTTTGCCAAGCACCGCCGAAATCTACTGGGCGAGAGTTATTTGGTGTAGACTATTTTGACCGGTGTTTGGTCGAAACCTCCGCTTACAACCTCAGTCCTGCTGATGTGCTGGCTACTCTGACAGAACTGACGGTTGCTTCGATAGTCAGCAGTTACCAAACTTTTTTGCCGGCTATGCCCGATCGAGTTTTACTGTGCGGGGGCGGCAGCCACAATCTCTACTTAAAACGCCGATTGCAAGCACAATTGCATCCCGTGCAAGTATTGACTACTTCTGAGGCAGGCTTGAGTGTAGATTTTAAAGAGGCGATCGCTTTCGCGGTTTTAGCCGCCTGGCGGGTTCGGGGTATTCCCGGCAATCTGCCTCAAGTTACTGGTGCTTGTGCACCGGTTCTGTTAGGAGAAATTAACTCTTGTTGGCACAGTTGGGCATGATAGCATAGAGTCTGAGGGACAACGGCTGTGCGTTGTTGCACCAGCATTGTAGCCAGCAGGAAAAGCATAGGAACAGCACTGTGGCTCACACGTTTTTAATGGAATCTGGCCAATGGACGCTCGAAGGAAGTTGGATTGAGCGCAATGGCGTGCCAATTACGGTTAAAGGCAAAACTTTAGTGAGCTGGAACCGAACAGATTGGTTCAGTATGGTGACGAAGCTCGTGTTTCCAGGAGGCGATCGCGAAGAGATTCTTTTGCAGTACCGAGGACACCTCAACAGCGATGAACGGCAGTATACTTTTGTACTCCAACACAGCGAACTCGGCCGCGTCGAGGGCGAAGGTTGGATTGCTCCCCAGTCGATCGTCCAGCGTTACTGGGTACTGGGAGACGAACGCCAGCGGCGGACGGGTTTTGATACCCTTCACCGCGTTGATCACAACCGCTACTACCAATCTAGCGGTATCATGTCTGGTCATTACTTGACGAGTACGATGGAGGCGACTCTGGAACGCCAGCCGGAATAACTCTTTCGAGAGTCAACAGTTGTCAGTTCTAGAGTTTGATGTGAAAATTGAAGGTGTTGCTGGTCGGAGGTCGCGCTCAGATGTCCGACTAGCGCCATTATTGTCAAGCCTCATCCGCTGCAACTACACACAAATATATTTATTTTATTAAAAATTTAAGATTGGCGCTCAAAAATTATCAAAGTTTTGAGTCTAGCCACGATCGATTATTTTCGGTTCTTCCAGCAGTGTCGATCGACAGATGGCTCAGAGCGACGCCTCAAATTGAGTTTAATCCACACAGAAACTTTCAAATTATCCTCAAGTCTTTGAAGAAGTCTTCTGCCTTTGATAGCAACCGCGCCCAGATAGTTAGGACGTTCTTAACTGCTCAAACCCTCTTATTTATTGCGCCTTCCATCTTCCATCTTCCTTCTTCCATCTTCCATCTTCCTTCTTCCATCTTCCTTCTGAAGCCTTCCTTCTGGTGAAAGAGTGACGCCCCATCACCCCCAACTCATTTCCACCTGAGGGAAGAGAGTAAGAGACGGAGGTCGCCGACTGCGACTCTAAGCTACTCAAGGCCTGGATTTGGTTCTAAACCCCAGTGGTGTTTCAGAAAATGGCGGTACATGGTTTCCCGCAACATCATTTGCTCGTAAAGCTTGACCAAAAACTCCTGAGCTTGTTCGCGGCTCATGTCACTTACCTGTGTTTTGAAGGAACACAGACTAAATTGCTGCTCCAAAGACAATTCTGCTGGTTGGCTCATGACGAAAGACTCCTCTGTAAGTAAAGGTGACTTGAAAGTAAAAACCTGGATCGACCAGATTAGTAAATTGTTTCAGCGATCGGCTTTTGGTTTCAGGATGCTCTCCAAGCCCATCTCATTTTAGTATATATTACAAAAGGTAACAATCATTTGACAAAGTTACCATCTATCCCAGGAAATAACTTAAGGATAGAGATGACGAAATGTCTGCAAAAGTTCCTTCCGCAGCCATATACCAAATATATCTACTTATTAAAAGAAAAAAGGCTCAGTACGAACCAAAATAATTGAAGCTATTTATACCAACTCGGGCGGGCAGAGCTGCTCTCTGAGAGGGGGAGATGGGAGAGTGGGAGATGGCGAGATGGCAAGAATTTCTATTGATCTCTTCTTCCTTCTTGCTTCTTCCCTCTTTCCCTCTTCCCAGAAAGAATTGGTTTAAAGCCTCTCCTTTTTAGGGAGAAATTAAAATCAGACGATTCATTACTCCAATCCTCTTCCTTCTAGGTAGAGGTCGCCCTCAAGCAGTCAACTGTCAACTGTCAACTGTCAACTGAATGAACTCTTCCTTCGGAAGCCTTTTAACTAATTGGAGGACTCGACATTCTGCGGTGAAGCGACCGCTCCAGGCCTGAAATTAGGAGCAGTGGGTGCCGGGGAAACAGGAGGAATGCCCAGATTTGTCCCAGAGTTGCTAGGCTGCTGTCCCGGAGCCGGCAGAGGAGATTGAAACTGATTGGGATTAAAATTGGGATTGAACTGCTGCTGTCCGGGAGCCGGGAGAGGAGATTGAAACCGATTCGGATTGAGCTGCTGTTGCCCCGGAGCCACAGGAGACGGCAGGGGTTGAGGGTAATTGCCCGAAGGTGCCACAGGAATCCCAGAATTGGGAAGCGACGGATTATTCGGCTGCGGCGAGGGAGCCGAACTAGGAAGAGTTGCCAGGGCTACTCTATCGCCTCCTACCTCCCGCAATTTGTCTAAAACCTCCACAACTTTGGCGTATTTAGCATTTTGAGGAGCGTACAACACTGTCAACCCGGCAGGATTTTTGGTCTGGAAACTCTTTAAAACTCGATCGAGCTGTTGGTAATTAACAGGCAATTGGTCGATATAAGTTTGCCCAAAATCGTCAATGCTGACAATCAGCATCTCTCGCATCTGCGTCTGTCCCGTCTTCGCCTTCGGCAAATCGACATTAATCGCTTGCTGGCGAGTCAGTTGCAAAGCCGCCAGCAGAAAAAACGTCAGAATACAAAAGATCACGTCAATTAAAGGCACCAGTTCGATCCGAGCCTCTTCCGCAGGAGTATCTAAGTGAATCTTCATCAGTTCTCCTTTGTTCTAATTATTAGAAGTTGAATCAACATCAGGATCGGAACCTTTCAATTTCGGCTCCCTGAGACGTTCTCCCGATTCTTGAGAATTGAGAGAACGCCGATTCAAACCATCGGAACCAAAGGAAGAATTGCTGTGTTCTGCATTGGGCGATCGACCCTTAACATTAGCCGTCGGCCAGTATTGCCTGTAAAGCAATTCCATTTCATTTCCTGCTTTGCGAAATATTTTTGCTTGGTTGAACAAAAAAGCTTGAAATATCCGATAAAACGTCAAGGTAAAAATTGCTACTACCATCCCAGTAGCAGTAGTAATCAGCGCCTCGCTAATCCCTAAAGTCACGCCAGTGGTTGCCGACGTGCCGATGTCGCCCAGACGGATCGAACTGAGCGAGTTAATCAATCCCAAAACTGTTCCCAGCAAGCCCAGCAAAGGGGCGAGAGCGATCGTCGCTTCTAAGATTTTGTCGCCGCGGCGCATCGAAGCTAACTCTTCATCGGCTGAGGCTTCGAGTGCGAGTCGAAATAAATCTGGTTCGGGATTGTACAGGCGCAGAGGTGCAGCAAGAAATCGCCCGATCGGCTGTCGGTTAGCTTGTCTAGCAATCTCGCTAGCCGCCCCCCAATCGCTGCGCGCCGCTTCGAGAATGCGGTTAACTATCTGCTTTTCTGTGCTCAAGAGGCTCGCCCAGAACCACAAGCGCTCGATAATTGTACTTACAGACATAATCGATAACAGCAACAGGGGCCACATGGCGGGCCCACCTTTTTGAAACAGTTCTTGAATATTCATAAAATTGTTGCTCCTGCATTACCCGCTAACTTTTACTTGTGTTGTACTTTTTTTAACAAATCCAAGGCCATTTAATTTTAGCTATTAATGTACTCAGGACTGACGCGCTCGCGACTAAAGAAACAGGGTCTTGTAAACGGGGCCTCCTGCTGCAACCAAGTATTGCGATCGAGCCAACCGGGTTTCTGGGCAAGTCTTGATAGTCTTTTCTGGCGCCTCGCGGGCGATCGACTACAGCCTCAAAATTCCTCTAAGTCTTCTTGACACATATCTTGCAGCGATTGATGTTGAACGCGGCGGGAAGAGCGGCGATATTTTTTAGTTAGCAACTTCGGTTCGTACTGCTGCGTACCATCCGACTTGGTTTGCTGCTTCAAACTCGATTCGGCGCTGCTGGAGTTTTGCAGAGCTTGTTGGCGGACGATCGCCTCTTCCATAAAATTCAAGTAATACTGGTAGCGCTCCCAATCGCCTCGCACGACACAGTTAGGCTCGTCTCGGTGCGAACAGTCGCTAAACTGGCAGCTACCCAAAGCCAGCCTCTGACGCGCTTCTGGGAAATATGCAGCTAACTCCGACGGATCGGATTCCAGAGCCGGCTGATTAAACCCCGGAGTATCTGCCAAAAGTCCGCCGTCGGGGAGTTCAAATAGTTCGACGTGGCGAGTCGTGTGGCGCCCGCGGCCGAGTTTGCCAGAAACAGAGTTCACTCGCAGATTCAGCGCCGGAACCAGTTGGTTGATCAAGCTGGACTTACCTACCCCAGAAGGCCCACAAATTATCGTTATTTTGTCTCGGATGTGCCCCTCAACCAAGTTCGGCAAAGGATTTGGTACCCCATTTAACGAATCTAACGGAGCGACAGAATTTGCTAGGGAGGGGTCATCCTCATAAGGCACTACAGAGCCATAAATTTTGTCTGATAGATGCTGATCAGCTACTTTTTTGACAGAAACTTTATTTTTAAAATTAGCCGCCGCTTCCTGGACTCCTAAGCCGCTGCGAACACTAATAAACATTGGTTCGTAGCCCCAGCCTGAAAGCCGATCGCGCCACTGTTCCAACTCCTCGGCCCTCACCAAATCGCATTTGTTCAGGCACAAACTCACCTCTAAACCTGTAGATTCTGCCTTGACTAAAAACCGAGTTAATGAGGCGGGGTCTAAATCGGGTTCGGCGAGGGCAAAAACTAGGAGAATACGATCGGCATTAGCTACAGGCGGGCGGTTGAGTTCTGTGCGGCGCCCGAAGACATGAGAAATTGCACCCCGGCGGTCAGTCCAGTCCGGTTCGTCTACCACCACGCGATCGCCCACCATCACCTGTTGATTAATTTTTTTCAGTCGAGTGCGGCGAGTGCACAGGAGAGTAGGAGCATCCGCCAGGGCTATATTGTCATCAATGCCCGCTTCTATATCTAATCTGACTCGGTAGAAGTTAGCCTGAACAGCCACTACAGTACCGACGAGCGAAGACAAATTCAGGCTCATCCTGCTTCCTGGTGTTCGGGGCGCTGCACTTTGAGCGTAAAAAAGCCGGAATCTGGCTCATCCGCAATAAATTGCGTTTCGAGAATCTGGTAGCCTTCCATTTTCAGACTATCAGGCACTTGTTCGATCGGCTCCCCAGCATCCAACCACACCTCCAAAACAGCACCCGGTGGCATTTGCTCCAAGCGCAGTTTAGTGCGGACAAAATTCAGAGGACACGGAGTTCCCCGCAGATCGATTTTGGCATCTGGCGATTTGGGATTTTCAATTTTGGATGTTGAATTCATAGTGTGCCTTTTCTTTTCAAATTTCCCATCTCAAATCCTGAAAGCCTTATTTTATCGTGAACAAATTGCCGAACAATTATTCTACAGCCGATTTTTGAGACCCATGGGTCTCATTTTTTTGAGGACTATTCCCACAAATTGCCGACTAATTATTCTACAGCCGATTTTTGAGACCAATTGGTCTCATTTTTTTGAGGACTATTCCACAAATTGCCGACTAATTATTCTACAGCCAATTTTTGAGACCCATGGGTCTCATTTTTTTGAGGACTATTCCCACAAATTGCCGACTAATTATTCTACTTGTGCAAAATGTGCGCAATTGCGCTCTTTTTTTTGAGAAAGAATTTAAATAATTGCCGGGAATTATTCTACCTGTACAAAATGTGTCCAATTGGACACAAAATTTTGAGAAAGAATTTAAATAATTGCCGGGAATTATTCTACCTGGGCAAAATGTGCGCAATTGCGCACATTTTTTGGAGAGAGAATTTAAAAAATTGCCACGGAACGATCGAACAGGAAAATTTGACACCCATGGGTGTCAAAAATTTGCTTATTTCTGAAACAAATTACCGAGAAATCCTTCCAAGCCACCTTTACCAGTACGATCGCCCTTCAGCTTAGCAAGCTGCATCAGCAACTCACGCTCCTCAGCCGTCACCTTAGTCGGAATATCAATAGACACCAAAATCAAATGGTCGCCACGACTGACTGGATTTCCCAACTTAGGCACACCTTTTTTCTCCAGAGTCAGAACAGTATTCGCCTGAGTTCCCGTAGGAATCAACAATTCCGTCGGCCCATCTACAGTTTCCACTTCCAACCGGCAGCCCAAAATTGCTTGCAAATAACTAATCTTCACTTCCGAGTTAACGTTAATGCCGTCCCGTTTAAATAGCGGGTCTTCACTCACAGCCAAGAACACGTAAAGATCCCCTGGAGGGCCGCCCAGCTTGCCAGCATCCCCTTCATTGGAAACGCGCAAGCGAGTACCGTTGTCAACCCCAGCCGGAATAGTGATTTTCAGCTTTTTCATCACTTCTTTCTGGCCGCGGCCGCCGCAAGTTTCGCACTTGTCCTCAATTACTTGGCCGGTGCCGTTGCAAGTCGGGCAAACTGAAACTTGAGTAAAGCTGCCGAAAGGAGTGCGGGTAGCGCGTCGGACTTGACCACTGCCGGTACAAGTCGGGCAGGTTTGGGGTCTAGTTCCCGGTTTGGCACCAGTCCCGCTGCAAGTTTCGCAGGTTTCTAGGTGCTTGATGCGAAGTTCTTTTTCTCCACCAAACACGGCTTCGCGGAAATCCAGACGCAAATCTAGGCGCAAATCGTCTCCGCGCACCGGCCCGCTGCGTCTGCGACCTTGTTGTTGGGCACCGGGCCCTCCCTGAAAACCCTGGAAGAAGCTTTCAAAAATATCAGCAAAGCTGTCGCCGAAGTCTTGGAACCCAGGGGCGCCTGCACCCGTCACGCCTTCTACGCCGAAACGGTCGAAACGGGCGCGGGTTTCCGGTTCTGAGAGTACCTCGTAAGCGCGGTTAATTTCTTTAAACCGCTCCTCGGCACTTGGTTCTTTGTTGACATCAGGATGGTACTTGCGAGCTAGGCGGCGGTAAGCACGCTTAATTTCCTCTTTGTCTGCACTGCGAGAAACGCCTAATATTTCATAGTAATCACCGGCCATAAAGCTGCTTGCCTGGAGGTAAATAACAAAAAGTGTACGAAAAAGAAACGGGCGACCTTTCCTGAAATTAGCAATTAAAAATTAAAAATTCTTGTTGTTAATTTTTAACTTTTAATTTTTAGCTTTTCAGTTCTAAAGGAAAGGATTCATATCATCAACTTCAGGTTCGGGAACCTTCGGTTTTGGTTCCGGTTTTGGTTCCGGCTGTCGCTTGGACTGTCGTTCCGGCTGTCGTTCCGGTTTTGGTTCCGGTTTTGGTTCCGGCTGTCGTTCCGGCTGTCGCTTGGACTGTCGTTCCGGCTGTCGTTCCGGTTTTGGTTCCGGTTTTGGTTCCGGTTCCGGTGGAGCTTGGGGCGCCACCAGCAGCTCTTCTGTCAGCAAAATGCTGTCATCGTCCGCTTCAACCTCTTCTAGTTCTGACATCATCTCGCTTTCAACCTCTGGCGAGGATGGGGATACCCCGCTGCGAGCTTGCTCGTAGACTGCTGTCCCGAGCGAGTATAGCAGTTGCTTGAAAGCTTCGATTTGCTCGGTCAGTTCCTCGCCTGTGATGTCGGGGTTAGCCATTGCCGCCTTCAAGGCTGTTGCTGCGGTTTCGGCTGCGATTTTGAGGTCGTCGCCCAGCAATTGGGCGTTGGTTTTCAAAGTGACACCACAATTATAGACCAGGGTGTCGGCTTGATTTTTGAGTTCGACGAGTTGAGCGCGCTTGATATCCTCGTCAGCGTAAAGTTCGGCTTCTTGGCGCATCCGCTCGACTTCGGTTTCGCTCAATCCGCCTGTGTTGGAGATTTGGATGCTTTGTTCTTTGCCGGTTCCCTTGTCTTCTGCGGCTACTTTGAGAATGCCGTTGGCATCGATTTCAAAGGTAACTTCGATTTGAGGTACTCCGCGGGGGGCTGCGGGAATCCCTTTGAGCAGGAATTTGCCGAGACTTTTGTTGTCTTTTACCAATGCGCGCTCGCCTTGGAGGACGTGAATTTCAACCGAGGTTTGCCCGTCAGCAGCCGTGCTGTACATTTGCGATCGGCTGGTGGGAATAGTTGTATTGCGATCGATTACTTTAGTGAACACCCCGCCCAAGGTTTCGAGTCCCAGGGAGAGCGGCGTCACGTCTAGCAGCAGCAAATCTTTGACTTCACCGCCCAACACTCCGGCTTGAATTGCCGCGCCTACGGCTACAGCTTCGTCGGGATTGACCGATTTATCGGGAGTGACGCCGCCAAAATACTTGCTAATTGCCTCTTGAACTGCCGGAATCCGGGTTGAGCCTCCGACTAAAATAATTCGATCGATGTTTTTCGGGGTAAGACTTGCGTCTTTGAGGGCTTGAGTCACCGGATCGATCGTCGCCTGCACCAAATGACCCACCAGTTTTTCAAACTGAGCCTTGGAGAGGTCCATTTCCAAATGCTTCGGCCCTTTTGCATCAGAGGAAATGAACGGCAAATTAATGGAAGTGGACTCGCGGTTGGAGAGTTCGATTTTCGCTTTTTCCGCAGCTTCTCGGAGGCGCTGCAAGGCCATTTTGTCATTTGAGAGGTCGATACCGGATTGAGTCCGGAAAGCTTCTACCAGCCACTGGACGATGCAGTCGTCAAAGTCGTCTCCGCCGAGATGGTTGTTACCTGCGGTGGCGTTGACTTCAAAAATTCCGTCTCCCAGTTGCAGGATCGAAACGTCGAAAGTACCGCCGCCGAGGTCAAAGACCAAGATTTTCTGTTCGATATTTTGCTTGTCGAGCCCGTAGGACAGGGCGGCTGCGGTCGGTTCGTTGACGATGCGCAGGACTTCTAAACCCGCGATCGTACCGGCGTCTTTAGTAGCTTGTCGCTGGGCGTCTGTGAAGTATGCCGGCACTGTAATTACGGCTTGGGTAACAGCTTGTCCCAAATAAGCTTCAGCATCCTGCTTGAGCTTTTGCAGTACCATTGCCGAGATTTCTTGGGGGGTGTGAACCTTGTTCCGAATTTGGACGTTAACGGTGTCGTCTTTGCCTTTGATGCAGGTATAGGGAGTCCGGGCTCGTTCTTCTTCCGTGTCGTCCCACCGGCGCCCGATAAATCGTTTGATGCTGTAGACAGTATTTGCAGCATTAGTTACAGCTTGCCGCTTTGCCAGTTGACCTACTAAGCGATCGCCCGCCTTGCCAAATCCTACGATGCTCGGAGTGGTGCGACCCCCCTCGGAATTGGCGATTACGACTGGTTTACCGCCCTCTAACACAGCTACGCAACTGTTGGTCGTGCCTAAGTCAATTCCAATAATTTTTCCCATAGCGCCTCATAAAACTTTGTGGGATGTTTGGAAACCTCCAACTCGCAAGTTGGGGGATGAAAAACGACTCAGCTTGTTTTAACAAGCATCACCCGACCGAATTTGTAAGTATAAACTTGATGTCATAAAGCAACATCAAAGACGGGTTAAAACATTTTTCCGAATTTGTTTAGAAAGCGCTGACCTGCTTTTACTCCTGAGTTAAGAAGTTGGTGAGTCTGCCGCCTTCGGCCCCCCGAATTCTCTTCGGGGGTCAGCGACTTCGAGGAATAGAGTAGCTGGTCTCCCGATTAACTTTCCGAACTCTCGGGATTTTCATCTGAGGCTACCACAGATATCCCAGGCGCTGCAACTTTCACTTTGGCGTGCCGCAAGACGCGATCGCCCAGAATGTAGCCGCGTTCTAGTTCTTGGATGATTGTTCCTTCCTCGTGTTCGTCAGTGGGCTCGCTGAGAAGAGCTTCGTGGAGGTTGGGATCAAACTGTTCGCCTTCGGGGCGCATCGGAGAAACCCCGATTTGCTTGAGACCATCTACCATTTGCTTGTAAACGCTTTGGTAGCTTTTGTGAATGTTCATTTCGCCGTCGTTTTGTGGCTTAATGTGCGATCGAGCGCGCTCGAAATTGTCGATCACCGGCAACAGGGGCTTAATCGTGCCGCACCTTGCCTGTAAATCTAACTCTTCTTTTTCCTTTTGGGTGCGCCTGCGGAAGTTATCAAAATCTGCTGCTAGGCGGAGATTTTGATTTTTCAGGTCTTCTAGTTGAGCCGATGTGGCTTGCAACTGAGTTTTCAAAGCCTCTTTTTCATCTGTTACCTGAGCCAGTTCCCTCTTCCACGACTGGGCCGAGTCTGCTGTCGGGCTGGTCGAAGTGCCCGTGACGGTAGATCCGGATACGTTTGCTGGCGGGCGATCGGGCTGAGCACTTTGATAAGCTTGAGCAAGTTCGAGCTCCCAATCGGCTGCTTCGTTCGAGCTTGCTGGTGCGGGGGGAGTTTCGCTTGCCATTGGCGAACCCTCTGGGGCAACCCCAGTTGAGTTAGGATCTCGATCTTGCTGTTTTTCCTCGTCAATCATAAAAGCTGCGCGACAGAACCCTATCAATTCTAGCAGATACATTTAACCGCTCGTAAAAACCTGGACAAAGCTACCCAAAAGTAGTCAATGTTAGACATCTACGTTTGTAATCTTAGTCCACAGTCCTAAAACCGAGCGTAATAAACGGCAATCCCTCTATTCCCTTCATGAAGTCGGGAATTACTTTTCTCGCTATATTTATGCTGCCATTGGTATCAGCATTGATTGTTTTACCAGTGGAAGCTCTATATAAACCGCGCTGAACACGTTGACCAATAAAAATAGGCTTGGCATCTGTATTTTTGTTATAAGTCGGCAAATTATCACCATCTAAAGCACTCGCTTTCGATGTGTAACTTTCCTCAGTTAGTGTAACAACAATTCCTGCCAATTGTGCTTTATAGGTCAATAAAATAATCAGTTTGGTATGGGTCATATTGGTAAATGCTTGATTATTGTTTTTACCAATGTTGATGAACTGTTTCCATCCTGGGTTCTTGCCGACAACTAACTGACCAATCTCGTTCAACTGACACCAATCAATTACACGACGAATCGCAGTATGAAGATAGTTTTCAATTATTATATTTCGCTTACTGTTAAGTGCTTTGAACTGTCTGCTAGCTTCGATTGATTGTGATGCGGCTACCCGTTTATTGAAGAATTGGTTAATACTTTTCAATGGTATACCATTAATCAACAGCGGTCTGACACCGGGATGATTGGATGTTGTAGCCATCAAATTGTTTAAACCAAGGTCTACACCAGCCACATATTTCCCGTGGGATAAGGGTATGTCATTAACTGTGTAAACAACTTCAATAACATAATGGTCAAGCTTCGGGACAATTCTTACTTTGTCTACATTTTTAGCTTGAGTAGCCAACTCAATATTAGTCTGAGACAGTTTAACATTCCCTTTAGTCAAAGCAGGTTTTGATATTGCATCTATCGGATCAATTACAACATTTATGCCATGCTCTTTATGCTTGTATCCTGGTATTTTAGGTTTCCCCATATATTTTTCAGGGTATTTTGACCAATCTTTAAGTGCAGCTAACCATCCTTTCCAAGCCTCAGCAACTCTACGAAAAATCTGTTTACTAACTTTTGTTGGTAGATACCGATAAGCTTCTAAGTTCTTAGTCGGGTGGCAAATATTGATGGAATCATAATACTTATTGTTGGCAAAAAAGTATGGGCGCTGAATGTAGTTAGCAGAGTTGTATAGATGTTTTGATTGTAATGCTAAGTGGTCGCATTCCTTCCAAAATTTATGCTGTCTGTTAATTACGTGTTTTTCTACTATAGTCATTTCAAATAAGTATGAGACACTAGACTGCGCAATAAGCACGAATAACTTCATCAAGAGATGTGCCAGGAGACGCATACATTTTAGCTCTCTTTAATGCACTAAAATCATGCTCAATATCATTTAAGTCAGGAGAGTATTTTGGTAAAAATATTATCTGATGACCCGCCTCCTCAACCAATAGTCTAATGACTGTCTTACGATGAATGGGTGCATTATCCATAATTAATATAGATGGACTTGTTAAATCTGGTAACAAATACAAAGATAACCATCCTTCAAATCCTTCTGCATTCAAACTACCCATAAAGAGCATTGGTGCAATTAAGTCCTTCTTTCCTTTTCTTCTTGCTGCTACTAAATTTTCTCTTTTCCCCCGTTTTCCTGGTCTTTCGCCATAGACTTTCTTTCCTCTTTTGGCCCAGGCACAAACAGAACCTTCAAATTTCTCAAATCCTGACTCATCAATGAATACAAGACTTTTGCTGCCATAAACTTTAATTAATTCTCTCAGATTTCTGTAATATTTCATTCTTTCTTCTCGATTTCTTTCTTTATAGCGAAGTTCTTTTTTTTTTGGTAATTTTCAGTTTTTTTAAGGCATAGCAGATGGCACTCGGTCTGACGCCTGAAAGTTTTTGATCTTTCTACTAATCTTGCTTCATGATTTTTTTCAACATCTTTTTTGAGTGCTTCCCAATCTAGCTTTCGTTGACGGTGGTTGACCTGAGTTGGTCGAAGGTCTTCCCTACCTAACCATCTATAAATTGTTGCTCTTCCTACCTTAAATATGGCGGCAGCTTTCGTTGTACTCCCTCCATTTTCCACATAATCGACTACTTTTTGTCTTAGGTCTAGACTGTAAGCCATTTTTTTCTAATTAACTCTTTTTATCGATTTTATCATGATCTTACCTCTGTCTCACATTTATTTGAAATGACTATAACTGCATTTGACTCGACATGAGCAAATGTATTGTGCTTCGTATTATATACGACTTCCTGCGAGCGTCAACATGGCAGTTGACAGTTGACAGTTGACAGTTGAGGGCGACCTCTACCTGGAAGTCCGAGGATTCGACTAATGAATAGTCTTGTTTTAATTTCTCGCCTTTAAGGATTCCGGCTTTAAACCAATTCTTTCTGGTGAAAAATATAATGAGTCCAAATGGAGATTCCTATAACCAAAGCACAGGGATTTAAGCCCCCACCTTTAGGTGGATTGTTTTTAGGCAGGGGCTTAAATCCCCTGCCTAAAAACTTCACTGTCCCAGGTCAACTGTCCCAGGTCAACTGTTAAGCAAGACGCCCGCATCTGCAATCCAATGGCACGGGGGCAAAAACAAATTGAACTAGGGGCAAATAGTTTCGCGTGATGTGATTGAAAGAATTGCGGACAAAGCTACCCAAATAGTAAAGGATGGGTAGCTTTGTCCACAAATTAAGTTACAGTTTCAAACCCTAGATTTACCCGCAACCTGAGTGTGCCTCGCCAGCGCTGCCCTCCCAGAGGAGTGCCCTGAAACCGTTATGATACGGTTGGTTGGCAATCAAAAATAGTCCGAAGTCTTGTTTGGTGACCAATTAACAGCTAACCGCGCCGCCACAGGCGCTGTAATTCGATCGAACAATTTGCGAATATAGAACCAGCGCGGTTCGGGGACACACCCCGCCTCGCTGTTCTCGAACGGTACGGGCAATCTCCAAGTGATGCGCCCTCTGGGCTAGAACCAGAGTATCCCGGGAGTTAATCCAGCAAGCAAGCAACTTAGGACTCAACGAACCCGATCCAGTCAGCATCGGCCAATCCCTCCAACATCTCGTCAATTTGTGGAGGAAAATGAGAGGGGAGTAGAAGCTTACACTTTAAAGATAGGGATTGAGCCATAAAATCGCGATAGCTCATCCACAAGCAAAGCATACGGGGGTTAAAACCCCAAGTTGGTTTTCCTCTCAGCACTTTTTGTGACTGAGTTTCCCACCTATTGAGTGTTTTTATATGACTAACAGATTCCAGGGGTCTAGCTCCAAATCGATAGTTGCTGTGACTGATCTTGCTCCGGCTCTCAATAAGATGATTCAGTCGGGTTATGTCAACCGCGAGCAACTCAAGCAAGCTCAAATTCAAAGCCGGGACTCGGGCAAGCGGTTGACGGAGGTATTAGAAGCACTTACGGGGCAGCCGTTGCCTCCAGAATTGCTGCGGCTTTACAAGAAGCAGCAGATGTTTGAACGGAAGATTGTCTACGGGGTTGAAGCATTTGACCCGGAGATGAGCGAATTGTCGAACGAGCAACTAGGAGCGATGCTCGATCGGTTGAAGATTTCGATCGACATTTGCCACCAAGGTCGGTTTTTACCTGTAGCAAAGACTGAAAGTGAGCCTCCGGCGGTTTTAGTGGCAATGGTAGATCCCGACAACCTCAACGCCATAGAAGATTTGCGGCGGATTTTACAGCCTCACGGCTTGGCTTTGCAGCGACGGGTGATTACGCCAGATGACTATCAGGACATAACTTCGGCGTATCAAGACGACCAAGTTAAGGTAGCAGCGAAAATAGCAGAAGCCGACAAGCAGAGAAAGCTGGAGCTCGGGGAGGGAGATTTTGGGGAACTTTCGCTAGAAGAGGAGACTGCGGATCAAGAAGACCTAGCTAACACCATAGACGATGCTGAGGCCGCTCCGGTAATTAAGGCTGTCAACGTCATTTTGGCTAAAGCTTTGTCGGAAAAGGTGTCTGACATCCACGTAGAACCTCAAGAAGAGTTCATGCGGATACGGATGCGGAAAGACGGAGTGCTGCAAGAGTATTTCCGGTTTCCGAAACAGGTAGTCGCATCGATTACGGCTCGTTTCAAGATTATTGCCAACCTGGACATTGCCGAACGGCGACAAGCTCAAGATGGTCGCATCCGGCGGGTGTTTGAAGGACGCACGGTGGATTTCCGGGTGAATAGCTTGCCTTCGCGGTACGGCGAAAAAATCGTGCTGCGGATTTTGGACAGTTCCAGCACTCAGTTGGGTTTGGGTTTGTTGATCTCGGATCAAGAAACTCTGGCTTTGGTGCGAGAGACGGCTAGCCGTCCGTTCGGACTGATTTTGGTGACGGGGCCGACGGGTTCGGGCAAGTCAACTACTCTGTACTCGATTCTGGCGGAACGGAATGATCCGGGGGTTAATATCAGTACGGCGGAAGACCCGATCGAATATGCTTTGCCAGGAATTACCCAATGTCAAGTAATTCGGGAAAAAGACTTGAGTTTTTCCAACCTGCTGCGGGCGTTTTTGCGGCAAGACCCTGACGTGATCCTGGTGGGAGAAACGCGGGACAGGGAAACGGCCAAAACAGCTCTGGAAGCTGCTTTGACGGGACACTTAGTGCTGACGACGCTGCACACGAATGACGCGGCTGGGGCGATCGCGCGTTTGGACGAAATGGGCGTAGAACCGTTCATGGTGTCGGCCGCTTTGTTGGGCGTGTTAGCTCAGCGTCTGATGCGGCGCGTTTGCGACAAATGCTGCATTCCTTACCAGCCTACCGCTCAAGAACTCGGTCGGTACGGTCTGTCGGCTTCTCAAGAAATCGATCTGACTGTAAACAGAGCCAACATCGTACCGGTGGAGGAAAGGAAGCAACTAGCAGAACGCGACCAACTTTGTCGCAAGTGCGGCGGCCTAGGCTACAAAGGACGGATCGGGGTTTACGAGTTCCTGAAAAATACTGAGCGGCTTCAAACTCTGATCACTCAAGGGGCTCCGACAGAGCAACTCAAGGAAGCAGCGGTAGAAGAAGGAATGAAAACGTTGTTGGCTTACAGCTTGCAGTTAGTGCGGGAAGGCGCGACTACCTTTGAAGAAGTCGAGCGGGTGACGTTTACAGACTCGGGGCTGGAGGCGGAACTGAAAGCCAAACGGAAGCAGGGACTTACCTGCAAAAGTTGTCGGGCGGAATTGAAGCCGGAGATGCTGGATTGTCCGTACTGCTTGACGCCGCGCTTTTTGGATTGATTGGGGAGTCATGGGGCATCGGGCATCGGGCATCGGGCATCGGGCATCGGACATGGGGCATGGGGCATCGGGCATGGGGCATCGGGCATGGAGCATGGGTAATTGTTAAAACTGACAACAGTCAACAGTCAACAGTCCACTGACAACTGAGTTAAATTGGTCAATAACTATCAACTTGATTAGGGAGAGATATCTATGGGTCTGATGATTGAAGACGTATTGGAGTCCCTGGTAGAGCAAGGGGGTTCCGACATACACATCCAAGCAGGCGCGCCTATCTTCTTCCGCGTCAGCGGGAAACTAACTCCTCAGTCGCAATACGGCGACATTCTGTCTGCCGAGGAAGTGCAGATCCTGATTTTCCAAATGCTCAACAATATGCAGCGTAAGCACTTGGAAATGGAGTGGGAACTCGACTGCGCTTACGGGGTGAAGGGATTGGCTCGGTTCCGGGTGAATGTGTACCGGGAGCGGGGTGCTTGGGCTGCTTGTATGCGGGCTCTGGCTTCTAAGATTCCTAACGCAGATGCTTTAGGCGTGCCACAGATTTTGCGGGACTTGACGGAAAGACCCAGAGGTATGCTGTTGGTGACGGGACAAACGGGTTCTGGGAAAACTACGACGATGGCGGCTTTGTTGGATCTGATCAACCGGACGCGGGCAGAACACATTCTCACAGTTGAAGACCCGATCGAATATGTGTTTCCGAATATCAAGAGTTTGTTTCACCAGCGTCAAAAGGGCGAAGATACTAAGAGCTTTTCTAATGCGCTCAGAGCAGCCCTGCGGGAAGATCCTGATGTGATTCTGGTGGGGGAAATGCGCGACTTGGAAACGATCGGTCTGGCAATCTCGGCGGCGGAAACGGGTCACATGGTGATGGGAACGCTGCACACGAATTCGGCTGGTGCAACGGTCGATCGGATTTTGGACGTGTTCCCGCCAATTCAACAACCCCAGGTTCGCGCCCAGGTGTCTAACTCTTTGGTGGGAATTTGCAGCCAAAATTTGGTGGTGAAAATTGGGGGCGGCCGCTGCTGCGCTATGGAAATCATGGTGAATACTCCAGCTATGGCTAACTTGATCCGGGAGGGGAAAACTCCGATGATTTACTCCCAAATCCAAATGGGGGCGAAATTGGGCATGAGGACGATGGAAATGGCCCTCGCTGAACTTTACAAGACAGGTAAAGTCAGTTGGGAATCGGCAATGGCTAAGGCTTCTAAGGCGGACGAACTCGAACGCTTGATCGGCCCGGCACCTGTCGGTGGCGCCAAGGTAGGGGCTCATTAATTAAGTCAGCAGTCATTAGTCAGGAGTATGCTGAAAGAACTGATGACTGATGGCTGATGACTGCTGAGTCATAAATTTTAATAAATTTTCAGAGGTGAGCTGTGGCTACCAACGTTGTCCGTCAAAAACCGAAAGGTGGCTTTGATTTCAGTGCGATTCAGGAGCAATTCGAGTATAACCTTACCAGTCTGACTGTTAAGGATATGGCTATTTTTGCTCGTCAGTTTGCGGCTATGTTTAATGCAGGGGTGGCGATCGTGAGATGCCTTTCCGTGCTGCAAGAGCAGTGTTCTAATGCTAAGTTGAAGCGAGCGCTCAGGAGCATGAATGCTGACGTGCAGGAGGGGGTAAACTTAGCAGAGGCGATGTCTAAGTTTCCTGATGTGTTTGACCAACTATTTATCAGTATGGTGGCGGCGGGAGAGGTCGGCGGTGTGCTAGATGAAACCCTCGACCGTCTGGCGCTGATGATGGAAAAAAATCACAAGACTGAGGCGGAAATTAATTCGGCTATGTCTTATCCCAAGACTGTGCTGTTTATCGCGGTGGTGATCTTTTTCGCAATGACCATATTCTTGCTGCCCACTTTCGCCAAAATATTTAAGGATATTGGGGCGGATTTGCCGGCTTTTACGCTGTTCATGTTGGCAATTAGTGCATTTTGTACGGCTTGGCCTCCCATTCAACAGTTGACAGTTATTGGGGTAATTATAGCGCTGAAATTTGCCTTTGATATGTACTATAAAACTCCAATGGGTCACTTACAGATTGATCGAATTGCGATGAAATTGCCGATTTTTGGAGATTTGATCGAAAAGTCGGCTGTGGCTCGGTTCTGCGTGATATTTGGGTCGCTGACGCGATCGGGTGTGCCGATTCTCAGTTCTTTGGAAATTGTGCGAGATGTGGCGGGTAATCAGGCGATATCCAATGCGATCGAATATGCCAGACAGGAAATTCAAAACGGCGGTATGATCAGTATTGCTTTGCAAGAACAGCAGATTTTCCCGTCTTTGGCTATTCAAATGATGGCAATTGGTGAGGAAACTGGGGAACTTGACAAGATGCTGATGAAAGTTGGCGCTTTCTATGAAACGGAAGTTGAAGAAGCGGTAAAAGGACTTACCAGTATGCTAGAACCTCTGATGATTGTCGTCGTGGGTGGTATCGTAGGTGCGATTTTGCTGTCGATGTATCTGCCGATGTTCTCAGTGTTTCAGAAGATGTAAAAAAGTCAGTTGACAGTTGTCAGTTGACAGTTGTCAGTTGACAGTTGTCAGTTGTCAGTTGACAGTTGTCAGTTGTCAGTTGACAGTTGTCAGTTGACAGTTGACAGTTGTCAGTTGTCAGTTGACAGTTGTCAAAATTCCTAAATAATGACATTGAATTCACCGAAAGCGAGCGGGGACAGCACTTAATGACTGATGACTGATGACTGATGACTGATGACTGATGACTAATTAATTATTAATTGATTTAAAATGTCTGTCAAACAATCACATTACGAGGCTTTACTAGCACAGTACAGCGAATTTTCGGCAGCGATCGCCCTGCTGAAAAAATATCGGCTGTACATGGAAATGATTCCGAGTATCCGTCGCGCTAACGAAAGTTTAATTAGCATTCCTTTGCCCATTGCGCGCTTGCGGGAGGGGGCTTCCTCTGCGGGTAGGGGGGGGACTAGCATAGCGCCCGGACAGGCAGTTTGTTTGCCTTGCGATTTGGCGATTTTGATGTGCGATCCCGAATGGAAAGTTAAAATTGGGGTGGAAATTTTGATTTTCATTCATCGCCCAGGGGAGGATTTTTCTGCATTGTTGGGCCGCTGGCGGCAGTGTCAGGTTTGGCTGGATAAAGGTTACGAGTGGGTGATGCCGTACCGCTACAGGCATATTTTCAGCGATGAAGCTGAGGCGGTTCATCCGCTATTTGTGTTGTTTGAGGAAACGTCCGATCGCATTCAACGCGGTTTGATGGCAGCCGGTTTGCCGTTTGTTGTTGAAAGTTTTGACTCTGAAGTTGAGGAAGCAGAGGATGAGGATTTTCTGGGTGGGGGAGAATTGGGGAGTAGGGGTGAGGAGAGTTATGAGTTGTAGGATAGTTGTGCGATCGACAATCAGGTAGGTTTCGTAATGGGTAATTGGTAATGGGTAATTGGTATATTTGAATTGCATAAATCTTTAATTGTCAATCAACCGCAGATGAAAGGCAGATTAAACAGATTAACGCAGATACATTTCAACATATAAAATTATGGGATTGCAAGAGGGATGGTGTGTTATATTTGGTTTTGTTAATTAAATTTGATTTGAAGATAGAATTTACTAATTTAACCGCAGAGGACGCAGAGAGCGCAGAGGGGAAAGAAAGAGGGAATTAGAAATTTATTTAGATGAGTATAATTTTTTATTAAATAGGAGCTATGGAGATGAGGTTGTTAAAATCTTGGCGTTTGGTTTTATTAGCTCTAGTTTTTGGGATGGCTGTAATTCTCTCCAATTGCAGCACTACTTCAAACACGGTTAGCAATAATTCTCCAACTGCGACAACTCCTGGGACTGTTCCAGCGGGGGCTTTAGTCTACGGTGCGGGCGGGCCGCCGGTGAATCTGGAACCGGGAAATGTTACTGATGGTAATTCGGTGATTGCGATCGACCAAATCTACAATCGCTTGACAGATTTTAAACCGGGTACTGTGGAACTCGCACCGAGTCTCGCTACTGAATGGTCGAGTTCCACGGATGGCAAAACTTGGACTTTTAAATTGCGATCGGGAGTAAAGTTTCACGATGGCACGGATTTTGATGCGGAAGCTGTTAAGTTTAATGTCGATCGCTGGTGGGATGCGAAAAATCCTGACGGTTATCGAGAATCTGGCAAAACTTATCAAATTTGGAAGGACTTTTTTGCTGGGTTTAAGGGCGATAAAGATTCCCTGGTCAAGGAGGTGACCGTTGTTGATAAGTCTACAATTAAGTTTGTGTTAAATCGGCCTTTTGCGGCTTTTCCTGCGGCGATTGGGTCGGGTTATTTTGGGATTGCGAGTCCGGCGGCGGTGAAAAAAGCGGGGGCTAAATACGGCACTCCGGGGTCGCTGGCGGTGGGTACGGGGCCTTTTGTGTTTAAGGAATGGCGATCGGGCGATCGCATTATCTTAGAAAAAAATCCGAATTATTGGAAAACTGGAACGCCGAAAGTCAATCAGTTGGTACTTCGTTTTGTGGACGATCCGGCGGCGAGACTCGCTCAATTGAGGGCTGGTCAACTTGATTTTACTGTGGATTTAACGCCGGATCAATTGAAAGAGGTGCAAGCTGATGCTAATTTAGAAGCTGTTGTGCGGCCTTCTTTTAATGTGGGTTATTTAGGGTTAAATCCGAGTTACGCGCCTTTGGCGAAACCGGAGGTGCGGCGGGCGATCGCGCAAGCAATCAACAAGCAAGCTATAGTCAAGGCTTTCTGGGGAGATCTGGGAAAATATGACTCGCAATTTATCCCGCCTTCGCTGAATTGGGCGGAGTCTGACAAAGTTAAAGATTACGAATTTAACCCGCAGCAAGCTAAAGCAATGTTGGCGAAAGCCGGTTATCCGAACGGTTTTGATTTGGATTTGTGGTATATGCCGGTCAGCCGTCCCTATTTTCCCACGCCGAAGCCGATTGCTGAGGCTTTTGCGGCGGATTTGAGCGCGATCGGGATTCGGGTAAAGTTGCTGACAAAGGATTGGTCTGCTTATATAGCCGATCGGCTAAAACCTCCGGGATTCCAAGCTTTTATGATGGGTTGGACGGGAGATTATGGCGATCCAGATAATTTTTATTATCCTCACTTCGGGCCTGGTTCGACGGCCGATTTGGGAAATTGGAAAAATCAGAAAGTTTTGGAACTTTTAGATCGGGGGAGGGCTAGTGGGGATAAAGCAGCTAGAGGGAAAATTTATGCGGAAGTTAGCGAGATTTTGCATGGGGAGGCTGTGCGTTTGCCGATCGTACATTCGCAGCCGCTTTTAGGGAAACGCAAGAATATTCAAGGTTGGATTCCGAGTCCTTTGGGTTCGGAGTCTTTTGAGGATGTTAGTAAGTCATAATAAAGATTTGGTTTGATCAATAAGTAAGGTTCGTAGTGCGGACTGAAGTCCGCAGATTTTTGCGGACTGAAGTCCGCACTACGAACTGATGGTAATTGACCGGGAATGAGCTCGCATTTAAAATCAACTGATGTTTCAATATATTGTTAAACGTTTGCTGGGAATATTGCCAGTCCTGTTCGGAATTACGCTGCTGGTATTTGCTTTTTTGCACCTGATACCTGGAGATCCGGCGACTGTACTTTTGGGAGAACGGGGAACTCCCGAACAGGTGGAAATCTTGAGAGCGAGATTGGGTTTGAATCAGCCTTTACCTTGGCAATATTTGGCTTTTTTAGGGAGTTTGCTTCGCTTTGATTTGGGAAATAGTATTATTAGCGGGATTCCGATTGTTGATGAAATTATAATTCGCTGGCCTGCTACTTTGGAACTGTCTGTAGCGGCGATGTTGGTGGCCCTTTTGCTGGGAATTCCGGCGGGAATTTTGGCGGCGGTTCGGAAGAATAGCTGGCTGGACAATCTGACGATGAGCGGTTCTTTGATTGGGGTATCTTTACCAGTCTATTGGTTGGGTTTGATGTTGATTTATTTGTTTGCTGTTTATCTGAAATGGCTGCCTCCTAGCGGGCGGATGAGTGTGGATTTGGGGTTTGGTTTTAAGTCGATTACGGGTGTTTATGTTTTGGATTCGTTGCTGAGGTGGGATTTGGCGGCTTTGCGGGATGCGATCGCCCATTTAATCCTCCCAGCCTTGACTTTAGGGACTATCCCACTAGCTATTATCGCTCGAATCACTCGTGCTGCGATGCTGGAAGTGTTATCGCAAGATTACATCCGCACGGCGCGGGCTAAGGGTTTGCCGGAATTTTGGGTGATTTTGAGACACGGTTTGAAAAATGCGTTTTTGCCGATCGTCACAACTATTGGTTTACAGTTCGGCACGCTTTTAGGTGGCGCGATTCTGACTGAAACAATTTTCTCCTGGCCGGGAATTGGTTCTTGGATTTACAGCGGTATTCTGGCGCGGGATTACCCAATTGTTCAAGGTGGAGTAATTTTTGTGGCTGTGACTTTTGTACTGATCAATCTGGCGGTTGATATTTCCTATGCTTTTTTTGATCCAAGAATTCAGTACCGTTAATTAAAAGGGGAGTTCAACAGAAAATGCTTGTTTAACATCGGGCTGTAGCAGGTAGTAAATGGTAGCGACGGCAAAACCCAGAGATAAAAAATTGACTGCTGCACCTGCGCTACCCAACATTTTGGCAATTTGCGCGAGAATGGCGACGACATGGATGATTAATGTTCCCGTCCAAGCCCAAGTTTTGAGTTGAAACAAACCCCATGCTAAGACTAGGGAAATAATTCCGATAATTATAGCGATCGTCGCAAAAATTGCAATGAAGCCGCCGATGACAGTGCCAACTTTTGCGCCGCCGACAGCCGCACCAAGACCGCCAAAAATGCCTGCAAATAATAGGATGAACAAGCCGTCAATAAGACTGAAAATGCCGCTAATTAGCTGCAAGATTGCCAGAATTGTAACGCTTTGGGGACGATTCATGTTTGGGCGTTTCCATTTTTAACGGATTTGCAAAATATTTTAACCTGTTGTGGGCACAGGGCCGATCGATATTCAGGATTTGACCACCTTGCGATCGACAAATCGGGTTTATGAGAGTCAGCGAATATTGTGTCGTTCTAGCCACGCACTGTACGATCGCCCAAACAACTCACAACCTAGTTTAGTAGGTGTCGCTGCCTGGGGAAAGCCTGCGCAGAGAGTGAGTTGTTTGGGCGATCGCAGTTTGGGCCTACATCCTGAGACTGAAAAAACTTAACATTTTTTAATAAGTTGCAAAGATTAGCTATAATTGTTTACAGGTGCTGGTTGGGGAACTTTTTTTAAATCACCCGATCGGATGAGTCTGAAAGACGATGCCAAGCATCAGAAAAAATTTTACTTTTAAGTTAATCCTGAGATTTAAATTAGGTGAGTCGGTATGATCGTTAGCCCCAAAAAGGAAACTGCTCAGGTCAAGGTAGAAGATACTCAGACTGTAGACACCAAGGCCCCAGAGACTAAAATTGCAGATAACAAAACCGCCCAAAAGCAGTCCCCGAAGAAACCGGCGCGGAAGATGTCGCGGTGGGCGATCGGCTTGGTTGCAGCCGGGTTGCTAGCTGTACCGACTACCATATATATAGCAAAAAGCCGATCGCAGCCGAAAGTAGATGCGATCGCCACCATGACAGTGCCGGTGGAAGCGCAAAACCTGACGGTGCGGATTACGTCGAGCGGGACGGTGCAGCCCGTACAGCGCGTGAATCTCAGCCCCAAAGGCTCCGGCCGCATCGCAGAGTTATTTGTCGAACAGGGCGATCGCGTCGAAGCAGGACAAATCGTTGCTCGCATGGAAAGCCGCGACGTGGAAGCTCAGCTCGCTCAAGCTAAAGCTCGCGAAGCCAGCATTCGAGCCAAACTCGCCAAAATCGAAGCCGGAAATCGAGCTGAGGACATCGCCAGCGCCCGCGCGCGCTTAGATCAAGCCGAGGCCACTCTCGCACAACTTCAAGCGGGGAGCAGATCCGAAGAAGTTGCAGGAGCTAGAGCTCGTTTACAGCAAACTCAAGCCGGCTTGCAGCAACTCCAAGCCGGCAACCGCGTAGAAGAAGTAAATCAAGGGCGAGCTCGTTTAGCCCAAGCTCAAGCCCGTTTAGCAGATGCTCAAACTGGCAGTGTTAAACAAGAAATTGCCCAAGCACAAACGCAAATTGTATCGAGTAAAGCCCAAGCTGAACTAACAGCTAAGCGGGTGGAACGTAACCGCCCGTTAGTGCAAGAAGGTGCTCTTGCTCAAGATAAGCTGGATGAATTAATCAAAGAAAATCGCACTGCCCAAGCTAAGGTAACAGAAGCCCAAAAACGCCTGCAACAACTGCAAGAAAGTCGCGAGTCGCAAATTAAGCAACTGCAAGCTGCGGCACAAGTCGAGCAGCAAGCATTGAAGCAGTTACAAAACGGTACGCGATCGGAAGGAATTGCTAAAGGTGAGGCAGAAGTTGCTGAAGCGAAAAGCAAATTAGCGCAAATTGAAAACGGCAATCGTCCAGAAGAAATTGCTAAAGCCCAAGCAGCAGTTGCTGAAGCAAAAAGCCAATTAGCCGTACAAGAAAACGGGGCTCGCCCGGAAGAAATAGCTTCGGCTAAAGCTGATTTAGCGGAAGCTCAAGCTCAAGTCCGCTATCAAGAAGTGCAGTTAGAAGATACGAAAGTTCGCGCTCCTTTTGCAGGAGTTATTACCCAAAGATACGCGATTCAAGGAGCTTTTGTAACTCCGGCAACTTCGGCGTCGGAAGCAACTTCGGCTACTTCGACATCGATTGTTGCTCTCGCTAGAGATGTGGAAGTTTTGGCGAAAGTCCCGGAGGCAGATATCAGTCAAATTAAACCGGGTCAAGAGGTTGAAATTGTGGCTGATGCTTATCCCGATAAAGTGTTTAAGGGCCGCGTTAAGTTGATTGCGCCGGAAGCTGTTAAGGAACGGGATGTGACGCTGTTTCAAGTGCGCGTCGCCATTGACACTGGCAAGGATTTCTTGCAGTCGGGGATGAATGTAGATTTGAAATTTGTTGGTCAAAAGCTCAGCAATGCTTTGGTTGTCCCGACGGTGGCGATTGTGACTAATAAAGGTCAAACGGGTGTGCTGGTTCCTGATGAGAAGCAGCAGCCGAAGTTTAAGCCTGTGACGGTTGGATCGACGATTGGTAACAAGATTCAGATTTTAGAGGGTGCTAAGGCGGGCGATCGGGTTTTTACTGAACTTCCTGCTGGTAAAAAGTTGGAGGATATTATTAAGAATCAAAAGTAGGGAATGGGGCATAGGGCATAGGGCATAGGGCATAGGGCATAGGGCATAGGGCATAGGGCATAGGGCATAGGGCATAGGGCATACCAATTCCCAAATCGAAAACTTCCCCAATGTAAAATCCAAAATCCAAAATCTAAAATAGACTCATGGATATTATTGAAAGCGTCAAAATGGCTGTCACAACTTTGACAGCAAATAAGTTACGCAGTAGCTTGACGATGTTAGGAATTATCATCGGTAATGCTTCTGTAATTTCGATGATCGGTATCGGTGAAGGTGCTCAGACGTTTATTGCGGGACAAGTTAACTCTCTGGGGTCAAATTTGCTGTTTATCATTCCCGGAAGTCCTGACGCGCAAAGCCGCCCGGTGATTCCTCCTCAGACTTTGGTGTTGGAAGATGCTCAGGCGATCGCCTCTCAAGTTCCTTCTGTCCAAGAAGTTGCACCCACTCTCAATGACAGTCAACTGGTTACTTACCGCAATAAAAACGTTTCCTCTTCCATTGTCGGAACTACTCCCGAGTTTCTGTCGGTAAGAAGCTTTGATGTTGGTCGAGGTCGTTTTTTAAACAAATTAGATTTGGAAAGACAGGAAAATGTAGTTGCTTTAGGTTCGGAAGCTGCTGAACAATTGTTTGGCAATACGCAGCCTGTCGGTCAATATGTTCGCATCAAAAACGCGACGTTTCAAGTGATTGGGGTGATGCAGTCTAAGGGTTCTAGTTTTGGCGACAATCAAGATATGAATATTTATTTGCCCCTGACAACGATGGCTAACCGGATTGTCGGCCGCTCGTCTCCCTACGGTACTAAGGTAACATTTATTTCGGTTTCTGTGAAGGATGAGAAGTTAATGAGGGCGGCGCAATTTCAGATTGAAAATTTGCTGCGCTTGCGCCACAATATTACTAAAGAGGATGATTTTACTGTCCGAAATCAGAAAGATTTAATGAAGACTTTGGGCAGCATTACTGGGGCTTTGACTCTGATGTTGGCTTTTGTGGCGGCAATTTCGCTGTTTGTGGGCGGCATCGGGATTATGAATATTATGCTGGTTTCTGTGACTGAACGTACTAAGGAAATTGGACTGCGAAAGGCGATCGGTGCTTCTCCTCAGGATATTCTGATTCAGTTTATGATTGAGGCTGTGATTTTGTCGGCTGCTGGTGGCGCGATCGGTACTGGATTCGGTATCGGCGGCGTGTTTTTGGTGTCTGCTTTTACTCCTCTGCAAGCTAGCGTGTCTCCAGTGGCGATCGCCCTTGCAGTCGGCGTTTCTGGCAGCATTGGCTTATTTTTCGGCATCGTACCCGCAAAACAAGCTGCTAAATTAGACCCGATTGTCGCATTGAGAAGTGCTTAATTAGTTTGTTGACTGTTGACTGTTGACGGTTGACGGTTGACGGTTGACGGTTGACGGTTGACTGTTGACTGTTGACTGTAGTAAAACAAATAACCAATAACCAATAACCAATAACCAATAACCAATAACCAATTATGAATTTTATTGAAAGCGTTAAAATGGCCGGTCAAACACTGCTCGCAAACAAAACTCGCAGCAGTTTGACGATGATTGGGATGATTGTCGGAAACGCCTCGGTAATTGCGATGATTGGTATTGGAGAGGGTGCTCAAAATTTTGTGGGCGGACAAGTTAAATCCCTGGGTACAAATGTATTGATTGTGAGACCGGGAGTGCCCAACGCTAGGCGAAATGCGATCGGCAATGCGCCTCAAACACTGATATTACCAGATGCTAAGGCGATCGCAACTCAAGTCCCGTCGGTGCAAGGTGTCTCCGCAGAACTCAACAGTTCAGAAATCGTTCGCTACAGCAACAAAAATGTCTCGTCTCTAATTTTTGGGACAATTCCAGAATTTCTGACTGTCAGAAACTTTGAAATGGCTAAAGGGCGATTTTTGACCGAACTTGATATTAAGAAAAACAATCAAGTTGTGGTTCTCGGTTCAGAATTAGCCGAGAAACTGTTTGCTAATACCAATCCCCTCGGCGAACAAGTGCGAGTCAAAAATGTCAGTATGAAAGTCATTGGAGTATTTGCGCCGAAAGGGACATCTTTTGGTACGAATTATGATAACTCGGCTGTTGTGCCGATCGCCACCATGGCCAACCGCATTGTCGGGCGCAAATCTCCCTACGGTTTAGCTGTCACCTCGCTGTTTATTTCAATTCAAGATGAGTCGAAAATGGATGCGGCTCAATTTCAGGTGGAAAACTTGCTGAGACTGCGGCACAAGATTACCACAGAAGATGACTTTACTGTCAGAAATCAGAAAGATTTAATGGCAACAATGGGGGCGATTTCCGGGGCTCTGACAATTATGTTAACTGCTGTTGCTAGCATTTCGCTGTTGGTGGGCGGCATTGGGATTATGAACATTATGCTAGTCTCCGTGAGCGAGCGGACTCAAGAAATCGGGCTGAGAAAGGCGATCGGAGCATCCCAACAAGATATCTTGTTTCAATTCATCGTCGAAGCTGTAATTTTATCTGCTGCCGGAGGGATAGTCGGTACTTGCGTAGGTGTCGGCGGTATCTTGCTTGTAGGTAATTTTACGCCCCTGCAAGCTGGTATTTCGCCCGTGGCGATCGCCCTGGCTGTCAGCGTCTCCGGCACAGTGGGCCTGTTCTTCGGCGTCGTCCCCGCGCGCCAAGCCTCCAAACTCGACCCGATCGCAGCTTTAAGAAGTGCTTAACAAATAGTCACACATATAATATACTTAAGTAGATACCGAGACAAGTACATACATAATGTTACAGTTTGATGCTAACCAGGATATATATATCTTTAAATATTAATAAAACCAGCGGCATTGTCAATATTTAGCAAAATTTATTTATTTTTACGTAGAAATCAAACCGGAAACTTTACAAAGATGAGTTAAAGATTAAAGATTGAATAAAGTTGTAGTCCGGGTATTTACGTAGTAAGCGGAAAGTCTAATAATATAAATTAGAAGCAAACAGACATGAGCATTTATCAATGCTATGATTCTTTGCTATTAGTTAATGAAAAATATCAAATAAATACCAATGGCATCTCTTACCAGTAGTCCTAAATTCGACTTTCTCGAAGGAACTTCAACACCAGACAGAATTAGCGGCTTGGATGGCAACGACATACTTTATGCCAAGGGCGGAGATGACTTTCTTGAAGGCGATCGAGGTAAAGACAAAATCTGCGGCGACCAAGGTAACGATACAATTTTCGGCGGTGCAGACGAGGATATCATCTGGGGCGGCAAAGGCAACGACCTAATTTTTGGCGATTCCGGCAACGACACCCTCGACGGCGGCAAAGGCAGCGATACCCTCAGCGGTGGCGAAGGCGATGACATTTTTGCGATCGGCAAAGGCAACGGCGGCCCCACTGTAGCCACGGCCGACTACATCACCGACTTCGAGAAAGGTAAGGACAAAATTCGATTGCTCGACGGCCTGACATTTGGAGACTTAAACATCCAGCAAGGCACAGACGCTAACAGCAACAGCACCGTAATTCAAGACAAACTCACAGGCGAATATTTAGCAGTATTGCCAGGAGTCAACAGCAGCAGCGTCACCCCCGACAACTTTACAACTCACCTATCGGGAAAGCCCATCATAGACTGGAACGGAACAATGCTCGACGCCATCCGCACAGCCAGCAGCCCGCCTCCGCTAGCCTCCCGCAATATGGCAATGGTTTCCGCCGCCATTTACGACGCTGTGAACTCGATTAGCAAAAAATACAGCCCTTACCGCGTCAGCATAGATGCACCCGCAGGCGCGTCACAAGAAGCAGCAGCAGCAGCAGCAGCCCAACAGGTATTAGTCAGCCTCTATCCTGCACAAGCAGCAAAATTCGATGCAGCATACCAATCATCTCTGTTGACAATTCCCGACGGCAAATCCAAAGATGACGGCATCGCCCTAGGTAGACAAGTTGCTGACCAAATGATCAGTTGGCGGAGTACAGACGGCGCCACCAAAGTAGTGTCGTACACCCCCAAAACTGACCCCGGCAGTTGGCAGCCGACTCCTCCCGCCCTGGCCGCGTCGCTGGCACCCCAGTGGCCGGATGTGACTCCCTTTGCGATGACTAGCGGTTCGCAGTTCCGCCCGTCGGGCCCGCCCGCCCTCAATAGCGCCAAGTACGCAGAGGAGTTTAACCAAACTAAAGAAATCGGCAAGGTTGACAGTTTGACACGGACACCAGACCAAACAGCGATCGCCAAATTCTGGGCCAACGGCGGAGGTACTTTTACTCCCCCCGGGCACTGGAACCAAATCGCTCAAGAAGCATCGGCCCTGGCCGGCACATCGTTGGAAGATAGCGCCCGCTTGTTCGCGCTGCTAAATATTGCCGAAGCCGATGCAGCTATTACCTGCTGGGATGCCAAATACAAATACGATACCTGGCGGCCCGTGACAGCTATTCGCCAAGCTGACAAAGACAACAATCCCAACACCACAGCCGACCCCCAGTGGACGCCGCTGATTGCAACTCCGCCCTTCCCAGAGTATTCGTCAGGACACAGTACCTTTAGCGGTGCCGCGGAGCCCGTCATGAACTCTGTATTTGGTTCAGATTTTGGCTTTGCAGATAAGGGAGACAAGTCTGTCAACAGTTTGCGAACCTATGAAAATTTTGCCGAAGCGGCCGACGAATCGGGGATGAGTCGGATTTATGGAGGCATCCATTTCATGAGTGCTAACGTAGATGGTTTGAGTGCGGGTAGAAATTTGGGGAACTATGTTGTCCAGAATTTCTTGGTTTAGGAAAGTTGCGAGTCGAGAAGGAAATGGAAAATCGAAACTTTTGATTTTCCATTTTCCATAAAACTATTAGACTTGAATTGCAAAAGTCCTTTCAATCAAATTTTCGGACGGGCTAGAAGCCCATCCCACATTTTTTTCTTGTGGGATGGGCTTCTAGCCCGTCCTAATTATTTTTGCAATTCAAGTCTATTCAGGCGCGTTATTGTTCGAGCAATTCCACAGTGCCGAGATATCCGTCTACTCGCACTTTTTGACCGTCTCGCAGGCGAGTTGTAGCTTCAGCAACATTCATGACTGCGGGAATTTTGTACTCGCGAGCGACGATCGCTCCGTGAGACAATTGGCCGCCAACTTCCGCTATAATTGCTGTTGCTGCCAAAAGCAGCGGTGCCCAACCCGCATCGGTGTAGGGTACTACGACGATCGCATTTTCGCCTAAATCGGTGGTGACAGTGCGGCAAATTTTGACAAAACCTTCGACGCAGCCGATACTGGCGGGGATTCCCTGCATGATAGCGGTTGTTGATGTTGCGGTTGCGAGGTCGATCGACCTTTTGCGAGAATTCGGCAGCAAATTGCCGTAGACTACAGGGGGAATCGGGCGATCGCGATCGGCTAACAGGCGATCGCGCCTCAGCCTAATCGTATCCTGAAAAGAAACACTCGCGCCGCTGCGAATCCACTGCTGAATCTCCCCAAATTCCAGATAAAAGATATCTCCCGGTTCCTCAAATACTTGCATTTCCAATCCGCAAGCTTCAATCTCCAGAAAAGTCCAGCGGAGATGAGCCAACAACCGGGCATAAATTTCGCTAATTTGGCTTTTGACTATAGCTCGATCCTGACATTTATTTAAGCGCCACTTCTGCGCAAAAGTCAAGCGTAATTCATCAGTTTCTGCTAAATTAACAATCGCAGGTTTTTGAGCGAGAGTTATCAGCAATTTTTGATAAATTTCCGGCTGTTCCCGCCAAGTAGGAACAGCGATATCAGTTCCCACCTCGCTCAAATATCCGTAAAGATCGAGCCACTTTTCAAAGTCCGCTTGCAAAGCCGGAGTTGCAGCAAATATCTGTGCTAAATCTGCGGCTGAAACAGTCTCGTCAGACTGCGAAACAGCAACTTGTCGCAATTTCTGAGCCAACTGCTGCAAAGCTCGCACCGAAGCAATTTCAGGAGCAGTATCATTAACAAGCCAATTATCGTCAACGCGAAAAATTGATTTACGAATTGCCAGCCCGATCGGCCCTAAGATATTGTAGTAAGTAATCGGTTTCAGCCACTCCTGAATTTGCTCCGCTCTCCCCAACAACTCCGACAAATACTGATAATTGGGAATAGGGAATTGGGCATTGGGCATTGGGCATTGGGAATCGGGAATTGGGCATTGGGCATTGTTACTACTATCAACTGCCAACTGCCTACTATCAACTGACTTCTCCAGACTTTGCAGTGCGGGGATAAAAATAGAAGTACGATCGCCCTCAAAATCTGCATTCAGCGCCCGCTCCCGCTGCACCAGACGCCACAAACCCGGCAAATTCGGCAAAACCTTCATCAAAGGCGGCTTACCCATCTTCTGCCCTCTGAGCAAAAACTCCAAACCCTGCTCCGGCAATCCCATCATCCGAAAGATTTCGCCCAACAGAGTCGCATTAAAATAGGCGTGGGAACCCAGCAAAGTTGCAGTTTCCTTAAAGTTTAGATGAGTCGCGCGATCGCCCAAAACCACCTGAAAAATCTCTCCCCAAACCCCGCAAGTCAGCGGCCGATTAATCGACCAAGTTAGCGGGCGAATTGCACCCGGAATCACTTCAGCGGCAATAGTGCGCGTCCAAAACGGCTGCAAATTGGTAATCGGGCGGCTTTGCAAAATCCAAACTTTTTCCCCGTCCCAACTCCACTCAATATCCTGCGGGATTCCGTGAAATAAAGCTTCGATGGCTTGCGCTTGTTTGACTAATTCTGCTATAATTTGTTTGTCAATAATTGAAGTGAGTTCGAGTGCGATTAAATTTTGTTCTAAAGTTTCAGAATGAGTAAAATCAACTTCCAAATGCAGCGGAGTAACTTGTCCGCCGACAACAGATTCAGCACCTCCCGGCAAAGCTTCAATAATTATCTGGGAACCGCCATCTAAAGGATTGCGGCTGAACATAACTCCCGCAACTTTCCCCTCAATATAAGGCTGAATCAAGACAGCCATTTGAGTATCTGGGAGTTGTCGCTGGCGGCGGTAAGCAACAGCTTCGGAAGTCCAATAAGACAGGCGACAGCGGTTAATGCCGTCGAGCAATTCTGCTTCAGTCAAAACAGGGCCAATAGTTTGATATTGTCCGGCTGCGGAACTAATATCGCCATCTTCTCCGGCAGCCGAAGAGCGCACAATTATGCGGTTGGGGATTTTGGATTTGAGGTTTTGGATAACAGGATTGCTGCTGGAAAGGCGATCGACATTTCCATCTTTATTCCCTCTGCCTTCTTTCTTGTTTCTTCTATCCGTGACATCCGTTAAATCCGTTACAGAATCCGCTGCCGAACTTCCCTCTTCCCTCGATGGCAATATCCAGCCCGAAGGAACATTAAAACCAGCGCGTTTGAGTTGAGACAACTTAGCAGCTTTATCGCCGCAGATTGCAGCATCCAACGAATCATCGAGAGAAAACAATTGTTCCGATTTAGATAAAGCCATATCATCACCCTGACTGAGATTAATTGCTGTTAGTAAAACTCCCAATCCTGCTGCGGTTAAAAATTCCGGCAAAGATTGACGCCACACCCAAACCCAGATGGGCGTGCACAAACACCCGCAGCGGGAAGCAAACAGTCTCGCCCGATCGCCCTTTTCCCACAACCGCCGTGCCAAACCCCACACCAGCAGCCCCAAAATCCCCGATGAGACAGCCACCGGCGGCGAAAATGCCAAAAGACCCCAAACAGCGTTAGTCACACCTCCACCTCGGGCGATCGCATATCTAGCGGCAACTAAAGGAATCAACAGGGCGATCGCGATCGCCGGCGCATCGGGAAACCAAAATCGCCCCGCCAAAACCGGCACAATACCCCGGGCAATTTCCGCCAACACCGCAGCAATTCCCGCCAATTTCCCCCCGTGAATGAAAGCAGCCGACACGCCCGCATTCCCCGTGCCCAACCGCCTCAAATCCTTGCCGCCCAGCAGCCGCACCGCCCAGCGAGTCAGCGGCAAAGCACCCAGACCAAAACTGGCAGCTAACAGAAATGCGATCGACAACAGCATAAAATCAGCCCTTTAAGTCCAATCTCTAAGTATTATGACTGCAATCTACTAATTTTTTCAGTCTTCAGATATATTGCATGAGCACCAATAGCACATAAAATACTATAGCAGTAGAGTAAATAAGGATTTCAACCTAATGGTAGAACACAACCTAACGATTCCCCTCGCAGTTCTTGGTGTTGGATTTGTAGCTGCGGTTAGTATCGGCTCCATTGCGTGGTACAACTCCAAGCGCCCCCCGGGTTGGGAATCCAAAGAACGGCCTGATTTTGTTCCGAAAGTTGATAAAGATGATTTGATTGCTGATGTTTCTGAGTCCAAAAGCAAATAAAACAAAATTTCTTTAGACTAAGAAAAGCTGAGAGAGGACTTGTGGATTAATGAGAAAACTTGGTCGTTGCCAGCCGAAGCTCTGCAATTTAAAAGCCTGAACCTTTCCATTGATTGCACAAGTCCTATTTTTATATCTTAATTAAGAAGATATCGACTCAAACGAGCGGAAACAAAATACCTCTTGCAAAAGTCCTTTTAATCAAATTTTTTGACGGGTTCTCCCGCCCATCCTAGGTATTTTTGCAATTCAGGCCTATTGTGTAGGGGCAAGTCTCTAAAAGCCCCTACATCGGCGATACCGCGCAATTTATACTTGCTTATTTTTGCAGCGGATTGAGTTTCGTCACCGAGCTTTCCTTGGCATCTTCAGCGCTATCATTCAGGAAACCAGAAGCATCCTTAAAAGCTGCGCCTACTCTCTCTAAAATTTTGGCATCGGGATTGCTGCGATCGAATACGGGTTGACTCTTCGTCGGCTGTCCGTCTGTCGTTTCTAACACAGCTTTGTCTCCGCCGAGTTCTAGATCGAACTTGTCAGTTTCCATCGGCGCAGAACCTGGATAAAGCAGCTTTGAGGAATTAGATTCAGCGGTAGTCGCAGCCAGGAGTGTCTCGCCCAAAATCGACAAATCAGCCCTATTCTTCTCTACTTTAGCAGGCGATTGATTGACTTTAGGATCTGTAGACATTTGATAATTTGTGTATCCATCACCACCGGCCTTGTGGGGGTTATTCATTCCTCCCATTTGAACGGGAGGATTTTCGGGCCGAGCACCTCGAACATCGCCAGCATTGCAAGCGGTGCTGGTAAACAGCAGCAAACCTGCCATCAATACAGTGAAAAATTGAGTCAAAAATTGACCGGTACGCAGTCTTTTAAAAAAAGCAGTTACAGTGTTCACAAAATTTTCCCGATTGTTTACTACTACTTGTCAAGAGTAAAAATAAAATCCCGATCGCTGCCTTTCACGGCGGTGATATTTTGCTGCGGAGGGCGATCGAGTTTTTTCTCACTTTAGATGGATTTAAAACTCGTAGGGTGCGTCAGTTCCAATAATTGCTCGACTTGAACAGGTTTGATATTTCCGGGGCACCTACAAACATCGCTACTCCTAACTGGGAAATTGTTCGACTTTAGCTTCAGCTTGCAAAGTCAGCACACCAGCTTCCACATCTAGCTGCTGAATTCGCAGCGACATTCCCTCCATTTCAAAATTTCGCAAGTTTAAAACTTCACCAGCTTTATCGGCCAAAGCAGCAGTCAACTCCGGCGAAAATTCCTTGTTTTCGGGATACTCGACATCCTGAAGAGAAATTGCCCAACCGCCCGCCGCAATCTGAGGTTTTGCTGTAAAATAAATCTTTTCAGTTGATGCAGTTTCCTGCACCAATACCTCAGCATTTAAAGCGATTTTTCCGGTTGCTAGCAACTGGCACTCCACAGTTTTAACGTCTATTGTCAGCAGTTGTCCGTCAACAGTAACTTTTAAGTTGTTCAGTTTCCTGCTGATATATTCGGAATTAAAAGCGCGGTTGATATCGCTTTCTGTTAAAACTGCCCGCGCCTTACCGAAGGCTGGCCCGTTCAGTTCAATTTTGCCAAACATAGCGCTCAGGGGATTAACAGCAATATCTTTGACGTGAATTTGCAATTCTTCCACGCGCAAATCTTGCTGCATTACCAATCCTTTGCCCTCAACGGCAACTGCCTCAACTTGTCCCTGGGCTAGCTGGCCGGGATCGGTGTTGACTGTGACAGACAAACTTTCTGAGCCGTCTAATTTGCTAGCAATAGCAATCTCGGCAACTTTGTCGATCGCCTGTTCACCTAAACTCCGATTTTGTTGAAGCACGCTCGAAATTCCTAATCTTGTTTAAGAAATAGTAGTTAATACCTAAGTCAGTTAGCGTCTTCCTCTCGACAGGTTTCTCGGAGCAAAAAAACTCCGCCAAAGACAGAGGGTTTTATAGCAGTGGACAGTTGACAGTTGACAGTTGACAGTTGCAGAATCAGGAAATCAAACCGTTTAGGCTATGGGTTAGGAGGCTCTATTCATGAGGTTATTTATGTCCTAACCGCTGTGGCGATTGCTATAACTTTCAGTGCCAAAATTAATTCATCGCCATTAAATTTTTTTTTTTCTATCGGCTACAAATAGCGGCAGGTGCGCGATCGATCGCCATCACATCGCCGTTTTTGTCCGTTGTAGAGCCGCCAACCATCAAAAACTCGGATTTTTGCCAAAAGTATTTTCGAGAAGCTCGATCGCCCGCTACAATAAATAACAGCCGGCACCGCCTTTTGCAATGAATCCAGAATCAACTCTCGCCAGACTACAAGCTACACTTCCCGACGGAAAACTGCCTTCTAGCTACGGGGTATACTTCAAAAACACCCTAGTAGCCCTGTGTCACGCCCTAGAAGACCACATCTTGCAAACCAGCGACGGGGACGATATCGCACTCCAACCCCTAGTTTTGGTGACATTTCAGCAGGGAAAATGGTATTTGCAAGAAGCCGATCGCTACTTCGATATTGCTAAGGCTTCTCGGCAGGTTGCGATCGGCGCAGTAGCCGACAGCGGCTTCGCTACCCACAAAACCGGCCAATTAGAAAATGTATCTTTAATAGAACTCGATGAGCTCGATCCCATCATCCAAGAATGGAATTTAATCATCCTCGCCCCGACATACAAAGCAATGGTGCTTTGCCGCGAACTTTCAGCCCAGGAATACTTGCCCGAGGGCAAGCCTGATGTAGATACAGAGCGAAAATTCTACGGTTTGTGGTCGTTTGACCAGTCGTTAGTGTCGGCGGCAGCAGAAATTTTTATAGAACAAACGCGACATTATAATTCCTCCCTAGCCGACAGTTTGCTAGAAATTCACCACCAAATTCTCGCCACCAAAGGCCCGCCCTTGGCAGATATTAGCGGCGTGGTAACGCGTATCGTCACTTACCTGCAAAGTTCTCAGCAGCAAATGGTGGCAATTAACCGCCAAACCCGCGATTTGTGGGAATTGGAAGGTCAAGCTTTGCGCGTCAGCCGCAATTTGAACGCTAACAAACTGCAAGCTTTTCTGCGGATGGCCCAGCGCGTGGACGAACGCGATACCTCAAATCCCACAGCGTCTTTGCAGGTGGCGGCTTTGTCGGAAACTTTGGGTCAATTGCTGGATTTGCCGGCTTTGCAGTTGCGCCGGCTGCGGCTGGCGGGATTGCTGTTTCGAGTCGGCTTGGTTTCTGCCCCGAATGAGGTGTTCGATCGCACTTCCGATAAATTCGACGAAGGAACTCTATCATTTTGGCGCGATCGCAGTTTCATCGGTTCCCAACTCCTGCAAGCAATGCCGGAATTATCACCAGTCGCCGAAATTGTCAAGCACAAACTCGAAAATTGGGACGGCAGCGGCAGGCCCGAAGGTTTGCGAGGCGAAGATATACCCATTGCTTCGCGGATTTTGGGGTTGGTTGCTTGTTTTCAAGATTTGACTCAACCGCGCGGCGATCGTCCGGCATTGAGTTTGACGGAAGCTTTGGAAGAGTGCCGGAAACTATCGGGTATTCGCTTCGATCCAGCTTTGGTGGAAACTCTCGGCAATGTCGTCAGACTCGCAGACATGGGTTTGATGGAGTTACCCACGCGCCCCAGTCAACTGCCGAATGTCTGGTTGGAGGATTTGGGCGATCGAACTCCCGCAGCAGCCCCGGCATTATAGAATGACTTCGGTAATTCAGTGGACAGTGGACAGTGGACAGTTGACAGTTATTGTATGGTGCGTCAGGACTGAATGTTGCACCACAGATTAATCCTTTCCCCCTGACACACCCTACGGATTCAGACTAATTCCGCAACCTGTTTTTTCTGCGCGGTGTTCACTCTAGCGATCGACAACTGACAACCCAACGATCAGCTTTTCGGGCAAGCTGTCAACTGACAACGTGACAACTGCCAACTGACAACTGACAACTGTCAACTGACAACTGACTAATGACTAATGACTAATGACTAAAAACTAATGATTAATGACCTCGAAGCCATACGCAAAGGCAAAATTCATATGTTGGCCGGCATTGATTTAGCCGGCGCAGACTTAGCGGGAGCCGATCTCGCCGGTGCAGACTTGTCTCAAGCCAACTTGATAGGAGCTAATCTCGCCGGCGCTAACTTGCAGCGGGCGGTGCTGCGAGCCAACCTTCGCGGTGCTGACTTGAGCGGTGCAGATTTGCGCGGCGCAGATTTTCGGAATGCTGACTTGCGGGGGGCTTCCTTGGCTAACGCTTTAGTCCGCGATGCCAGTTTTGGGGGTGCTTTTTTGACAGGGGCCTCGATCGGCAATTTGGATTTGACTGGTGTCGATTTTCGCGGCGCGGACTTGCGGGGCGCGAATTTGTCTCGCGCAATTTTGCAGCAGGCAGATTTGAGCAATGCCAATTTATCCGGTGCTGATTTGTCCGGTGCTGACTTGGAAGAAGCGATGCTGAATGGAGCCGTACTCCGTGGCGCTAACCTGACAGGGGCTAATTTGCTCTGTGCTGCGATCGAACAAACTGTCTGGGATGGAGCTTTACTCGATCGCGCTTGTCTGCAAGGCACTCCCCTCAGCCCTTAAATTTCAAAAATGTTACTTTAAAGGCAGACTAACAAAACAACATCTACTTATAACGTGAATAAGCACAAGTTATTTTAACAATTCTTAATGGGAGGTTATAATGACGACTGTAGATCAGCAAACGCATAAATGGTAGCAGCTTTGTTTAGCGGTACATCCTTTCAAGGTCAAAGTGGCGATCGCCTTGTCAGCAAAGTAGCAGGAGCTGCGATCGCAGCCTTATTCAAACGTTCTGAAAAGGCAGAAGCCAACATCCGAGTCGAACCTGTGGCCAAACTATTGCAGGGAAGCATCGACGGTTTCGACTTCGTTGGCAAAGGTATGTTGATGTACAACGGCCTGCGCATAGAAGTGATGGAACTTTACTTGCAAGCACTCTCCATTGATTTTGGAGCGATTTTTGCAGGTCAAGTGAAATTGCGCCAGCCTACCCAGGCAAATATGCGAGTCGTCTTAAGTCGATCGGATTTAACCACCTCATTCAATACACCTTTTGTAGTTGAAAAACTCCAGAAGCTGACTTACCAAGAGCAATCTCTGCACTTTCAAAACACAGAAGTCAGCTTCGGGGCCGACAAATCAATTCGGCTTCAGTCCGAAATTACGATCGGCAATTCCAGCGAACCAGTCAAAATAGATATTACAGCTCAATTGCAAGTAGAAGACCGACGCAAAATCCAATTTGTCAGCGTTACTTACGGCGGCGGGGAGCAAGCAATAGACTTGGCTCAAGCTATAATTGCCCACGTAAATAACTTGCTAGACTTAGACAAATTTGCCTTAGAAGGCACTCAACTGCGAGTAGACCGCTGTCGAGTTCAAAACGACGAGCTGGTTTTTTACGGTTGGGCTGGCATCGAACAGTTCCCCAAAGGCAAGCCCTAAGTCTGGGCCTGCTGAGGTAGGCAAGAAACTCAGATTCGTTTGAGGAATTTTATAGCTTAACAAAACAACCCGCCTGGGCGGGTTTTGCTATTTTAGCCACAGTTTTGAAGCTGTGGCGTTGCTAGCGTAACGTTGCTCTATATTCCGGCGTATTTCCAGAACTAATCTGTGGCGGATTTAATTTGTCAGCTACTGCGTACTTAAATTCTTTTGGCGTGAGAATTTATAGCGCACCATCAAGCTTAAATTTAAATGCAAAATAGCTTATTCCCTGCGATTCTAGATCTCGTCTCAAAATCAGCACTCAGGTTGAGGCGATCGCACAAATTAGCTTGATAAACTAATCTAATGACTTGTACCCTAGACAAGAGACACCCCGTTTCTTGGTAAATGCTCAGGCAACTCTAATTTATCCTAAAAACCGGGTTCATGAGCGTAAGCCCAATATAAAATAAATAACCCCAAAAGAGGAAAAATGCTTGGATTATATTTATTTGGTCTCTACATCGCAGTCTTGTCCGTGTTTGCCGCGCCCAGCCGCCGCGGGCCAGAGAAATGGTGGGTAGAAATCGTCACAGATTTGCCCCGCTGTACCTACTATTTTGGCCCCTTCGACACCGACAAAGAAGCCTCCAGCCATACTCCAGGCTACATCGAAGACTTGGAAAGCGAGGGAGCCAAAAGAGTTAGCATCCGCATCAAACGGTGTCATCCTTCGGATCTCACCATCTGCGAAAGTGAATTCTCAGAGAGTATCGCTGCTTAATGATTTTGATAAGTTCAGGCGCCAGAAACCGGGTTTTGTGACTGCTGATACTCCCTCTATCGTCAGAAGTATCGGTTAAACAACCCGGTTTTTGCGCGTCAAGAGTTCGCCAATTCTGTTTGAATTTTCTAGGTTCTACCCTACGCGACATTTACGGCGTTTTTCATCGTCCAAACATGAGCTGAATATTTCCTATTACTTCTTCCTGAAGCTATAACTAAAGCCTCAACAATAATATTAAGTATCGTCTTATTCAAGTCCTTGCTTAGCCTAGTTTTTATTTATAGCGGAGGCTTAAATCTTGGCCTCTTCTCCACCAAAATGCTGATGTTAGCGAGCATTTACTCTCAACAATTACGGTGGCAAAATCAGCACTGACGATGATGCGATAGAGCTATTTGTCCTGCTAAGTTAAGAACAATAAAAACTACTTGACTGCGGGGAGAGCTACTATGTTCGGACTTTATTTATTCGGTATGTACGTTGCTGCTTTCTGGATACTGACTCAACCGATTGGGGGCAGTAGAGGTCGCGAGTGGTGGGTAGAAGTTGACACGGATTCACCCAAGCGCACGTATTACTTTGGCCCTTACGAAAGCAAGGATGAAGCTTCTAATAATACCAACGGCTACATCAAAGACCTGGAGAACAAAGGAGCTAAAAAAATTAGCATTAACATCAAGCAAGGTCGCAAAGACAGTCAGTTAACAGTTACCGATGAGTAATACCATTTTTTCAAATCATGCAACAGTAATCGAGCGGGTGTGTCGCCATTCTTCAATCTCTGGTATTTCATCTAAAATCTAATAGCGACGCACCTTACAAATTGAGTGAACGAAACAAACTCAACAATTTTTTGTAGCAACCTTTTTTCTAAACGGTATTAGCCGATCGCACCAGTAGTCACTCCCCAGAATTATAAGATTAAAGCACCATCTGATTGAGAGTGTTGCGAGGATTAAAAGTTCGATTTGTGTTGATTTTCTCGTAGCATTCGCGTTCGAGATCGGTAAGTTCTTTCGGCGGCACGATCGCAATTTTCACCAACAAATCAGTGCGCTCATCTTTCTTCGGTTTCGGCCATCCTTTACCCCGCAACCGCAAAGACTGACCCGATCGCATCCCCGCCGGAAATTTTACAGTTATCATACCTTCAGGCGCCGGCACTTCAATTGCAGCTCCCAACACCGCTTCGTCGGGAGTTATCGGCACTTCGCACACCAAATTCTCTCCCTCAAACTGAAAGAAAGCGTGAGGCAAAACTTCTAATTTTAGGTACAAATCTCCCTGCTGCTTCGTGTACGGGTCAACTTGACCTTTGCCTTTTACCCTAATTTTGCTGCCAGTTTTCACTCCAGCCGGAATCGAAACTTCGCCCGTAGCGACTCGCTTGGAAGTGCCGCGAAATGCTTCCCCCAGAGTTAGAGAAATCGTTACCTCAGTGTCGCGAGAGGTTCCTGTGCTGCGGTTTTCGTACCCCGCGAAATCTTCAAATCCGCTGGGCCCGCCGCTGCTGGTGCGGTAGTTGCTATAATTCCACTGAGCGTTGCGGCCATTACCCGCACTGTTGCCGGCCGCGCGGCCGAGCAAAGCATTAATAAATTCGTCAAAACTGCCGTACTGGCTGAAGTCAACGCCGCCAAAGTCTACAGTCGTACCCGCCCCGCCCGGCCATCCTCCAGGAGTTGTAGCAGCTTGCTTCCAATATTGACCGTATTGGTCGTATTTTTTGCGTTTTTCTGGGTCTGAAAGCACTTCGTAAGCTTCGTTTACTTCTTTAAAACGAGCTTCAGCTTCTTTGTTCCCCGGGTTCATGTCCGGGTGATATTTGCGGGCTAGTTTGCGAAAAGTTTTTTTAAGTTCGTCTGAGCTGACAGTTTTGTTGAGTCCCAAAATAGCGTAATAGTCTTTAAAATCTGTTGCAGCCATTAACCAATCCCCTCTTTATTAGTTGTTAGTTGTCAGTTGTCAGTTGTTAGTTGTTAGTTGTTAGTTGTGACAAAAAATAGATGCCCAATTAGCAGGATGGCAAAATTATAGCAACCCCGCCCGACGGTGAGGACGTTATTAATTTCTGAAACCCTTCCGCAAGATTGCGACTTCCATTTCTCTTATTCCTTCTGCCTTATTTTTTATTCCTTGTGCTATAGTTTGATGCCGCAGGCAAAACTGCCTGCTGTACCTCATTTAAATTATAGGTTATCAAAGGTTGGGACTCGATCGAGTTCGGTTGTTGCTTGCGAGACATCGCAATTTCCACACCCCGCTACTGTTTGAGAGGTTCAGGAGTTGTGCAGCTTCGGGATTTTGGCGCGGCGGACACATCGAAGGCTCGGAGTGCCGCCGTCGCCCTGGCGAGCCGGGGATAGCAGATGCGGCTGCTGTTGGTGCTAACTCAAACACAGCGTTAACTGGCGCGGACGATCGCTCTTTTTACTCTTTTTTTGCGGTGCGCGGTGCGATCCTCTTCGTTGGCGTAGCCCCCGTAGGGGCGGGCTTCAAATCGAGGCGAACGCTAACGAACTTTTATTTCTCTAGCTTTTCACCCAATGCAAATCCTAACAGGTTCTCATCAGCAAGTTCGATGGAATCTGCTGCCTGAATTCTCACCGTACTATACCTTAAAGCGCGCAGTAATTCAACAACCTTTCGAGATATTTTTTACTTCCCTGACCGATGCTGTACTATCTCATTTCGATCGCCTCTGTATAGACTTAAGTCACAGATATACAACATAATTTCTCCCTTGTATGTTAAGTAGAACACACACTTTCAGAAAAATTAAGATAGGATAGTATATCAATCAGCTTTTAACGCTACGAGGGTGCTAATATTATGAATTATTTGCTGAGTTGGCCTTGCGGCTGCTGCGACGATTGGAAAGATAATTCCGAGAGTTGTGTTGTACTCAGAAACGGGCAGCGCATATGTCAGTCGTGCTACGATCGCAAATACCAGAATCAGAAGCTATCCGCCAGACGCAGGCGAGCGAACATATCTGTTTCACAACAGGCGGTAACAGAGACAGTGCCATATTAATGCGCGGTGCTCTTACCCTGCAAGTATTTTTACAACCTCAATCAGCAGTTGCAATTAATAATGAAATAAAAAATTTTCAAGTCATCAGTCATCGGTCATTGGTAATCTATCACTAATTTAGTTATTTATCATCAGTCACTTGCCAAGCAGGTGACAGATTTTAAATTAAAAAACTAATGACTGACAACTAATGACTAATGACTGATTACTAAATGATTGTTCCATCAGGAATGGTGGCATTTTTTAGAACTACGACAATGCCGCTGCGGATGTAAAAACCAAGGTTTTCGCGGTTAGCTTCTTCCACTCTTTCTTTATTGATGATTTGAACGTTACGGCCGATGCGAGCATTTTTATCCACAATCGCGCGGCGAATTGTAGTATCTGCACCAATACCGAGGGCGACGCCGCCGTGATCCAAATTTGAATGCCTCTCAGCGTCTGGTTCGTAGAAGTCAGCACCCATAACCAGAGTATCTTGAATCGTACATCCAGCTTCAATGCGCGATCGAACTCCCAACACAGAATGGTCGATCCGGCACTGTTTGAGAATGCAGCCTTCAGCAATAATCGATTCAGTCACGTGAGTATCTAAAAGCTTAGTCGGCGGCAAGAAACGCGGGCGAGTGTAAATCGGCGCATTTTCATCGTAGAAACTGAAAGGCGGCTGAGGCTGTTTTGTCAGCGCCAAGTTAGCATCATAAAAAGCCTCAATGGTTCCGATATCTTCCCAGTAATCGTCAAACAAATAAGCTTGAAGGTTGTGGTCTTTTGCAGAATTGGGAATAATCTCTTTACCAAAATCAGTTTGGTTTGGAGATTCTTTCAGAAGTTTAATCAGAACTTCTTTTTTGAAGACATAAATCCCCATCGAAGCAATGTAAGGACTTTCCTGAGCCTGCTGCGCGGTCAGTCCCAGTTTAGTCGTATCCACCTGCATTTGTTTGAGCGCATCACCTTTTGGCTTTTCGCTGAAAGAAATAACGCGACCGTTGTCGTCGATTTTCATCAAACCAAAATCCGAGGCCCGCTTCTCGTCCATTGGCAAAACCGAGAGGGTGACATCGGCGTTGGTTTCGCGGTGTCTCTCCACAAACTTCCGGTAGTCCATGCGGTAGAGGTGGTCGCCTGAAAGAATCAAGTATTCATCAACGTCCCACTGTTCTAGCAGCGAGAGATATTGGCGAACGGCGTCGGCTGTCCCTTGAAACCAGTTGGGGTTTTCCTGAGTTTGCTGGGCGGCGAGTACCTCGACAAATCCCTCGGTGAAGCCCGAAAACTGGTAGGTGCGAGAGATGTGGCGGTTGAGGGATGCCGAGTTGAATTGGGTGAGGACGTAGATTTTGACTACTTCGGAGTTGATGCAGTTGCTGACAGGAATATCGATGAGGCGATATTTGCCTGCGAGGGGAACTGCGGGTTTGGCTCGCAGTTTGGTTAGGGGGTAAAGGCGGGTGCCGACACCGCCACCGAGGATGATGGCTAAGACTTTTTTCAAGGAACTTTCTCCCTAGGGTCGATGAACTCTCCAAGTCCAGTGTCGGATGGTGAGGGCTTCTTGACAAGGGGGGGAGCGAGAAAGTTTTGAGTTTTGAGTTTTGAGTTCAGTCGCTTACGCAGAAACCGGGTTGTTTAATCCACATACTTTGTTCAAACCCTCAATAAGAGTTAAAAAACCAAGTTTATCAGATTTGGAGTGCTTCCGGGACTGGAGTTATGAGTTTTGAGTTGTAAGTTGTGAGTTAAAATACTCATCAATAAATAATGGATATTTAAAATTTTTTTTAGTTTTGAGTTAAAATGCCTATGAATAAATAAGGGCAGTTTAATGAAAGAATAAGGTTCGGAGTTTGGGTTGTTAATTACAAGTTGTCTGGGTTAATTCCCAGTTCTGGCAATTTCTCCATCTTTCGCTCGATCGCACTTTTGTGATTTTTCCCATTAGCCGATCGCACCTTGTACTCCAAGTGCGCTCTTGTTATGCTTGAGTGTCAGCCTGTTCTTTTTCCTGGCATTCCTGTTCTCTGAGCTTGTCTAACTCCACAGCAGCTCGCTGCCGCCACCCGTCGGGACGATAATTTTCTAGGGTAGAATCAGTTTGAAATCTAAGATTGACTGCAAATTTGTGTCAGATGTTACGATTTGTCGATCGACAAAACTTGACCGAGCGTGTATTTTTCTACCAAAAGCTAGATTCCCTAGTAACCTCTGCTACGGTAGCCTAAGCCGTAAAAGCTAGGAAAAGTGTATGCAAATTCAAACGCCTGACTGGGTTAAACACGCCGTATTCTACCAAATATTCCCCGATCGCTTCGCCAAAAGCAAACAGCCCCGCAAACGCCTGCTGCAAAACTTCATGTGGGAAGAATGGCACGAATCCCCTACCCTCCAAGGCTACAAGGGCGGCGACTTGTGGGGCGTTATGGAACAGCTAGACTACCTGCAAGACTTAGGCATAAACGCAATTTATTTCACCCCCATATTTCAGTCAGCCAGCAATCACCGCTACCACACCCACGACTACTATCAAGTCGATCCGATGTTAGGCGGCAATCCAGCTTTTAAAGAGCTTCTAGACGCCGCCCACGCTCGCGACATCAAAATCGTCCTCGACGGCGTATTCAACCACGCCAGCCGTGGCTTTTTCTTCTTCCACGACATCCTCGAAAACGGCCCCCATTCTCCTTGGATAGATTGGTTTAAAATTGAAGGCTGGCCGCTATCCGCCTACGACGGTAATTTTCCTGCTAATTATGCCGGTTGGGATGGCAATCGAGCACTTCCTGAATTCAATCACGATAACCCAGAAGTGCGAGAATACATCATGGAAATCGCCGAATATTGGATTAAATTCGGCATTGACGGCTGGCGGCTGGACGTTCCTTTTGAAATTAAAACAGAGGGATTTTGGCAGGAATTTCGCGATCGAGTCAAAGCAATTAATCCCGAAGCTTACATTGTCGGCGAAGTTTGGGAAGATGCCAGAGAATGGCTCGACGGCAGTCAATTTGACGGAGTGATGAATTATCTTTTTGCTGCCCCGACGATTGCTTTTGCAGCGGGCGACAGAGTAGATTTAGCTCAACTGGAAGGTCGTTCTTACCATCCCTATCCGGCGCTGTTTGCTAAAGAGTACGGCGACAAAATTAAGCACGTTTTGGAACTTTATCCGTGGCCGATACAGCTAACTCAACTTAATTTGTTGGCCAGTCACGATACAGCCCGGTTGCTGTCAATTGCTGGAGGCGATAAAGCTAGCGTCGAACTTGCTACTTTGCTACTGTTAACTTTTCCCGGAGCTCCCAGCATTTACTACGGCGATGAAGTTGGTTTGCCCGGTGCTCTCGATCCCGATTCTCGCCGTAGTTTTCCCTTAGAAGCTCACTGGGAACTTGATGTTTTAGATTATCACAAGCAGTTGATTGCTTTGCGGCACAAATACGCTGCCCTCCGCACTGGAGATTACCAAATTCTGTTTGCTGAGGGAACCGTTTACGTTTTTGCCCGAATTTTGGGGGATGAGGAAATAGTTGTGGCTGTCAATGTCGCGACAGAAGAAGCTCATATTAGCTTTGAGGCTGGTAGTTTGAAATCTCCTCACGAGAAATTGCTGTTCGGTAAAGGCGAGTTTGTTTGGAAAGGTGAAGGGGAAACTCGGCACTTAAAATTGATGCTGCCGGCGCGATCGGGCTTGATTTTAGGTTCTGCTAATTAGCAGTAATCTGCTCAGAAACCAGGTTTTTTAATGGAATTAAGGGTGGTTATCCAGTATTTTCGTGAAACAACCCGGTTTCTGGCAACCTCTGCGTAAGCGGGAGCATCTCTAGATGGCAATGCCGCATTTTTTATTGAAGCGATCGCACTTGATTTAAATGCTCCCGCCTGTGCCGGTGCTTCCCCATCAATCTCCTACTCCCCGAATTAATCATAGCGGTTCGAGGGAAATATGAGGTACAAGTTGAGATTTTAGATTCGGGAATTTGAGATTTTAAATTCGGGGATTGGGGGGATTGATGCCAGGTTAATCCCCCCCTAGCGTCAGCATTATAAGTACAGTTGCATTCAAGAAAAAATGCTTTTTGCAACCCAGAGATGTGATCCGTGTCAACAACCCTCCGTTGCAATATTTCGCAATAATTGTTTGGGAGTAAGTAAGATTTGGTATAAATAATATATATAAAAAAATCTCCATTATTTCTCAGGATATGTAATAATGCAAAGGTTAAAAATATTAGTGGCGTTCCCTCGGTTGAGGCGCTGGTTTGCTCAAAATTTGGGGGTGAGCAACCTTCGCAAAGAACAAGTATACTTGGACATTGCTCAATCCGTAACGCTGACCGATGCGAGCTATTGGATTCAAGTTTTGTTTGCTGCTGGCATCGCTACCCTGGGTTTGGTGTTGAACAGTCCAGCGGTGATCATTGGCGCGATGCTGATTTCACCCTTAATGGGGAGTATTTTGGCCAATGGCCTGGCCCTAGCCACAGGAGACGTGATCTTAGCGCTGCGAGCTATTTGTAACCTAATTTTGAGTTGTGCCCTTGCCATTGCCTTTGCAGTTGTGTTGGTATCGATTTTGCCTTTTAAGGAAATGACTAGCGAAATTTTGGCGAGAACTCAGCCAAATTTGCTGGATTTAATCATTGCGCTATTTTCTGGGGCGGTGGGAGCAGTGGCTATTTGTAAAGAAGCTAAAGGAGTTGTCACGTCTATTCCGGGGGTTTCGATCGCAGTGGCGCTGATGCCGCCGCTGTGTGTGGTAGGTTATGGTATTGCAACGGCAGTTAGCCTCAGTCCTGGAAGTGGATTTGCAGTGGCGCGAGGGGGAGGTTTACTGTTTTTTACCAACTTAATCGCCATTACCTTTATGGCGATGGTGGTGTTTTTGGTTCTGCACATTGATACCTCTCCGGTGCGGGAACGAGTACGTGCATGGCGGGAAAACAATCAAGAAAGCATTTGGATGCAGTCGTTGGTCGATCGAATTCCTGCATCGGAGCGATTGAAGCACGTCGGCAGTTTGCCAAGTCGCCTGCTGCTAATTTTGATGACTATTTCATTGACTTCGATTCCTCTGTATCAATCTTACAATCAACTTAGCGACGAAATCTCTCGCAAGCAGCAAGAAAATCAACTGCGTAATAACGCTACAGAAATCTGGCAAAAAAACTTTGGTAACTTTTCTGATGGCAAAGTCCGATCGTACATCAGCCAACTTTCGTTTCGAGAACAAGATCGTAAATTGGTTGCCCAACTTCAGGTGGTTACTGGCAAAGTCTACACCCAAACCGAACGAGAGCAATACAAGCAACTGCTGTCGGTGAAGTTGCGGAGGCCGTTGGACTCAATTGCTCTGAATCTGATTCAGATTCCCATAGCCTCTAACGACGTGTTACCAAAAGTTTCAGAAAAAATTAAGGCGGCGCCACCCCCCACAATTGCCGAATTGCAATCCAGTTTTTTGAGTAGCCTGGAGTCTGCCCTCGATTCCCTGATGTTACCTCTCCCGGCCCAATTGGTAAGTTATCAGGCGATTAGCAGCCCAGTGATGCCGTTAAAAATTCAAATTATTTACTTGAGTCAGCGGGATCTCGATCGCGATGGACAGGCATTGCTGGTGCAGGATATCCGCAGAGAATTAAATTACCCCACAGCCGATGTCAACTTCAATCGGATTGCGCCGATTGCTGCAACAGTTACCTTTGCATTAAATCAATCTGTAATTGCGCCCAATCAAACTCAATTATTAGATAAACTGGGTAAGACTGTGCAGCAAAATCCTACATTGCAGATTGAAATGATATCTAGCCAAGGCCCATCGGAAATTGGCTCGACCGCCCAGAAGCGATCGCAAGCAATCCGCAATTACCTGCAAACAAAATGGCAAATTGAACCCGATCGCTACATTACTAAAACTGGAACAGCAACCAAACCCATTGTCCAATTGAAAATAACTCTCAAAAAACTGCCCAAAAATTCCTCACCATCTGTTCTACTGGATATGGTTGAAGGTGAATTGAGCCGTTAATTACGAATCGGAATTGAAAAAATGATTGAGACAAGTGTACAGGAAGTGGCGATCGAAGAAAATCTCAAGCAATTTTTGCTAGTGCTTTCAGTTTCTTTGAGTGTAGCCACTCTGCCACAAATTTTTAGTTGGTTTCGCCGAATTCCCTATACACTACTGCTGGTGATTGTGGGATTAGGGCTAGCCTTCGTAGATGTGCGATTGGTCAATCTTTCTCCCGAATTGATTCTGTTGATTTTTTTACCGCCACTGCTGTTTGAGGCTGCTTGGAATTTGAAATGGTCGAGTTTGAAACAAGATTTAATTCCTATTTGTCTTTATGCTGTTTTCGGTGTGATCATTTCCATTGCGGGTGTGGCAATTGGTTTAAATCAACTAGCAAATCTTTCTTTGGCAACTGCGCTGCTGATTGGGGCTACCCTTTCAGCCACAGATCCGGTTTCGGTGACGGCTTTGTTTCGGGAGTTGGGAGTTGGGAAGCGTCTCACCACTTTGATGGAAGGCGAAAGTTTGTTTAATGATGGGATGGCAGTTGTGGCCTTTGGATTGCTGGTGGCCTTCTCTGAGGGAACCGCTAATTTATCGCCGGGGCCGATTTTGCTCCAGTTAATCACAGTGGTTGGGATTGGGCTAGGGATTGGGGCGCTGATCGGGTTTGCCATTTCTTATCTGACGCAGCGGTTCGATCTGCCTCTGGTGGAACAGTCTCTCACCTTGGTTTCCGCCTACGGCACCTACTTGATCGCAGAGGATTTAGGTGGATCGGGGGTGATTGGAGTCGTCACGACGGGGCTAATTTTGGGCAATTTTGGCTCTCGCATCGGCATGAACCCCCGCACTCGGATCATTGTGAGTGAGTTTTGGGAATTTTTAGCCTTTTTTGTGAATTCCATTGTCTTTTTGCTGATTGGTGATCAGATTCGGTTTGCGAGTTTGGGCGAAAATCTGGATGCGATCGCCGTGACGATTGTAGGGGTGATTTTAACGCGGGCGATCGCCATTTACGGACTGGGGAGTCTGAGTAACCGTTTTGCCCACTCCGCCATTCCCCTGCCCGATCAAACGGTGCTGTGGTGGGGAGGACTGCGGGGTGCGGTGTCGGTGGCTTTGGCTTTGAGCGTACCTGAAAGCCTGCCGGGACGAGATGTGGTGATTGCAACGGTTTTTGGGACAGTGCTATTTACCTTACTCGTCCAAGGACTGACCATTCAGCCTGTCCTGGAAAAACTCGATCTGCTCGGCGACGGGCCCCTGCGCCAGGAGTATCTAGAGGCGATCGCCCGTCAGGCGGCCCTGGGTAGGGTGCTGCAACGCTTGGGTGAAGTCAAGCAAAATCCAGGAGTTGAGCCGGAGTTTTATGAGTATCAAGCATCGCTGGTTAAGGGGGAACTAACCCGCCTGGAAACAGAAATCGATCGGCTTCAAAATGAATATCCCGATCTACGGACGTTTATTGCTGAGCAACTTCGAGGAGAATTGCTGGCGATCGAAGCTGACACCTATGCTGAGTTTGTGCGATCGGGTAGATTAAATCAAGAACTGTCTCTATTTTTGGGAGTTGAAACAATGGAATAAAAACTATAAAGCAATACGGTTCACTTAAGACAGATATCCCTGGCACACCCCTTAAAAAGGGGGACAAGAAAGCTCTTAAAGTCTACCCCTACTCCCCGACTATCCGGGGGATTTAGGGGGATGTCCGGGAAATAAAAATTGTTAAGTAAACTGTATTGAACTATAAATAACTTATGCTAAGAAGAACAACTTTGACCTGCTATCCCGCTTAAAAGCATGGTGAATTATCAATCGAATTATTATCACTAAGACCGCAGATGATAGAATTTAATAGGGTTTATTTGGTAATGACAAAAACAATCAATATCTTCTTTATTGCCACACAACTGCCTTTAGATAATGGCGATCGCTTCCTGCAAATTATCCTAATTTTTTTTAGCCGGAGGCATAGGAATATTAGCTGGAATGGTAGCGATCCCAACTTTGAGATTAATCTTAACTTGGTTTGCCCCAAGCTTATTGACAAAAACTTATATTCGTGTATTGTTTGCCTCTAGAAACCTAATTTTAATATTATTAACTCTGTCGGCGATGGAAGTCATGTTAGTTTTAATTCCTCAAACTACATGGCTAAAATTAATGGAATTTTGTTTTAGTGCCGGCATCACTTTCTGTAGCGGTTGGCTAGTGTCAAGTTTATTTAGAGACATTTTTAATACCACAATTTTAGGCGTTACCTTTGAGTCAAACCCAAAAGTAAGAGGCGAGTCTATCTTTTTACTTCGCTATCTGGGAGACTTTGCGATCGGTATTGGGGTGATTTTAGTTTTTTGCATTAGCCATAGGATCAATGTTGTGGCCATACTTGCTAGCTTGGGGATTGGAGGTATTGCTATTGCTTTTGCTGCTCAGAAGACTTTAGAACAATTTTTAGGAGGAATTGTATTAACTCTCGATCGCCCTTTTCAAGTTGGAGACTATATTGGCTTATCCGATGGGCCTATGGGCAAACAAGGCACTTTCGGACGAGTAGAAAGTATTGGCTTAAGATCGACAAAAATTCGCACCTCTGGTAAAGGAACTCTCACGGTTATTCCTAATAATTCCCTGACTCAAGCTACCATCGAAAACTTTACAGGCGCAAAGAAAGTCATGTCTGTAATGATGCTAGAGTTTCCCGAACAGGTATCCGCCGACGAGCAAGCACTAATCCGCAAAACCATCATGGAAAGCACTATGGACATTTTTGGTTTAGACTGGCGCAACACAGAGGTTTCCTTCAGTAACAACCAAGCCCAAATTTCTTTTTTCATTTTGGGTTCTAATGAATTATCTATGGAATTGAGACGGCAATTGCTGGATCTGGCTACCCAACAAATCACCAAACAACTCCAAAAACATAATATTTCTTTCACCATTAACCAACCAACGATTTATGTGGATGCTCCAATTCCTATTTAAGCGATCAATGAAGCTGATATTCTTATTTGCGATAGCTTTGTTTCTGGCGACTTTTCCGATGAGTTTTGCTCTAAGTGCTGACGGCCCTCGTTCTGCTATAGTAGTTGATGGCATTCCGCTGTTTTATTTGCAACCTGTCGATCGATTTTCAGCCTTAGATCGTACCCAATTTGCCAATGATTTGCTGGCTGATGCGATCTCTAATGAGAAAGTCATAAATTTTGATGTGCGTAACGATCCCAATTCAAGCGCTACCTCAATTTCCTTAAACAAGAATTACTTGTTGACAGTTACAGCAAACGATGTTTTACCAAACTTTTCTTTGTCTCAACAAGCTAAGCAATGGGAAAATATTCTAGAAATGGCAGTCGCTAAGGCTAAAAAAGAACGAACTTCACAATACATTTTGCAGCGAAGTTTGTGGATTTTAATTGGCCTAGGAATTATTATACTATTGCGGTTTTTGTTGGTAATTGTCGCCAAAATAGCTAAGTGGGAAACTGGTAGTTTCCCCAAGGTTTTTTTTTGTTTTGCCTGGTTAGCGATCGCCCTAGTGAGTTCGGAATGGTTCCCGGTATTGCGAAGTATTCGCTATCAGATTTTTTCCCCATTTTCTCAGCCCCAGTGGCTAATATTTTTAGGAGCATTAGGAGGGTCTTTTGTATTTAGTCAATACGCTCCAGCCTTACTGAGATTTGCCATCAAAAAGCTAGATATCCAATCAGCAGAAAATATTTATCTGGAAATTGTTCAACCGAGCGATCGCCTTGTGCAATTTTCAGTCCTCTGTATTTGTATCAGTTGGTCTCTTAACTTACTCGAAACATTAGTACCAGTTGTGTATGGGCTGCTCAAACCGATTGCTAATTTATTTGTAGTTGGCTGTCTGTATTGGTTATCTACAAAAGTTACTAGCCGCTACCTGCGTACCTATGGATTCAAGTTTGGGGGGAAATTTAATCCCAGTAGCGATGATGCAATTTTAGTATTTGAAACTGTGTTTAATATCTTTATCTTCATTGTAGCACTGGTGGCATTTGCCCGCAGCGTAAACTTTGACTTGATTGGTTTGGTTGCTAGTTTGGGGTTAGTTGGTTTAGCCGTCGCCTTTGCAGCCCAAAAAATTCTCGAACAACTGATTGCTACTTTAGTATTGTATTTAGATCGTCCTTTTGTTACTGGTGACTATATCCGTCTACCCGCTGGAGAGCTGGGGAAAGTAGAAAGTATTGGGTTGCGATCAACAAAAATTCGTTCTCTTGGTACGGGTACAATTATTGTGATGCCCAATTCCATCTTAGTCAGTGTAGAAATTGAAAACGTTACTCTTGCCAAAAAAATTATGGTGTTACTGTATATGGACTTTGCAAGTGCTTTAGGAGAACGAGAATATGCCCTAGTGCAGCAAGCTATCATGGAAAAAATTGCTTTCCTATCAGGAATCGATCCTAACAGCACAAATATTGCTTTCGCCGATGGATCGGGAAAAAGATTAAGGGTGAGTTTGGCAATTTTAGGCTCTCAGGATAATGCGATCGAGGTGCGTAAACGCCTACTAGAGTTAGCAAGTGCTGAAATTGCTAAATCCCTTTCAGTCCACGGTATTGTGTTTACGATGGAAAATCCTACGGTTTATGTGCAGTCCCCTGCTATTATTTGAAGACAACGCTGCCCTTACGGAAAAACTGCTTTAAAATTTCTCCGGGATTTCTGTCCCAAGTGTCGATATGTTGGTAAATTAAGCCGTCCTCATCCATTTTGTAGGTAGAGTAGCCGTTAAAGAAAATCTGAGCTTTCCAGGGTACGCGCAGTGTCCCGCGAACAGTCCAATTTGCCACAATAGTATCAGGGGCTGTCTGACTTACGTCGTGGAGGTCAAAGTAAATCTCGCTAAAAAATAGCTGCCCGTGAAATCGCAGAGTCCAAAAGATAATGCGATAGTTGATTTTTCCTTTAAATTTGTTAACAGGGTCTTGAAAATAAACATCTTTTGTGTAGATGTTGTAGGAGATGTCTTTCTCAAAAAGCGTCGGGAGATCCGCTTTCAGGGTGTCTACTGTTTGTTCTACCTGCATTTGATTTTCGATCGCCCTCAAGCTACCACCTTGTGACAATATTGTGTGTAAGTTTAAATGGATAATCTCGATCGGCAGCAAGAGCATCCAAAACTTGATACTTCTAATTATATTGTCCGCGCCGGCCTTTCTGCTGACCCAGACTTGCGACATCGAAACATTGGCACAGATTTGACAGAATACCCCCACTCCTCTGACATTCTCGCAGAAATCAACAGCGGCAAGCTGTTGATGGTAGATAGCCGTCGCCGGAACGGTCTAATTTTGATTAAACGCTTCCACGCGGAGTTTGCCGGGCCTGGGGCTGCCGTTGGAGGTGCTTTTGATGTTGACTCGCAGCAGGCAATTCCCGTGGGGGATTTTTGTTTGGTTTGCGCTCAATCTCCCGAAGCAAGACAGAAAGCTTTGGGAATTCGGCGGCATTGGGTGCGGTTAACGGAACAGTTAACGCGAAAGCCTGTAGCTTTGGAACGCGCACAAATAATTTTAACTCAGTTTGAACAATATTTTGATTCGGAAACGGTGGCACAAATTCCCGATGAAGTTTTGGCGCTTTTGGTCGGTGTATTTCCGCAAACTATTCGGGTGGCGCGACAGATTGATAATTAAAAATAGCATATATAGCAGTTGACAGTGGACATTGGACAGTTGACAGTGGACAGTTGACAGTTGCATAACCCGAATCAAACCATTGATGCAGTACGGGTATCAGCTCTATTCATTCCGGTTATTTATGTCCTCACCGATGTGGCGGTTGCTATATTTTATCCGGCAAAATAACCCCGATAAGTTGGTAGTCAGGACGAAATTTTTGCACAAAATTCATCCAGCGCTGGACTTGATTGCCAGTAATATCTAAAATTGGGAGAGAACGATTCCTCGATCCGCGTGTTGTAGTCTCATAGGAACCTTTGTTTGAGCTATCGCCTCCGGTATTCCCTGAATTTGGGTGACAGCTACCCAACTCCAAAAAATAGCAGTCAAACTTATTAGCAATAATTCTTTCGCGCATCTCATTGTTTGCTTAAAAATTTAGTAAATTTGTAACATAATTATCAATCATACTTTGATGTAAAAAACAGTTTTTGTTTCTCAATGCCTGCTCGCGTTAGTATCTTGTACTGTCAGCAATTGCAATTAGCAAAAATTTACATCCTAATTTCAGAAGGGCGATCGCCCTTTCATGAAAAATCAAGCTTTTGAAATAACTCAGCAACCGCCAGAGTAAAGTCAGGGACGATATCTTCGCCATCCAGGGAGTCCGCAGACTTCAGCAGGCGATCGGGTGACTGAGCCGATCGATAAACCAACACATACTGTTCTTTAGGATGAATCACCCAAACTAAACGCGCTCCATTCTCGAAATATTCCACAAGTTTATTGTGAATTTCTTCCACTGTATTGCTAGGAGACAGGATTTCTACAGCCAGATCTGGCGCACCTTCTAGGTAGCCATCGGGAAGCTCATCTAGCCCTTGCAAACGTTGTTTAGCCATGAAAGAAACATCGGGCGATCGCTTATTCCCTGATTTCATCTTAAAAGCAGTGCTGGAATCGAACATCGCGCCTAGCTTTTGAATGTGGACATAGCCACCGAGCAAAATCATCAAGATACTGCAAACATAACCGTGTTTTGCACCAGAGTTTCCCATATCAATTAGTTCTCCATTTACAATTTCGTAGCGGTGTCCATCTCGGTTTAGTGCCATGAATTCGGCATCAGTCCAGATTTTTTGATCCGGTGGGGTTTCAACTGGGTTTTCAGTTAGGTTTTCCGTGGGGTTTTGAATTAGAGTAACCATAGTTTTCTCCTAAACTTATATTTCTAGTTAAACAGAATATCGAACGAAAAATGGCGAAACTTCACCAATATTTTTTATTCCGTCCGCTGCACCGCAGTATTGGACTGCTGACGCTGTGCAATCTGGATTAACATCCTCAATGCCTCATTCACTGCTGCATCATTAGGAAAAGCTTGGGCAATATCGGGGTCTAAAAGCACCAAGTTTGTCCCTGCACGATATCGCTCAACATACTTACCTTTGACACCTCCTTTCATCTGAGCAAAGTCATACTCAGCCAGTAATTCGTCTTCCATTTCGTTCTCTTTATCCTTCTTCATAAAACCTCTGCTCCTGGCGTGGAGCTTTTCTGGCGCTGATAATTTGTACTTTTTCTCCTCAATCGGTATGTGCAACAATTAAAAGTTGCTCATACCTAGATATGCCAATGATAACGTGGCGACTTTATCCGATGGAATGCTGATAATCGGGAAAGGTTACAGATAGCGGGTCATTAAATACCGTTGCGGCTTCTGGAAACGAAACACCATGTTTCTCAAAGTTGAGTATCGCTTTGTCTGGATTCCATTCAAATTCCATAAATAACAGCTTTTGTTGGTCAATTCCTAACCTCTGAAGGATGAGAAAGATCGATCGCCCTTACAGACTAATCCGGCGATAGACTTCAGCCATCGGAAGCTCTATATTCAAGCTGTGCAGGGCGATCGCCATTTCAACCCGATCGTAGGCTTGCCATTGCCAGCGATCGCTATTTGGGCGATCGAGGTTATGATAATGCTCAATATAAGGTTCAGCTTTACTCACCAGCAGATATTCACAAAAACTAGCCAGAGAGCGATATTTTCGGAACTTTTCACCGCGATCGTAGGCTTCAGTAGACGGCGAAAGAACCTCGACAATCAGCAAAGGATTGAGAATTTCATCCGTGCGAGATCCATTGAATTCCGGTTCGCCATTGACAACCATCAAATCGGTGTAGGTTCCGCAGTGATATTGGGGAATCCAAACCCGCAAATCGCTGTTATACAAGCGAAAATCGGTGTCTCTCAGCAAAAATCCCAAGTAAATCAACAAGTTACAGGCGATCGCGCTGTGGACTTCTGAACCTCCTGACATAGCAATAATCTCTCCGTTACAGTATTCGTGACGTTCTTCGGCGGTTTCCTCGATCGCCCGGTATTCATCTGGAGTGAGGCGAGTCTGTGTCGCATCTGGAAGATTTGGCGGGTTGGCTTGAGCAATCACCACGATCGCACCTCCTAAATAATTAGACCTGAAATAATTATGGCTTACAGCTAGATAATTTTCCTAACGCAGAGGCTTGTTTCTGGATGGCATTCAAATGCCATAAATAACTCTCTATGCCTTTGTCCGCTGCTGCTTCACAACCGCTAAATTCTTGCTTTTCTTTTACCTTTCACATTCAACTGCTTGATAATCGATGTGTAATAATGCAAAGCAAAAAGCAGATTAATCGCAAAAAATACCAAAGTTAAAACAAAGGTAAAAAAAGACGTAAACGATAGCCCGGAAGTCATAGTAAATATCGCTAGAATGATTGAGCAAAGCCCAAAACCGGAAGCAAAAGAACTTAAAAGCAGCAATCGCACCTTAGACATAGTTAAATTTTAAAATGATCAGTAAAATCTACTTTTGGCAGCTACAGACGAGTGCCAAATGATACTTATTACTATATAGCGGAAATGCTCAGTTCCGCCAAGGGCAAAATGGCTACTTTCCTAAAAAGGTTGGAATAAGAGAGAAAAATACTGCCCGCGCTCCGGCAAACTGCTGTGGCTCGACTTAATGCCAATCAAAGCAATTCCCCAGCCTGCGCGAGCATTCCACCTGTGGCCCGTACTGCCACCGCCAGCCCAATCCCGCTGACAGCAAAGTATTCGCTTGCAGAACCGGCATTCGCCCGTTGTGCCAAAAATTGCCAATATCCGCAAACGGCGTCACCTGCAAAACAGTTTTTTGTCGCCGGTGCGCCGCGGATACCGCAACTTTGCAGCAAAAATCCCGCTATCGGCAGCAAAGCATCCTGACGGTAGCCCCGCACTGTTTCTGGGCCGCCCAAACCAAATTGTGCGATCGGCAACAGCTCACTTCCAGCCAACGGCAAATCCGATCGCACCACCATCCGCGTCTGGGGAGCCAACAACCGCACGTACTGCCCTTGACCCGGCCACGCCAAAAATTGACCGTCAGGCTCACTGCGGCTCGCGTTAGCGCCAAATGCTCACACTCCCAGACTTAACTGCGATCGCGCCCCCAAGACATCTCTCTCCCCTCTGAGTAAAATCCTGAAACAGCCCGACTCGCCGAAACCCGAGTTCTTACCCCCGAGAATCAGCCCCGGGCGACAGCCGAAAATCGACTCCCAGCTCAAGAAAAGATGTATCGCAACCGCCACATCGGTGAGGACATAAATAACTTCATGAATAGAGCCGATACCCGTACTGTATCAATGGTTTGATTCGGGTTATGCAACTGTCAACTGTCCACTGTCAACTGTCCACTGCTATACTTCTTTGACTCGGACTAACAGCAAATTAAAACCCGGACGAGAACCCGCTTGCTATTGGGCTGAGATATTTTTGACTTGGCCGCCTTCGTTGCAATCGATCGACCTCGATCGTACCCGGAATGTTGGGCAATTCTTCAGGCTGTGCCGGAGCAGGGGCGCTCTTGGCGCAGGTTTGAGCGCGGAAGGTAGAGTTCGCGGCAGCGGGTTGGGAATGGGAATTTATTGTCTGTTGTCTCCTCGGTTCGGCAACCCGGCGACTGTTTCTGGGGTCTCACTTTGGGCAAGGCCCACAAATTCCGGGATGTGGGTTTCGGGTTTTTTACTGTCTCTATCTAATTCTGAACCTGAGTATAAATCAGGAAGCCGATCGCGATCGTCTGCTGTTTCTGGATTAAGTTTTAATTGAGACTGTAAATCATGATTAACAATTGGCGATCGCCCTTTTGACTCGCCAGCAACTATCGGCTCGCCAACACTTTGAGCTGTTAGCGATGCGGGGCAAATAGCTGTAATTGAACAACCCAGTGCTAATGCCCTGAAAAACTTGATTTTACAAAACCCTCTCGAAGGTGGCAGGGGCATGACTGATTCGCAATATTTTATAGTTATTGACACTTACGAGCCGACGCGGCAGTCACAATTGCAAAGAATAAAGTTACTTTATCACTTTTTTTTAAGACTTAAATCTTTATTTAAACCTAAATATACTTGACAAAAATGTTTTTTTGTGTATGTGAATACGCTCTGAAAAAAGCTCCGACTTCCCCAAGCTAATGCTGTAGGTGGGCGGAGCATTTTATCAAAGCTGCCATCTGAGAAATAGGTAAATTTTGATAGAGCTGATTACATTTTATTGAGCTGCGATCGCAATTCTTCCAACTCAGCGTCAATCACCGGACTCGACTCCGAGGTAGGAGCAGCAGCAGCAGCCGTTTTACCCGCTGCCGGCAATTGACCTTGAGACACAGAACCTCCGGCCAGTTGAGCCTTCATCTGAGCCAACTCGTCGTCCACATCGCCACCGCTTTCGAGCAAGCGGAACTGTTCCTCTAAATTGCTGCCGCCGGCCGCCAGTTCTGCTGAAGCTCCGGCGCGAGCTTCTATCTGCAAAACTTTTTCTTCCATGCGATCGAAAGCTGCCATTGAACTGCCAGTATTCATGGAGCCAATGGTATTGTTGAGCTGTTCCTGAGCCTTAGCAGCGGAAATCCTCGCCTTGAGCATATCCTTCTTCGTCTTGGCTTCGGAAATCTTGCTCTCCAAACCGATCAAGTTGCGCTTGAGACTTTCCACCTGACCCGATTGCTGATCCAGACTGGATTTCAGGGTAGCCGCCGTTTCAGCGTGAGACTTTTTACGCACCAGCGCTTCCCGCGCCAAAGTCTCGTCTCCTTTTTGCAGGGCGAGCTGAGCGCGCTGCTGCCACTGGTTAGATTGAGATTCAGCTTGATTGTACTGAGTCTGGGTGCGCTTTTGGGTGGCGATCGCGCTGGCAACGGCTTGACGCAACTGCACCAAGTCTTCCTGCATATCGGTAACGGACTGTTCTAAAATCTTTTCCGGGTCTTCAGCTTTGTTGACTATATCGTTAAGATTGGCTCTGACGACTCGGCTAATGCGGTCAAATAATCCCATAATGCTATTTTTCCTGGTGAGGTGTACGAAGTAGGCGGAAAGCAGGCTGTAGGCATTAGCCCGCAGTTGTGAGATTCAGTTGGTCAGATTTTTAGTGCGATTTAGTTTTCGGCAATTTTTACAGATAAATCTAGTTTAAAGCGATCGAGTCAGTGATGCAGGCAAGCTTATTTCTGCACCTGTCTATTGAGTTTAACTTTGATCCGCGAATTCCCCAACACGCTTTGAGCTATATCTAGCTGAGCTGTTAAGAAGTTTTTGCTTGTCTAAACTATTGTTTTGTCGCCGATGCTTCAGGATGCGGGCGGCTCGCCCGACGACAATTTGGGTGTATTGTTGCCTGGAAGCATTTGTGCTTTCATCGCCGCCAACTCCGCATCGACATCGCCGGCACCTTCGAGAGAGAGAAACTTGTTTTCTAAATCGTTAGTTCCGAGTTCTGCGATGGCTTCCGAGCGAGCTTCTAGCTGCATGACTTTCTCTTCCATCCGTTCAAACGCGCTCAAAGCGCTGCCGGTACTGAGATTGCCCATCATCTCTTGTAGCCTTTCTGACGAGGCTGCGCTTCGAGCTCGGGCAATGTACATATCTTTTTTTGATTTTGCCTCAAAAATTTTACTTTCGAGTGCCCGCATATTGTCTTTAAGTTGAGTCACCACAGCGTTTTGCTGTCCGAGACTGGCTTTCATCGCCGTTGCCGTTTCTTGATAAGATTTCTTGCGCGTCAGAGCTTCCCGCGCCAAATTTTCCTCGCCTTTTTGCAAAGCTAACTGCGCCCGCTGGTACCATTCGGAGGCTGTAGACTCAGCTTGGGAATACTGGCGTTCCGTGCGTTTTTGAGCGGCAATCGCCCCCGCTACAGCTTGTCTGAGCTGGATTAAATCGGACTGCATATCCATTACAGCTTGTTCCAGAATTTTTTCTGGATCTTCGGCAGCCCCGACCAAACTGTTAATATTGGCTCGAATCACTCGCCACAGGCGATCGAATAATCCCATTTTGCCCGTCTCCCGATTTTTTATTTGAGATTTAGAAATGGGAACTCATAACTAAAAATTCACCAGGAAAACTTCTCAATTCTCTGTTAATTTTTTAACTTTTCATTCCCTGTAACTAATTTATGGCTGATAGTATTGCGGCTTCACCCCTTTTGCTTGGAGTTCTTTCACCAAACGTTCTGCTGAGGCAGCATCGTTCAAAGCTCCCATTTGGATTTTGACACCCTTTGAGAAATTCCGCACGTAGGCATCAGGAACTACGGTTTTAGCTTGCTGCAACGATTTTTCGTTGGTGTAATCCTGGACTACGTAATAGAAACCGTCCGCAGCCCGTGTTGGCTTTCCTAGGGGGGCGGAGGCGGCAGGGGTTGCTGTGGCCGGGGTTGCTGTCGCCGGGGTTGCTGTCGCCGGGCTGGGTGTGGGAGGCAGTGTCGGCAGTGTCGGGACAGGCTGGGCGGCGCTGGGACTGGGACTGGGAAGCAAAGCCGTGCTTAGATTGTTGAGTCCCTGTTCCCTACCTCTGGCCGGGTTGCCGTCTTCTGTCGGAATCGGGACAGCGCCGATGGGGGCTGGAGGTGCTCCCGGATTGGGCGGGATTGATGCTTTTGGCGACGGGGAAGCAATCGGGCTGGCTGTCGGCTTGACATTGCTGAGAGTGCTCAAATCTAGCTCGACAAATTCTTTGGATGCCAGATTTGGAGCTTTCGGCAGTTCCTTGCTGCTGGTATCTATGGCAGTAGCTGCGGGACTGTCGTTTGGAGAGGGACTGGTGCTAGAGAGCCAACGGTTCAAGCCTGCCATTTTAACTAGACTTGACGGGTGCATGACTGCGTAGCCCAAAGCTGTGCACGACAGCAGAAACAGCAGCATCGAAATCAGTCCTAACGGCGTTAACAGACTGGCGGCCAAACTGCGTTCTTCGGCAGGCTCGGCTTTTGGTTCGTCCAAACTTTCAATCAGTTTTTCGCTTGATTCGAGATAATTGTTGGGTGCCGGGCCGCTGCTTGATATTTTTGTGACGCCCCTAGTAGTTGCTAGCGGGGCATCGCCCTGGACGCCGGCAAGGGATAGGGGCAGCGACAGCGGCGGCTGGGATTCCTTCGTACCCTGCGGCGGCAGGTTTTGGGCCGGCTGTTGCTCGGTTGTGGCTGTTTGCTTGCCGCTACGAACTGATGGCGACACCCACTGTTCGGCGCGCCGCCTGTGCCTTCTGTACGTGGTCAGTTCTGCTTCTAGGCTTACATCCAGACACCCCAGGACTGCTTGCAAAGCAGGCTTGATTGGGGTTGAAGAAGATTGATGATTTGGGGATTCAACCGAAGAACGCTTACTCATGAGCAAAACTCCTACCGCCTCTGAATTGATTTGAATGTTTTGATTGTAGAGATAAACAAGAACCTTTAAAACTTGCCTATCTTATGATTAGCTGCTTTTGGCGTCAAGGCAACTGTTGCCCTTGAGCTTGCTTCCGAGCGCCGCCAGCTATCTGTTAATTTTTATTTTAAAACTTAAGTTAGCTGTGTCCCGGATACTGCTTGCGCCGACTCTAAGCAGCTTTTGGTATCGAGAGCAACAGTTTATTTATAACATCTCATACTCGTTCCGCATTTGTACTTTTTCTTGATCCCTGACCGCTTTATAAACTTTTAACCTGTCTTTTTAACTACAAAATGAGCAAGGACTGAGGTGATTGTTTCTATATATAACAAGATTATAAATAAATTATAAAGTTTAATTATGCTCCGGGAATCGCTACAACCCAGACGGCATAAAGGCTGGGATGCTCTAAAACCTGCTAGCTCTACACACCACAATTAGAGGTGAAACTGATTTACCTAAGAACTTTTATGAAAACCCCATTAACTTCAGCTTGTCGTCACTGCCGCCACTATACTCCTGAAGGAAGACGCGGGGGTGTTTGCTCTCTGCTGAGTGTGCCAGTGCAAAGCCAGTGGAAAGCTTGTTCTTTAGCGGTTTCGCCTTTTGGGCTATCTTGGGAAAACATAGAAATTGGACAGTTGCAAGAACAGACTGTGATGCAGGAACCCGTCGTCACTGTTGCTGAGCGCAATGCCTATCAGTTGACAGGCCGGGCGTTAACCTAAAAATTTACAGTAGCAGTTTCGGTATAGTTTGTCCGCAGCAGGAAAACTCTACTTTACTGACAATTTTGACCGATCGCGCAAATTCCGCTCATTCAACTCACAGAAATCAGCATCTCTAACATAAAAAAACTGATTTCTCGATCGAGCTACGGCAACCAAGGATATTCACTAAAGTCAGGTTCCCGTTTTTCCAGAAAGGCTTGTTTGCCTTCGGCGCCTTCCTGGGTCATATAATACAGCAAAGTGGCATTTCCCGCCAGTTCTTGCAGACCTGCTTGACCGTCGCAGTCGGCATTAAAAGCGGATTTTAAACAGCGGATCGCGATCGGACTTTTTGAAAGAATTTCCAGAGCCCACTGCATCCCTTCGGGTTCGAGTTGTTCCACCGGCACCACAGAGTTGACTAAACCCATTTCTAGGGCTTGCTGCGCGCTGTACTGGCGGCACAAAAACCAAATTTCTCGGGCTTTTTTCTGTCCGACTACTCTGGCGAGATAGCTAGCTCCGAAACCGCCGTCGAAACTGCCGACTTTGGGGCCTGTCTGTCCGAAAATAGCATTGTCTGCTGCGATCGTCAAGTCACAGATTAAATGTAAAACATGACCGCCGCCGATCGCATACCCAGCAACTAAAGCAATCACAACTTTAGGCATTGATCGAATCAACTTCTGCAAGTCGAGCACGTTCAACCGGGGTATGCCACCTTCATCTACATATCCCCCAGTACCCCGCACGCTTTGGTCGCCACCAGCACAAAAGGCGTATTTGCCGTCTGTATGAGGCCCCGCCCCGGTGAAGAGGACAACGCCGATTTTTGTGTCTTCGCGCGCATCAGTAAAGGCATCGCACAGTTCCAGCACGGTTTTGGGACGAAAAGCGTTCCGTTTGTGAGGTCGATTGATGGTAATTTTGGCGGTGCCGCCGCTTTTGTGATACAGAATGTCTTCGTAGGTTTTGGCGGTTTGCCATTCAATTTGCATAATCAATCGATTGGAGATTTGAAATCGAGCTGGAGCGATGGAGGCAGCCACAAGCCGCTTTTAGATTTTAGACGGATTTGGACGCATGGACGGCAAAAGAAACCGGGTTTTTCACCTTTTTCGCGGGCTGTAACCCGTCTTTTTGTGAAAAAACCTGCTGGTTGAGCGAAGTCGATACCCGGTTTCTGACCACCCGTGCATCCGCGAATTAATCGAAAAAGCATTAAATTATTTTCCCCTGTCTCTTTTACAGCGGAAATAATTTATCTGCGCTACATTATTTGCGCTGCAAAAAACCCAGCAGGTGTTTTGCTGCTTTGGCAAATACCGGATCGCGGGAGGAGAATTCGCTGGGTGCGAGTAAAGCTTGAACTTCGTCAAAAGCTTCTGAGTCGAGGGTTCCTTCTTTGGTAAATAAAGTGTCTACGACTGCAATGTGTCTGGAGTCGAGCCCGAGCCGATTGCCGATCGACTGTAAGTACATTTGCTCCCTCATGTCGATGTATCCGTCTACCGCTGACATTTCGTACCCGGAACCGATGAGCAACAGCTTTTCTGATTCTGAGAAGAAAGCTGTCAGGGTTAGCAGTTCCGTGGGGTTGAAGTAAACCTGCTGTTTGGAGATTCCTTTGACAAGGCGCTGAATTAATTCTATTCGATGTGGATCGCCGCTGGAAAAGGCTTTGAGAGTTTTTTGCAGCCGTTCTTCTTCTTCAACTGCGATCGTCCTGTCAATAATCATCACTCCGCGCAGGATGGAAATTAAAGCCGTCAGAAACACTACCAAGGGAGTGATATCTTGTTCGCGGAGCTTTTGCCGGCTAATCCGGGACAGCAGCTCAACAACTTCAGTGCTAATCGTGGTGGTGTCCATAATTAAAAATTACTCTGGATGGGGCTGTGGTGTAACTTTATTTCTCGATCTTAAGTGTTTTTAGCTAGGTAATTATGCCATACATTCCCCAAAAAACTTGTTTTATTAGTGATAACACTTATTCTATCCACAGCAAGTCGATAAGTAAGACAATGTTATGTGTTTTGAGCGGAGTAGGTATATCGTGAATTTGCAAACAGAGCCGTTGTCTATTAGTGATTCTAATTATGCTATTCACAAACGCTGGATGACTAGGGCTGTGGAACTGGCACAAGCAGCCGGTGATGCGGGTGAAGTGCCCGTGGGTGCTGCAATTGTTGACGGTGCTGGCAAATTGATTGCCGAAGCGCAAAATCGGCGAGAGCGAGATTGCGATCCGACTGCTCATGCTGAAATCTTGGCGCTGCGGGCGGCTGGGCAAGTTTTGCAAGACTGGCATCTCAGCCAATGTACGCTCTACGTAACGCTGGAGCCTTGCCCGATGTGCGCTGGTGCGATCGTACAAGCTCGGATCGGTCTGCTGGTATACGGTGCTGATGACCCGAAAACTGGCACGATTCGGACGGCGGCTAATCTTCCAGATAGCGCGCCTTCGTGTCACCGCTTAGAGGTGCTCGGCGGTATTATGGAGTCTGTTTGTCGCGAGCAGTTGCTTTCTTGGTTCCAAGCCCGCCGGAAAATTTAACAGGTAATTTTTTTACTCTCTCATTGCCGATGTTTAATCAAACTTGGCTCTTTAACTGAAATAATAGGTAATTGCCCGATCGAGCTTGGACGGGGGTTGACGGCTCTGCGTTAGTGCTGTCGGGTGGGATCATGTTTTACCTGTTACAGATGATCTGTTGCGGGGGCGATCGCTTGCGGAGGCAAAATGCCAATAGCAAAAGTGTCCCCATCGAAAGACTAAAGGTTTACCAAACAACATATCTTTAGACTCTATATCGATAAAGCAGGTTAATTGCCATGCGCCATACTGCCGCGATCGTCGTTGAGTCCAGTAAATCCTCTCTAGTGAAGCCAATGCCTGCCAAGGTAGTATCTAATACCTCTCGCGTTTCTCCTTGGTTAACCTCCTTGTTTTATCCCCTAGGTCACTATATTGTCCTACCTTTTTATTTTGGGAAGATCGAGATAACCGGACAGGAGCACTTGCCGAAGGACGGGCCTGTAATTTTAGCGCCTACGCACCGTTCCCGGTGGGATGCCCTGATGATGCCCTATTCAACGGGACAGAGGGTGACTGGACGGGATTTGCGGTTCATGGTAACTGCTGATGAAGTGAAAGGACTGCAAGGTTGGTTCATCAGACATTTGGGAGGGTTTGCTGTCGATATCAAGCATCCAGCAATTAGCAGTCTCCGTTACGGCGTGGAGTTGCTCCTCGACAAGGAAATGTTAGTCATTTTTCCCGAAGGTGGCATTTTTCAGGATGGCGAAGTTCACCCTCCTAAGGCTGGATTGGCTCGTTTAGCGATGCAAGCAGAGTTGAGCAAACCGGGTTTGGGGGTGAAAATTGTACCGATGAGTATTCGTTACCGCCCGCGCATTCCTCGATGGGGTTCTCAGGTGAAAATTGCGATCGGTGCTCCGCTTTCTGTGGCAGATTATGCTAATGGTGGTAGTGGCAAAAAAGAAGCAAAATTGTTGACGGCTGAACTCGAAATGGCTCTTAAAACTCTTGATGAAAGTTGACAGTTGGCAGTTGACAGTTGACAGTTGGCAGTTGACAGTTGACAGTTGATAGTTGGCAGTTGACCGAAGGAATAAGTAATTGTGATATAATATTGTTTGGTGCTGTTGAGAGTTGCGGCACTTATTTTGCTTGGTTATGTCTGTATTAAGAGTCAGCATTAATGGATTGTGCTTTGAACTTTAAGCCTGGTCAAATTGTCAGTTTAGAATGTGGAAATGCGTGCCTGCATTCAGAGGTAATTCAAGTGGTTGAGGCACGTCAAATTTGTTGGGTACGCCCTTTAATGTTGGTTGGATTGGTGTCTGGGAAGGGTTTATCGCATCAATGGCCGGAAGAATACACTTTATCGGATTTGCGGGATGGTGCGGATTTGTTGTGGCCGCTGAGTTTGTTTCGGGCGGCGCTGGATACGGAGGTAATTTCGTTGTTGACTGAGTTGCAGTCTCTGGACTCTGATCAGAAGGATAGCACGATCGCATCTCGGCAACTTAGGGATTTTGTCGATCGAGTTTGGGCAGCTTTTCCGAGTGCTTTTAATTAGTCAATAGTCAATAGTCAATAGTCATTAGTCATTAGTTAACGGGTTTCCTTTCCATGCTCTAGGCTGGTAACAAGTAGAGAGCATCTGTAGGGAAACGGCACTGCCGTGTCCGGCGCGGGAAACTGGTAACAAGTAGAGAGCATCTGTAGGGAAACGGCACTGCCGTGTCCGGCGCGGGAAACTGAGACTTTTAACAATTGCTATCAGATTGACAATTGTAGCAAAACTTTTTGAATGGGCATTAAAATACCGCGTGTGAAAGCTCTGCGGGATTAAGATTATTATGAATAACTTGACCGTCGCGGAACCAGACAACGCGGCGAGTTTGGCGCGCTACTTCCGGTTCGTGAGTTACCATCACCACAGTCATGCCGGCTTCATTAAATTCTGTAAAAATATCCATTACTTCTTGAGTGGTTTTCGTATCCAATGCACCAGTCGGTTCATCCGCAAGCAACAACACCGGACGGTTAACAATAGCCCGGGCGATTGCTACGCGCTGCTGCTGTCCTCCTGATAGTTGATTCGGTCTATTTTGCAGCCGACTTTGCAGACCTACTTTGGTTAAAGCCTCTACCGCCCGTTCGCGTCTTTCGGCTGCGGGAATGCCTGCATAAACCATCGGTAACATGACATTTTCTAATGCTGTTAATTGAGCCAGCAGGTGAAATTGTTGGAAGACAAAACCTAATTTTAAATTGCGAATTCCGGCTAATTCTGATTCCGGCATTTGGGCGACATCTACGCCGTCTAGGTAGTAACTGCCGCTCGTAGGGCGATCGAGACAACCGATAATATTCATAGCTGTAGATTTGCCAGAACCGGACGCGCCCATAATCGAGCAATATTCTCCTTGCGTTACCGTCAAGCTGACCCCGTTTAGGGCGCGAACTTCCAGGTCGCCGATGCCGTACACTTTTGTTACGTCTTCGAGACCGACGATGACGGGTTTTGAGGTGACTGGGAGGTCGAGGTCTTTGTAGGTCTCGGTTTGTAGTTCAGGCATTTGTTTTTATGTGCGATCGACACAACTTACTACTAAGTTAACACTTATGGGGGGTTTTCGGGGGTGGAAGGGCGATCGTTTGGACGGTTATGGGACTTACGCACGGGTGGTGAGAAACCGGGTTTTTTCACGAAAATAATTCGTTATAGCGCGCATAAACGATAAAAACCCGGTTTCTTTGGTGTTGATGAGTAAGTCTTAAATTAAACAATTTGTGGCTTAAATGCTATCAGGATCGATGTTCAATTCGCGCATTTTTGCCGCTAAACGTTCGGCTCTTTGAACTGCTTGTTCGGCACGCTGACGTTCTTGTTTGGATATTTGAGCTGCTTGTTCGGATATTTGAGCTGCTTGTTTTCTGCGCTGACGGTTTAATTCTATCTGTTCCACCAATTCTAAATAGGAAATAAACTTTTGTCCATCGGGTTTATAAATTTCTAACCCATCTTCGCCCAACTAAAATCGGATTCCCAATCTCGGACTTATCCAGCCCTCCATCTGCTCGATTACTTCTAAATTTCCTTCCATTCTTTGCCAACCGCTCAAAATTTTTTCATCTTCATCTAGCTCGTAAACGTAATATTCCTCAACTCCATAGCAATTGTAAAATGAAAACTTCTCGTCCATTTTTGTTTGGGTGTCTTTGTAAGAGCGAATCTCAAACACGAATTGGGGAGCAATATTATCTTCGCGAAATTGCAGGTAAGAAAGTCTGTCACCTTTGGGTCTGCCAAAGATTACCATTATATCCGGTGCTTGAAAGATGTCATTTCTTCCCTCAACCGGATACCACAGTAAATCTGCTGCTACAAATACGTTTTGATCTTTTTTAAACAGAGACTCGCAACCATCTTTAATTTTGACCATTAAGTCAAATTGAATTGTGCTATCTGCCATTGGTTGACCGTCGCTGCATGGATAAATAATTTCTTTGTTCGTGACTTTCATAGTTGTTGTCTCCGAGAACTATTTAATGTTAATTATACTATTTTTTGAACTTCATAAATTACGCATGGGGGCGAGAGACCGGGTTTCTACGAGTTTTGTGTTGGGTAACGAGAAATCACGCAAGAAACCCGGTTTCTGAAATCTGCGATGTGGGCGAGAAACCGGGTTTCTACGAGTTTTGGGTTGAGTGACGATAAATCACGCAAGAAACCCGGTTTCTGAAATCTGCGATGTGGGCGAGAAACCGGGTTTCTACGAGTTTTGTGTTGGGTAACGAGAAATCACGCAAGAAACCCGGTTTCTGAAATCTGCGACGTGGGCGAGAAACTGGGTTTCTACGAAACTCGGCTATAACCAACAATTTACAATTACCAATTCCCTCATCGGCGGCCGCCCAAAAATAGTTACATTTTTATATATTTCTAGCGACTTGCTTGTGCTATACTCTAATAATGGGAGTGGGCGCAATTTTAAAATAAATGCACAGATTTCTATTATCTAATAATACCATGTCAAGGGGAAGAAGTAAAGTAGTTGACCCCAAAAAAACAAAAAATTTTTGAGATATCATTAAGAAAAGTAAAGCGTAAACTTGGTAAAGCTGAGATAGGAAACTAGCGACAATTATGACATACGACTACGACTTGTTTGTGATAGGTGCGGGCTCCGGCGGATTGGCGAGTTCCAAGCGCGCAGCATCCTACGGCGCGAAAGTGGCGATCGCCGAAAATGATTTAGTAGGCGGCACCTGCGTCATTCGCGGCTGCGTCCCCAAAAAACTCATGGTGTACGCCTCAACATTTTCGCACCTTTACGAAGATGCGATCGGCTACGGTTGGAGCCCAGTAGAAAGCAGCTTCAACTGGGAAAAACTCGTTACCACCGTAGACACAGAAGTGCGGCGACTCAGCCAACTGCACATCAGCTTCCTCGAAAAAGCCGGAGTTGAATTAATCTCAGGATACGCCAAATTTATCGACTCCCACACTGTCGAAGTTGATGACAAAAAATACACTGCTGCTAAAATCTTAATTGCAGTCGGCGGAGAAGCCGAAAGAGTCCCAATTATAGGCATCGAACACTCGATTACCTCCCGCGAAATATTCCTGCAAAAAGAGCAACCAAAACGGTTGGCAATTTGGGGCGGCGGCTACATCGGTGTCGAATTTGCTTGTATTATGAACGGGTTGGGAAGCCAAGTAACTCAAATCATCCGCCGCGACTTAATTTTGAACGACTTCGACGCAGAAATTCGCACCAACGTGCAAGAAGGAATGGTGAAGCATGGAGTTGAAATTTTGACCGAAAGCTCGATCGCACACATTGAAAAAACCCCAGAAGGATTAAAATTAACACTGTCTGGAAAATCCTCAGAAACCTTGACAGTAGACGCGCTGTTGTGCGCTACCGGGCGCAAACCCAATTTGGAAAAATTGGGTTTAGAAAATGCGGGAGTCGAAACAGACAAAGGTGCGATCGCAGTTACCAAAGACAGCCGCACCAATCAACCACACATTTTTGCCGTCGGAGATTGCACCAACCGCATCAATCTAACGCCAATTGCGATCGCCGAAGGACGCGCTTTTGCAGATACGGAATTTGGCAACAATCCGAGAGCAATTAGTTACGAAAATGTCGCATCAGCCGTATTTTCCCAGCCGGAAGCGGCGACAGTTGGCTTAAATGAAGAGGAAGCCAGAGCTAAATTTGGTGACTCAATTAAGTGCTATACAGCCAAGTTTCGGCCGATGTTTCACGCTTTGACAGGTGCAGATGAGAAGACTTTTGTCAAGTTGGTTGTTGAGACTAATACTGACAGAGTTTTGGGCGTGCACATGGTTGGGAAGGACGCGGGCGAGATTATTCAAGGAATGGCGATCGCGGTTAATATGGGAGCTACGAAGAAAGACTTTGATGTGACTATTGGCATTCATCCATCGACTGCTGAAGAGTTTGTAACTCTGCGGTAAAGCTCAAATCGGGAAACGGTCAAATCAGGAAACGGCATTGCCGTTTCCTGATTGTCTTGGAAAAGAAAAGACGGCGGTTGAAACCGCGTCTACACAAACAATGTCCGCCTCCGCGGACTGAAGACAATCTTCAACCCGCGGAGGCGGGTTTTGTCTGTATAGGCGCGGTTTCAACCGTACGTCCGATCTACCCGTCTGATCTACCTGTCGCCTCATAAAAAAAGAATTTTAAATCATTTGAACCTTTTTCGAGATCGTCCTGTCTAAAGCCTTCAGATAACGAACAGGTGGGGGAGACTTCACAGGTGTTAGGTGTGCCAGCCAATGTTTTAATCGATGATTGTTCCGACTCCGACTTAGTTGATCAATGCTTAAAGGGCGATCGTACTTGCTTTCGATACCTTTACCAACGCTACCAACACAAAGTCAGATCAACCCTTTACCAACTCTGCGGTTCATCACTTCTTGACGATTTAGCACAAGAAGTATTTCTGCGAGTCTGGAAAGGATTGCCAAAACTCAAGCACCAGGAAAACTTTTCTACTTGGCTTTATCGAATCACTTGGAATGTGGCTTCTGACCAAAGACAAGCATTTGCGAAACAGCATTCTTTTGACTCCAAGCTCAAAAATCAAGAAACAATGAATGGCGTTATTCTCAAAGATAACACATCCAACTTGATGCAGTTGCACTATCAAGATTTAGTGCAACGAGGACTGGAGCAATTGAGCTTTGAACACCGCAGCGTTTTGGTGCTGCACGACTTAGAAGATATCCCACAAAAAGAAGTAGCCCAAATTTTGGGACTGCCAGCGGGAACTGTCAAATCTCGCGTATTTTATGCCCGAAATTCCGTGCGGAAATTTTTGCAAAAACAGGGGGTTGATGAGCTATGAAGGACGGAAACAGCGACGATAAATTAGTTAGTTTTATGAAGCAATATCGCCCAAACCTTCCAGAAGCTGCCCCCGATTTTGAGCAAAAAGTTTTAGCAGCAATAGATAGGAATGACGCGACAAACCTAAATTATCTGGAGAATTTGCGATCGATCGCATCTACTAAAAAGTCAAAAACAGTCGGCTTTCCCAAGTGGGCTGTTCCTACTGCGATCGCTGCAAGTCTGCTAGTTTTTGGATCAGGCTATCGCGTCCTAGTTACCGCACAACATCAGAAGGATGAGGCGGCACACCTAGAAGCATTTCTTGTCAATAACTGGGAGGCTGTATTGAAGGAGCCTCCAGCGGAAAACTTGCTGGAACGCTCCCCAACTGACTTGTTTAATTACGCTGTTATCCCTGACAGCGAACCGCCAAAAAATAACTAATCTCAAAGAGGTAATTTTCATGTCAATCCGCCGAATTTCTGCAATAGCCGTTTTAATGTTAACTCTGGGTACTACAGCCGCTGCAACAGCCGTTCCAAGCCCCGCCCAAGCAGAAACAATTGCCCAAAACCAGCGTCCCAATCGACCCGCTGGCAAGAAAGGCGGGCTGTTCGAGCAACTCAATTTAAGCGCCGATCAAAAGCAGAAAATGCAGGCTGTGCGCGATCGCTACAAAGAGCAAGTTTCCCAGCGGATGCAAGCAATCCGCCAAGCCAGACAAGAATTGGAAACGATGATGTCGAGTACGACGGCAAATGCCAGCCAAATGCGCGACAAACATCGCCAAATCATGGGATTGAGACAACAGTTAGAAGAGGTGCAATTTGAAAGTACGCTGTCAATGAGAGAAGTCCTCACGCCCGAACAGCGCAGCCAATTATCTCAACTAATGCAGCAGCGCAGGGACGCTGGTAAAACCCGGAGGCAAAACGCCCCAAAACCGCAGTAATCTACGAGTAGTTTGCCTGCGATCGCAGGGTGCTCTTCGGGGCACCTTAGTGACTGAATTGCTAGGTACGCACTGCACGCCTTACTGATTTAAGTTAAAATAATTAGTTGGTAAATTTTATAAAAATTTCTGGATGAATCTACCGAACAATTCGAGTTACATTTATTTACACGGATTTGCTTCAAGTCCCGATTCAGCTAAGGCTAAATATTTCCGATCGCGCTTTTCTTCTCTAGGAATCGATCTCAAAACTCCCGATCTTAATCAAAACGATTTTTCCAACCTCACCCTCACCCGCCAGTTGCAGCAAATAGAAACAGAATTTTTCCAAACCGAATCCTCGGAATCGGTAGAAAAGGTAAAAAATGTAGGGGAAGTTACAATAATTGGGTCTAGTTTTGGGGGGCTGACTGCGGCTTGGTTAGCCCAGCGACAATTATCAGTAAAGCAAATAGTTTTGCTAGCACCGGCTTTTCAATTTCTCTCCCACTGGCTGCCGCTGTTGGGACAGCAACAGTTAGAAAAGTGGCAGTCTGAAAACTATTTGCCCGTTTACCACTACGGCGAACAGCGCTATTTGCCGTTGAGTTATCAGTTTGTGGCAGAGATGGCTCAATATCCTGAAGAAAAATTAATGCGGTCAGTCCCGACGTTAATTATGCACGGCAAGCATGATACAATCATACCGATTCAAGCTAGCAGAAGTTTTGCCGCTGACCGTCCCTGGGTGCAGTTAATCGAATTAGAAGACGATCATTCTTTGGGAAATGTCCTAGGGGAAATCTGGGAAGCAATGCAAAACTTTTGCCAATTCAAAAATTAAAATTTCACCAACTTGCAAGTCTCAACAATCAAATGACTGAACAAGATAAATCGACTCGCACCTTAGCCGTTGACATTGGCGGAAGCGGCATCAAAGTTATGGTTTTGGACGCTGAAGGTCAACCCCAAACGGAACGCAGCCGTTTAGAAACGCCTCAACCACCGAAGCCGGAACCCATACTAGAGGCGATCGCCTCTTTAGCCAGCGGACAAGGGGAATTTGACCGAGTATCCCTCGGTTTTCCCGGCGTTGTGCGTCACGGCGTCATCAAAACCGCAGCAAATTTAGATCCGTCTTGGATAGATTTTGACCTAGCAACTACCCTCAAAGATCGCTTGGGAAAACCTGTGCGAGTGGCGAACGATGCCGACATTCAAGGATTGGGATCAATTGCTGGGACGGGGGTAGAATTAGTAATTACCCTCGGCACCGGTTTCGGTTCTGCCTTGTTTGTCGATGGTATCTTGGTGCCAAATCTAGAATTAGGACATCACCCGTTTCGCAAAGGGGAAACTTACGAACAGCAATTAGGGCGTTTGGCATTGGATACAGTCGGTGTCAAAAGGTGGAACCGCCGTCTGGAAAAAGCGATCGCCTCTCTGCAAAATCTCTTTAACTGCGATCGCCTTTACATCGGCGGTGGCAATACAAAAAAAATTGCTTTGGATTTACCGCCACAGGTTAAAATAGTACCGAATGTCAGCGGTTTGTTGGGCGGAATTGCTTTGTGGCGCGATTAAAATAGTAGGGGCGGGCTTAGCGAAGGATCTATGATAGAAATAACTAAAAAAATGGCAAAACCCGCCCTCCGTCCTAAAAAAATGGCAAAACCCGCCCTCCGTCATGAGAATTTTGTAGGGGCGGGTTTAGAAGAGGATCTATGATACTTATGACTAAAAAAATGGCAAAACCCGCCCTCCTCCGTCCAACTCAAAGAAACAATATTTTTTGGCAATAATGAGATATTCCCATTAGTTATTGATTACAATCAAGGATTTATACGCTAGATATCATAAACTAATGACTAATGATCTTCTAGACTGGCAAACCAAATCGTAATTAGACAATCTACAATCTCCAACATAAAATCATACTATGCTGCCTTTTATCCGCCAAGACTTAGCCGAACTTGCCGCCTACACTCCCCATCCGGGCGGCGCGTCAGGAGAATCAGCGCACTCGGAAAGTGTACTCGATCGCCTAGACACCAACGAATGCCCCTACGACTTACCAGAAGAATTAAAACAAAAGCTAGCTTGGACTTACCAGCAGCTAATTGAGACAAATCGCTATCCCGACGGAGGCCACGCAGCACTCAAACAGGCGATCGCCCAATACGTCAACGAATCTCAAAATATCTGCCCAGAAGGCGTTACACAGCCAAAAACCGCCATTACAGCCGACAATATTTCTGTGGGTAACGGTTCCGACGAACTAATTCGATCGCTATTAATCGCTACTTGCTTGGGCGGCGCTGGCTCAATTCTCGTCGCCAATCCCACCTTTTCGATGTATGGAATTACCGCCAAAACCCTCGGCATTCCGGTTGTCAGTGTTCCGCGCCAAGAGGATAATTTTGAAATTGACATCAATTCAGCAAAAAGGGCGATCCTCTCCGTTGATGAGCCTCCCGTAGGGGCGGGCTGCGCTAACGGCCAAAATCAAAATCCCCCCGTCCGCATCGTCTTTGTCGTCCATCCCAATTCCCCCACAGCCAATGCTTTAACAACCAATGAAATAGAATGGTTGTCAAGTTTGCCCGAAAATATTTTAGTAGTAATCGACGAAGCTTATTTTGAATTCAGCCAAAATACTTTAGCAGACAGATTGCACCAGCACCCGAATTGGATAATTTTGCGGACATTTTCCAAAGCATTTAGATTAGCATCAATGAGAGTCGGATATGCGATCGCCCATCCCGAACTCACAGCCACCTTAGAAAAAATTCGCCTCCCCTACAACCTGCCCAGTTTCTCGCAAACAGCGGCAGAATTTGCCCTAGCGCAGCGGCAGTTATTGCTAGCAGTAATCCCCGAAATTATCGCAGAAAGAGCCAAATTAATTGCAGCGCTAACTCACCATCAAAAATTGCAAGTTTGGCCGAGTGCTGCTAACTTCGTTTACCTGCGGGTGAAAGCCGCTGAGAGCGAATCAGCGCAACAGGAACACCAACAAATCATGCAGCAGCTAAAACAGCGAGGCACTTTGATTCGGCACACCGGAGGAGGTTTGCGAATTACCGTGGGTAGTCCCGAGGAAAATCAGCGAACTTGCGATCGACTCGCTGCAATTGTGACTTGACAAAATAAATCGAAAATGGTAATCAAGTAGGTCGGCATAAAAAAACCAAGACCGCTCAAGAAATGTTAATAACTTGAGCCAGAACTGAATTTAAAGCGATTAATCGTCTTATTGAGACTCTCAAAATATATTTTCCCAAACAAAAAGCGCCCCTATTTCTAGGAGCGCTTTTTGTCAATCTCAGACTAAAACTTAGCCGTTGATGGAAGGAGCAACCAAAGCAACTGGAGTTGTTTCACCAGCGGCCAAGTCGAGCGGGAAGTTGTGAGCGTTGCGCTCGTGCATTACTTCCATACCCAAGTTAGCGCGGTTAATGACATCAGCCCAGGTGTTGATGACGCGACCTTGCGAGTCGATAATCGATTGGTTGAAGTTGAAACCGTTCAAGTTAAACGCCATCGTGGAGATACCCAAAGCGGTAAACCA